>NZ_JPOC01000034.1 GCF_000738775.1 Prescottella defluvii
CCCGCACCCACCCCGCGACCGATCCCGCCGTACCCGGGTCCGTCGCCGCTGGTGGCGCTGGCGGTGTGCCTGCTGGTCGGGTCGACCGCGATCACGACGGTCGCGATGGGCAACTCCCGACTCGCCGCGCTCGAGCACTCGATCGCCAGTGCGATCGTCCCCGGCCGGCAGGACCCCGCCGAACTCGCGATCCTGCGGACGTTCGGTGCCGAGCGGCGGATCGCCGAGTACCTCGACAACCTCGATCTGCCCGACGGGTCCGTGCTGCTCGACACCGTCCAGGGGTTCGCGGTGGTGACCGCGTCGGACGATCCGAAGCAGTTCGTCATCACCTCGGACACCGACTTCACCAAGATCCTCGACGATCCGGCGGGGCATGGTGTGCAGTACATCCTGGCCGTGCCGAACACCAAGCGCGGTGTCGCGGATGCCGTCAACCGCCGCTATCCGACGATGTTCGAGACCGGGTCCGGCGGGGTCGGTGCCCTCGTGCTCGAGATGCGCAACGACGGCGGCACCGAACCCGAGATGTGGCGCCTCTACCGGGTCACCGGGCAGCTCACGCCGGGCGGCTGAGCACGGACACCCAACCTCCGATCGCTGTTGGCCTGCCGTTCACCCGGGGGTCGCCGACGGCTCGTTCCGGGCTTCTACGGTGCATCCGTCGCCGACGCGTGTCGGCGGTGTCCGGTTTCGACTTCGGGAGTCCACGGTGAGCCTCAAACCACTCGCACTGTTCGTCAAGCACGACGGCATGTCCTCACGCGCGTCGATCACCTGCCAGTACAAGTGCGGCAACGCCTGTGCCCACGACGTTCCCAACGATTCGTCGGGCGAGTACTTCGGCGACATCGTCCGCAGCGCGGTCACCCGTCGCGGCGTCCTGCGGGGCAGCGCAGCGGCGGTCCTCGCCGTCGGCGCCGGCAGTGTGCTCGCCGCGTGCTCCGACGGCACCGCGACCGCCGCCCCCGGGTCGGTCGACAGCGGGTCCCTCGGATCCGGTTCGGCGTCGGGCTCGGCCCCCGCGGGCACGAACTTCACCCCGGTCGCGCCGAACAAGTTGGACGCGCTCACCGTCCCGGCCGGCTACGAGCAGTCCGTCGTGATCCGTTGGGGCGATCCACTGTTCGCCGACGCACCCGCCTTCGACTTCGACAGGCAGACGGCCGCGGGCGCCGAGAAGCAGTTCGGATTCAACAACGACTTCGCGGGCCTGCTGCCGATCGAGGGCCGCCCGCACGCGTACCTGCTGGTGGTCAACCACGAGTACAGCACCGAGCCGTTCATGTTCCGCGGCTACGACCCGGAGAACCCCACCGAGGAGCAGGTGCGGATCGGCTGGGCCAATCACGGTCTGTCCGTCGTCGAGGTGGAGGGTGATGCCGGATCCGGCCGTCTCACACCGAAGTTCGGATCCTACAACCGTCGGATCACCGCCCTCACCGACTTCGTCGTCACCGGGCCCGCCGCGGGCAGCGCACTGCTGAAGACGTCCGCCGACCCCACCGGAACCCGGGTGAAGGGCACGCTCAACAACTGCGCCGGCGGCGTGACACCCTGGGGCACCGTGCTTTCCGGCGAAGAGAACTTCAACCAGTACTTCGCCGGCGCGGACCGGGTGACCGACCCGACGGCCGCGGCTCGGCTCAAGCGTTACGGCATCGAGGGTGACGCGTCCGAGCGCAAGTGGGAGCGCGTCGACCCGCGTTTCGACGTGGTGGCCGAACCCAACGAACCGCACCGTTTCGGCTGGGTCGTCGAGGTGAACCCGTGGGATGCGTCGTCGACCCCGGTCAAGCACACCGCGCTGGGCCGGTTCAAGCACGAGGCCGCCACCATCCACGTCACCGCCGACGGCACCGTCGTCGCCTACAGCGGCGACGACGAACGCTTCGACTACATGTACAAGTTCGTCTCGTCGCGCAAGATGCAGCCCGGCAACAGCCAGGCCGCGATGCGCCACAACATGACACTGCTCGACGCCGGAACGCTGTACGTCGCGAAGCTCACCGGCGACGCACCCGACGCGATCGACGGTTCGGGCGCACTGCCGCCGTCCGGCGTGTTCGCCGGCAAGGGCCAGTGGATCCCGTTGCTGCGCACCGGCGACGACGGTCGCGGCGAGTCGCTGGTCGACGGCATGAGCGCCGACGAGGTGGCCGTGTTCACCCGCCTCGCCGGCGACAAGGTGGGCGCCACCAAGATGGATCGCCCCGAGGACTTCGAGCCCAACCCCAAGACCGGCAAGGTCTACGTGGCGCTCACCAACAACTCCAAGCGTGGCGAGGAGGGCAAGGCCCCCGCCGACACCGCGAACCCGCGCAACAACAACAAGAACGGCCAGGTCCTCGAGATCGACGACGACCACGCCGGCACGGCGTTCACGTGGAATCTGCTGCTGGTGTGCGGCGATCCGGCCACCGCCGACACCTACTTCGGCGGCTTCGACAAGTCGCAGGTGAGCCCGATCTCGTGCCCCGACAACCTGGCGTTCGACCCGCACGGCAACCTGTGGATCTCCACCGACGGCAACGCCCTGAAGTCCAACGACGGCCTGTTCTCGGTGGTGCTCGAGGGCGAGCGCCGCGGCGAGACGAAGCAGTTCCTCACGGTGCCGATCGGTGCCGAGACCTGCGGCCCGATCATCGACGAGAAGCGCGTCGTCGTGTGCGTCCAGCATCCCGGTGAGACCGACGGTGCCAGCATCGAGACTCCGTCGTCGCACTGGCCCGACGGCGGCACCGCGCAGCCGCGTCCGTCCGTGGTGGCGGTCTGGAAGTCCGGCGGCGGGCGGATCGGCCTGTAGCCGCACCCTGTCCCGAACACGTTGACGGGGTGGAGGACTCGTATCCTCCACCCCGTTTCCGTGTGTGGGGCCGGGTCTTCGGTCAGTCCTGCGCGGCGGTGTGGGCGCCGACGAGGTCGGCGATCGAGGGGTTACGCCTCAACGTCTGCCCGCCGCTGACCTGCAGCACCTGACCGGTGACGAAGGCGGATTGATCGCCCGCGAGCCACGCCGCGACGTTCGCGACGTCCTCGGCGACCCCGACCCGGCCGAGCGGGATCTCCCGGAGGTAGAGCGACCGGATCGGCGGGTAGTTCAACCCGCCGCCCGACATCGGAGCGTCGGCGACACCGCCCGGGGCGATGGAGTTCGCCCGGATCCCGCGGTGGCCGTATTCGTTTGCGATACAGCGGATGACGTGGTCGATGCCGGCCTTGGTGCCCATGTAGGCGGCGTGGTTCTCGAACATGATCGACGCGGTCACCGAGGAGATCTGGATGATCGATCCGCCGTCGGCCATGTTCGCGACGAGTCGCTGGAAGAACTGGAACGGCCCGGTGAACTGGACCGCCGCCATCTTCTCGAGATCCTCACGCGTGGTGTCCTCGAAGGGGGCGAGCAGGCCCCACCCGGTCGCGTTGACGCCGACGTCGATGCGGCCGAGGCGCTCCCGGGCGGTGGCGACGAGGGCGTCGAGGTCGGCCTCCGACGTGATGTCGCACTGCTGCCACTGCGCGCCGATGTCCTCGGCGACCGACGCCAGCGCGTCGGGGCGTCGTCCCGCGATCAGCACCGCGGCGCCGTCGTCGACGAAGCGGCGTGCGATCGCGTGCCCGACGTTGCCGGGCGCGACGCCGAGCACGATGGCCGTCCGGCCCTTCAATTGCGTTGTCATGCCGGCCACTCTCCCCGAAACCCGGTCGCGACGCAGCCGTTGCGTCGACCTGACCCGGTCGGGGCCCGCTCAGCTCCCGAAGAAGTTCCGGGCGTACATGTTGATGTCGCCCATCGCCCCGCTGTAGACGTTGAGGTCGATGGCGGCACCCACGCCCGGGATCCGGCCGCTGTCGGTGTACTGCCAGAAGGCCCAGTTCTTCCAACCGCCGGGCAGCGGGCCGGGGTAGTTGCCCCCGTTGTAGTCGGCGATCCACAGCGGATAGTTCGAGAACTCGGTGGTGTTCGCCATCGCGGTACGCCAGAAGTTGGGGTACGTGTAGATGATCGGGGTGCGGCCGGTGAGCCCCTGCACCGCGTTGAGGTAGCGGCGCGTCCAGTCGATCAACTGCGGCGCCGCGAGGCCTCCGGTGCTCTCGAGGTCCAGCACCGGCGGCAACCCGCCGGTCTGGTTGACGGCGAGCGCGTTCGCGGCGAAGAACGCCGCCTGCGCCTCGGGCGAGGCCGACGGATCCGCGTAGTGGTAGGCGCCGCGCGCCACCCCCGCGATCCGCATGGCGATGGAATCCTGAGCGAAGTACGGGTTGGTGTAGAACAGGCCCTCGGTGGCCTTGACCATGCCGAACTCGTATCCCGCACCGCGCACCGCCGACCAGTTGATGGCCGCACCGTTCGGGTGCTGCCACGACGCCACGTCGACGCCCTGGGGCGCCGCCACTGCGACTGCGGGTGCCGCGACGGTCACCGCCCCCGCCAGGAGAAGTGCAGCGACACGCGGTAGGGAGCGGCGACGGTTCCTCGGCATTGCCCGAGACTAAATGACTTCCTCACCGGGCGCGCCGATTTCGTGCCGTTGTTCATCCGCTCCCAGCCGGTTCACAGATACGTTCGAAACCGTGTGCTAACCGAGCCAGTCCAGCACGGCGGCCGCCGTCCACGACTGCTGCATGCTGCCCAGGGGCTCACCCGTGAACGGCTCGTAGTACTCGGCGAAACTGCCGTCCGCGGCCTGCCGCAGTCCCTCCGCACGCAGCATCGCCGACCGCTCCGCCCACCCGCGGCGCGCGAATGCCCACGAGAACAGCCACGTCATCACCGGCCACACCGGGCCCCGCCAGTACTCGCGGGCCCGGAAGTCGCGGGACACGGGCGACGTGGACGGCGGGACCGCGTACCGCAGATCCGGGTGCGTGCAGAAGCGCGGGCCCTCGAACGTGTGCAGGAGGGCGCGCTCGGCGTGGCGGTCCAACCCGCCGCACAGCAGCGGGGCGAACATCGCGATCGTCTCGGCGGCGATCGGGCGACCGGTGCGCACGTCGAAGTCCCGCGCCGCCCCCGTCCGTTCGTCGGCCGTCGCGGCGACACCCCGGCGGAAGCGGTCGGCCCAGTGGTGCAGTTCGCGGACGTCGGCATGGGGACGGGAATGCTCCTCGCCGATGGTCGCGAGCACGTCGCACGCGAGGGCGAAGATCGCGCTGACGAACACGTCCTCCACCGCGAAGCTCATCTTCTCGGCCAGTGCGTCGTCGTCGTACCGGACGCTCTTCATCTCCTCGAGCAACCACAGGTAGCGGTCGTACTCGCCGTTGCTGGGGCGCTGCGAGGCGTCGGTGACGACGGTGACGTCCTCCCGCCGATACGGCGGGACGGGACCGGGAATCACGTTGGCGTACGGGGTATCCCAACGCGGAGAGTTGTCCATCCCGGACTCCCAGCCGTGATACAGGGTGATACGGCCGGAGCCGCCGCGGTCCCGGGCGTGCGCAAGCCACCGGTGCCAGCGCATCAGGTCCGGCCACCGCCGGTCCAGGAACTCCTCCGCGACCGCCCGGGTACTGCGACCGTGCCGCCGGGCGTGGTCGAGGATCCGCTGCACCGCGATCGCGTGCACCGGCGGCTGCGCGATGCCGGACGTGTCGACCCCGATCGGCGCGTGCCCTGCCAGCTCCCGGCACTGCCAACGCGCCGGACCGGGGAAGTAGCCGTCGGCCCCGTTCGCGAACACGATGTGCGGGATCATCCCGTTGGACCACTGCGCCGACAGCAGCGTGTCGAGTTCGACGACGGCCCGTTCGACGGACAGCGGCGCCAGCCCGACCGCGACGAACGCCGCGTCCCAACTCCACATGTGCGGATACAGCCGCGGGGCCGCGGTCGTCATCGTTCCGAGATCGTTGCCGCGCAGCAGGTAGGCGGCGCGGGCCGCGAGTTGCGTCGGCGTGAATCCGGGGTCGATCATCGTCCCATTCTGCGACTCACCCCGCGAACGCGCGCGTCCAGGCGAGCAATTCGTCCACGGGCCAGGTGTTGACGACCCGCCCGGCCTCCACACCGCAGCGGATCGCGCGTTCGCACCCCAGCCCCTGCCACGCCAGCTGTCCCGGCGCGTGCGCGTCGGTGTCGATCGCGAACAGGCAGCCGATGTCGACGGCCAGCTCGATCAACCGGCTCGGCGGATCCCGGCGCTCCGGCCGGCTGTTGATCTCGACCGCGACGTCGTGGTCGCGGCACGCCCGGAACACCTTCTCCGCGTCGAACTTCGATTCCGGACGGTTGCCGCGGCGGCCCTCCACGAGCCGGCCGGTGCAGTGACCCAGCACGTTCACTCGCGGATTCCGGACCGCACCGAGCATCCGTGTGGTCATCTCGCCGCGGTCGGCGCGCAGGTGCGAGTGCACGCTCGCCACCACCACGTCGAGTTCGTCCAGAAGGTCCGAATCCTGGTCCAGTGCACCGTCGTCCAGGATGTCGACCTCGATCCCGGTGAGGATCCGGAAGGGCGCGGACTCCCGTTCGAGATTCCGCACCACCGCGAGCTGATCGCGCAGACGCTCCGCCGACAGTCCGTTCGCGACCGTCAACCGCGGCGAATGGTCGGTGAGCGCGCAGTACTCGTGCCCGAGAGCGGCGGCGGTCCGCATCATCTCGTCGATCGGACTGCCGCCGTCGGACCAGTCCGAGTGCACGTGCAGATCGCCGCGCAGCGCCGGCTGCAGATCACCGCCGTACCCGATCGGCTCGGCCGCCTCCCGCAACTCCTGCAGGTAGTCGGGGACCTCGCCCGACATCGCCTGCTCGACGATCGCCGCCGTCTTCGCTCCCAGACCCGGTAGTCCGGTCCAGCCGCCGGTGCGCCGACGCATTTCCCGCTGCTCGTCGGTCAGGCCCGCGACGACGTCCGCCGCCCGCCGGTACGCCCGCACCCGATAGGTGTCGGCGCGGCCACGCTCGAGCCAGAACGCGACCTCGCGCAGCGCCTCGACCGGCCCCGGATTCGCCATGCCTCCAATGGTGCCCCGCGAACAGCGGGAACGGGGCTCGTCAGCCCACGGTGCCGGCGCGATGCACACCTGCCGGTCGAAAGCCAGGCCGTCCGGTCACAACCACGAATCGTTTCTGCGCGCCGGACGCGGTGGTGCCATGCTGGAGAGGGACTGCCGACGCACACGCTCGAAGGGCGGGACAATGAGGCAGCAGAAGTACACGCAGCACAGCCGGATGCTCGCGGCGGCCGCCACCGTGCTGGCGGCAGGGTTCCTCGGAGCAGCGGTCACCGGGTGCGCCGACAGCATCGACACGAGCCCCGCGACGCTCACCACCGAGGAAGAGGGCACCGACACCCCCGAGGATCCGAGCGGACTGCAACAGACCAATTCGTTCGGCTACATCCCCGAACACGAGACGACCCTCGAGACCGACCCGATCGAACCGGAGGGCGGCAACATCGAGGACGACCCGTTCGAACTGGGCGGCGGTGCCATCGTCGTTCCCGGCGTTGCGATCCACCCGCCCGGTGAGCCGACCCTCACCACACCGGCCGGTTGACCAGGAGTGATGCGATGAACGGACGGAACGGACGGTCGGCACCACGATGGTGTGCGCTCGCCTGCGCGGCGCTGCTGGGGGCAGGTGTGGTCGGCGTGCTCGCCACCACGCACGACACCACCGTCACCACCCCGGCCTTCCCCCAACTGCCGCAGACGACGACCGAGGACACCGGACTGCAGCAGACCAATTCGTTCGGCTACATCCCCGAGCACGAGACGACCCTGCCGACCAACGGCAACGGTCCGGGTGCGCCCGGACCGATCGGTGACAACCCGTTCCACAATCCCGGTCCACCGATCCCCGGCGGTCCGGGGTTGCCCGCGCACGCCACCGTGACGCCGACGCTGACGTCACCGGCCGGGTGATCCTCGGTCTAACCTCGAGGGCATGCCCACACCGCACCCGACAGCCCTCATCACCGGCGGCAGCCGCGGACTCGGTGCCGCGATCGCCCGCGCGCTCGCGCCCAGCCACCAGTTGATCCTCGGTGGCCGCAGCGCCGAGTCCCTCGAACCGATCGCGGGAGAGTTGGGCGCCGCGCCGTGGCCCGTCGACCTCACCGACTACGCCGCCGTCGCCGACGCCGTCACCGACATCGACCGGTTGGACGTCCTGGTGCACAACGCCGGCGTCGCGCAGATCGGCACCGTCGAGGAGACGACCGTCGACACGTGGCACCGCACGTTCGAGGCCAACGTCGTCGCGGTCGCCGAACTCACCCGGCTACTACTGCCCGCCCTGCGCGCCGCGAACGGGCATGTCGTGCTGATCAATTCAGGATCGGGGCTGCGTGCCAACGCCGGCTGGGGCGCGTACGCCGCCAGCAAGTTCGCGCTGCGGGCGTTCGGGGACGCGCTGCGACTCGAGGAGCCGACCCTGCGGGTCACCTCAATCCACCCCGGGCGCATCGACACCGACATGCAGCGCGCGATCGTCGCGGACGAGGGCGGCGAGTACGACGCCGACAAGTTCCTCACCCCGGAGGCCGTGGCGGGTGCGGTCCGGAACGCCGTCGAGACGCCCCGGGACGCGCACCCCACCGAGATCGTGCTGCGACCGATCCCGCGTCAGCAGTGACTAGCTGACGATCATGTCCTCCTGCGCCCAGTAGGCGCGGGTGCTGGTGATCTTGGCATCGTCGTCGAAGGTCATGACGTCGATCGGCTCCATGACGTACGTCTGGCCACCGACCTTCGACACGGTGCGGAAGTGGAAGGCGGCACTGTTGCCGGCGACGCGGATGGTCAGCAGCTCGGCGGTCTGGTCCATCGCCTCGATCGCCTTGAAGAAGGCGCGGATCTCCTCGACGCCACGCTTGGGCTCGGTGCCGACCGGATCCTCGACCGTGGCGCCCTCCGCGAACAGCGCGGCCACCTGGTCGGCGCTCTTGCTCTCGAGTGCCTTCATGTAGGCGGCGACGGTGCTCTTGATGTCTGCTGCGGATGCCATGATCACTGAACCTTTGCTCGTGGAATGTATTTCAGGGTTTTTCGGCGGCGAGCGTATCCCGGCCCACGCTCCCCGCACACCGCTCGGTCCCGCCCACCGGACACTCCCGACATACCGCCGAAGCGGCTCGAGCCGCGACAACCCGGTGCTAGCGTCCGCCGCATGCCAATCCAGCACGGGGGTTTCTGGGGCCGGATACTCGTCACCGCACTCGCGGTGGGTGTCGTGGTCGGGGGTGGGACCGCAGGCACGGCCGCGGCCCAATCGAGCGGCAGCGCACTGCCGGACACCAGCATCGGCGGTGTGGGATCGACCGGTAGCGCGGCCGGTCAGGGGGTCATCGGCCCCGGATCACTCACCGACGGCACGGGTTCGGACGGCACCGCGTCGAACGGCACGACGCCCGTCACCGGTTCGTGGGGGACCGCCTCCTTCGCCCGCTCGGCATTCGGTTCCTGGATACCGGGCTCGGTCGACTCGTCGGTGTCACCACCGGACCTGACACCCCCGCCCCTCGAGACGCTGCGCGAGGAGATGCTGCCTTCGCCGGTCGGGGATCCGTTCTTCGACGAGTACCCGCCCGGCCTGCCCGGCATGGCGAACGGCCAGGTCATCGAGACCCGCGACGTGACCACGGTGGCCCGGCAGCTCCTGCGCGGGCCGGTGCGCGAGGTCAAGCAGATCAAGGTGAAGACCACCGACGCACTGGGAGCACCGTCGTTCGCCACCGCGACACTCGTTGTGCCCGCGGGGGATTGGCCCGGGCCCGGGCCGCGACCGGTACTGGTGAACAACGTGCCGATCAACGGACTCGGTCGCTCCTGCACTCCGTCCTACACGCTCTCCAACGGCATCACACCGTCGACCAACATCTTCGAATTCCTCCGACCCGTCACCACGAAGGCCGAGGAGCGCGGCTACGCGGTCCTCATCCCCGACCACGAGGGCCCCCGCATGGCGTACGCCGAACCGTACGTCGCCGGACACGCCATCCTCGACACCATCCGCGGGATGCGCAACGTCTTCCCCGCGGAGTTCGGTACCAGCAAGCTGGCGATGATGGGCTACTCCGGCGGAGCGATCGCGACACACGGCGCGGTCAAACTGATCGACTCGTACGCCCCCGAACTCGCCCCCGACATCGTCGGCGCCGCGTTCGGCGGCGTCCCCGCCGACTTCGAAATGCTCGGACGCACCATGAACGGCAACCTCGCCGGTGGACTCTTCCTCGGAGCCGTGTTCGGGATCTCGCGGGAACGACCCGAGATCCTCCCCGTCATCAACAGTCTCGGGCAGCGGTTGAGCATCTCGTCCCTGAAGGACCAGTGCGTCAACAACCTCGCCCTCGTCGGCGTCCTCGGCGTGCCGGCCGAAGCACTCGCCAACATAAAGTTCGCACTCAATTCACCTGTAGCACAAAACATCTACACGATCACGAAGATGGCAGGCATGAAGTCCGGCACCCCGCTGTACATCTACAACGGCGGACAGGACTTCTGGATCCCCGCCCTCGGCGCCCGCAACCTGTACGACGAGCAGTGCGGCCTGGGCGTCGCCGCCCTGTACCGACAGGTGCCCGGTGAACACCTGCTCGGCGAAGCCCTCGGCAACCCCGGCGCATTCGACTGGGTCGACGCCCGACTCCGGGGCGAGCCCGCGCCGTCGGATTGCTGACCGCGCCTGTCCGGTAAACAGCTGAAGGGTCCCTTCATGCGCTGGGAGCGTACGAAGGGACCCTTCAGCTGTTTCCGGACCGCGGACGACACGGCCATGTGGCCCACGACACGCGCACCGCGGTCGGTGAATCTGCTGCGCCCGGAAGAAACCGAAAGGTACTTTTACGCTCTTCTGTCCTGTTTTCCCGGAGGTCAACGATGCCCGAGCAGTCACCACCGACAACCTATGAAGAGATCGCGGGCACGGCGCGGGAGCTGATGCCGTCCCTCGAGACAGCGCTGACCGATCTGGTGCGGATTCCGTCGATCGCCACCGAGGGATACCCCAGCGAGCCGCTGTTCGAGGCGCACGACCTGATCGTGGACCTGCTCCGGCAGGCCGAGGTGGCGGACATCGAGGATCTCGTCATCCCGGGCAAGACCGCTCCGGTCATCGTGGCGACCGTCCCGGGTCCGCCGGGCGCCCCCACCGTGCTGATGTATTCGCACTACGACGTCGTCCCGGCCGAGGATGTCGAGCTGTGGGATTCGCCGCCGTTCGAGCCGACGAAGCGGGACGGGGCGATCTACGGCCGCGGCACCGCCGACTCGAAGGCCAACGTCGTCGGCATGATCGGCGCACTGTCGATCTTCGGCGGCGCTCCGCCGGTCACCGTCAAACTGGTGATCGAGGGCCAGGAGGAGTTCGGCAGCCCGTTCGACAACTACCCGCCGGAGGCGCCGGAGTTGTTCCGCGCCGACGCGATGGTGATCGCCGACGTCGGCAGTGTCCGGCCCGGTTCGCCCACGCTCACGGTGGCGCTGCGGGGTTCGGCGCAGGTGATCGTGGAAATCTCGACGCTCGGCGCCGACAAGCACAACGGCCTCTACGGTGGTGCCGCACCGGACGCGCGGCTGGCGCTCATCCGGGCGCTGGCGACGCTGCACGACGACAAGGGCGATGTGGCGGTCGACGGCCTGCTCCGGGAGCCGTGGACCGGGGCGTCCTACACCGAGGAGGAGTTCCGCACGCTCGCCGAGGTGCGCGACGACCTTCCGCTGTTCGGGACCGGTGGGCTCGGTGAACGCATCTGGTCCGGGCCGGCGATCACGGTCACCGGTATCGATGCTCCGCCGGTCGACGGCGCCGTGAACTCGGTTGCCTCCACGGCCCGCGCGGTGATCAACCTGCGGGTCCATCCGCGGCAGCCGGCTGCCCAGGCGCAGGATGCACTTGTCCGGCACCTGCGGGCTCTGCGCCCGTTCGGGCTCGAACTGACCGTCACGGCGGGCGAGACCGGCGACGGTTTCGCGGCCGTGCAGGGCGGAACGGCCTTCGAGGCCGCGCTGTCCTCGCTCAGCCGGTCGTGGGGTGTGCCCGCCGGCCAGATGGCAGGCGGCGGTTCCATTCCGCTCGTGATGGCACTGGACACCGCGGTGCCCGAGGCCGAGAAGCTGCTGTTCGGGGCGACCGACGGCTACGCCAACATCCACGGACCGAACGAGCGGGTCCTGCTCGACGAACTCGAGAAGGCCGTCGTCGCCAAGGCGCTGTTCTTCGTGGAGTACGCACGCGCCTACCAGGGGGAGAAGTGAGCAACGCCACCGATATCAAAGGTGCCGAAGGTAATTCGGCACCCGCGAAGAAGAAGTTCGAGTTCCCGGGCGCGGTCACGACCCTCGCGATCGTCACCGTCCTGGTCTGGGTCGCAGCACTGTTCATCCCCGCGGGCCGATTCGCCGCCGATGAGGACGGGTCCCCGATCCCCGGCAGCTTCGAGACGGTCCCGTCTCCACTCTCGTTCTGGGAGCGCGTCCAGCAGTTGATCCTCGCGCCGGTCAACGGCCTGTACGGCGTGCAGGACCCGGCCAGCGGCTTCGTCGACACCGACAACCTCGGCCGGCTGTTCGGCTCCGTCGGCGTGGTGCTGTTCATCATAGCCCTCGGCGCATTCATCTCGGTGAGCTTCGCGACCCGCAGCCTCGAGACCGCGGTCTCCCAGCTCGCCACGAAACTCAGCGACAAGGGCTGGCTGCTCATCACCGTGATCATGGTGCTGTTCTCGCTGCTCGGCTCCACGATGGGTTTCTCGGTCGAGACGTTCGGCTTCTACGCCCTGTTGATCCCGCTCATGACCGCGATGGGCTACGACCGTCTCGTGTCCGCCTCGATGATCATCCTCGGCGCCCTGGTCGGTGGCATGGCTTCGACCGTCAACCCGTTCTCCATCGGTGTCGCCTCCGGTGAGGCCGGGGTCTCCATCGGCGACGGCATCGTGCTGCGGGTGTTCCTGTGGGTCGTGCTGACCGCGGTGGCGGTGGCGTTCGTGCTCCGCTACGCGTCCAGGGTCAAGAAGGATCCGAGCCGGTCGCTCGTCGGATTCGACGTCGAGGACGACGACGAGACCCCGTCCGAGCCGGTCGACGTCGACGGCACGCTCACCGGCACCCAGAAGCTGGTGCTGCTCATCACCGCCCTCACGTTCGGGCTGATGATCTTCTCGGTCATCCCGTGGTCGAGCATCTTCGGCGGCGTCTCCGGCCCGGCCGAGTACGACGCCACCCACGCCACCGCCGCCGAGCCGTACTGGTTCGAATTGAACTGGTGGTTCCCACAATTGGCGATGCTGTTCGTCCTCGCGGCCGTCGTCGTCGGCATCGTCGCGAAGATGGGTGAGAAGAAGACCGTCTCGCTGATCACCCGTGGCGCCGGAGACATGATCGGACCCGCAATCGTTATCCTGCTGGCCCGTGGCGTGTCGGTCATCATGACCAACACCGAGACCCTCGACACCATCCTCAACGCGATGGAGCAGCTGGTCAGCGGCGCGTCCGCCGGCGTGTTCGCGATCCTCGTCATGATCGTCAACATCCCGCTCGCGTTCCTGATCCCGTCCAGCTCCGGGCACGCGACGCTCGCGATGCCGCTACTCGCACCGCTCGGCGACTTCGCCGGGGTCAGCCGGTCGCTGGTCATCACCGCGTTCCAGATGGGTCACGGCCTCATGCTGCTGTTCGCGCCCACCAACGTGGTCGTGGTCGGTGGTCTCGCGATGGCGAAGGTCGGCTACGACAAGTTCCTGCGCTTCGTGTGGCCGCTGCTCCTGATCAACTTTGCGATCGCCGTCGTCGTGATCGGTGCGGCGGCCGTCCTCGAATGAGCCACGCCGCGATCAGCCTCCTCGTCCTGGGAGCCGTCGTCGTCCTGTTCGTCTGGAACCGGCTGCCGGTCGAGGTGGTGGCGATCGGCTCGGCGATCGTCCTGTATCTCACGGGCGTCATCACGATGCCGGACATGCTCGCCGGCTTCGGGGATCCGACGATCGTGCTGATCGCCGCGCTGTTCGTCGTAAGCGAGGGACTCGAGGCGACCGGTGTGACGACCTGGGTGGGTCAGGTACTCATGGCCGGGGCCGGCGACAGTGCGCGCCGGCTCCTGGTCCTGACCATGGTGCTGGTCGCGGCACTGACCGCGGTGATCAACCTCAACGGCGCGGTCGCCGCGCTACTGCCGATGGTCGTCGTCATCGCCGTGCGCCGCGGCATCGCACCGTCGAAGCTGTTGATGCCCTTG
Organism: Prescottella defluvii; assembly: GCF_000738775.1. GTDB lineage: Bacteria > Actinomycetota > Actinomycetes > Mycobacteriales > Mycobacteriaceae > Prescottella > Prescottella defluvii. Next base: position 14,186 of record NZ_JPOC01000034.1, read on the forward strand.
GCGTTCGCGGGCAGCGCCGGATCGCTCCTGCTGCTCACCGGCAGCCCCGTCAACGTCATCATCTCCGACAGCGCCGAGGACGCCGGCGTCGGTGCGTTCGGCTTCGCCGAGTTCGCGATCGTCGGCGTCCCGCTCGTGGTGGGCACGCTGCTGGTGATCACACTGTTCGGCCACCGACTGCTCCCGGACCGCACCAGCGCGATCCTGCCCCCCGACCTGAGCGGGTACGCCGCCACCCTGACCCGGCAGTACGCGCTCGGCCGGGTACTGCACGCACACATCACCGTCGATTCACCGCTCGTCGGAACCTCCCGCGGCGCCTGGGATCTGAGCGGCTACGACGGCATCAACATCGTCACCGTGACCGATGCGGCCACCACCGGCCCGGTCTCCGACGGCACCCACCGGGTGGGGGATCGGCTCACCATCGTCGGCGACCGAGAGACCGCGTCCCGCTTCGCGGGCGAACACCTGCTGGACGTCGCCGCGGAACTGGACCACGCCGACGTCGCGAAACGGCTCATCGACCGCGGCAACGGGGCCGTCGAGGTCGTCATCCCGCCGCGATCGCAGCTGGTCGGCGAACCGGTCCACGCGGGGCAGGTCGTCGAGGGCCGGATCGTCGTCCTCGCCGTGCACCGGCAGGGCAGGGATCAGGGGGCGACGACGACGGTGCTCCGCGCCGGGGACGTGATCCTGCTCGAAGGCCCGTGGGACGAACTCGAGGTCGGCATCGCCCGGGACGGATTCCTCGTCGTCAACGATCCCGACCTCGTCAGGCGGCAGACGGTACCGCTCGGGAAACACTCCGTGCGCGCGATGGCGATCCTGGGTGTGATGATCGCGGCGCTGGCGACCGGCGTCGTCGCACCGGTCCTCGCGGCGCTGCTCGCGGCCGGCGCGATGATCGTGTCCCGCGTCCTCACCGTCGAACAGTCCTACCGGCGGATCTCCTGGACCACAGTGCTACTCGTCGCCGGCATGATTCCGCTCTCGACCGCGATCCGGACGTCCGGGGCCGGCGAGATGGTCGCCGAGCTGCTCGTCGCGGCCGTCGGCGATGCCGGACCCACCATGCTCCTGGTGGCACTGTTCGCGCTGACCGTGGTGTTCGGCCAGCTCATCAGCAACACCGCCACCGCGCTCGTCGTCATCCCCATCGCGGTATCCGCCGCCGCCCAGCTCGGCGTCTCCGCCGCACCGGTACTCATGAGCGTGTGCGTCGCCTCGGCCGCCGCATTCCTGACCCCGGTCGCGACCCCCGCCAACATGATGGTGATGGCCCCCGCGGGCTACCGCTTCGGCGACTACTGGAAACTCGGCATCGTGATGATCGGCCTGTTCTTCGTCGTGTCCGTCGGGCTCGTGCCGCTCGTCTGGAACTTCTAGACGGGTTCCGCCGCCCGGGTGCCTGTCCGGTAGACAGCTGAAGGGTCCCTTCATGCGCTGGGAGCGTACGAAGGGACCCTTCAGCTGGTGTGGCTACAGGACGATGTTGACCATCTTGCCGGGCACGACGATCACCTTGCGGGGATCCTTGCCGTCCAGCAGTGCCACGATCTTCTCGTCCGCGAGGGCGATCTTCTCGATGGCCTCACGGGCCGCGTCGGCGGCGACGTTGATGCGGCTGCGGACCTTGCCGTTGACCTGGATCGGGTACTCGACGGTGTCCTCGACCAGCCACTTCTCGTCGGCGGTCGGGAACGGGCCGTGCGCGAGCGACTCGGTGTGGCCCAGCCGCGACCACAGTTCCTCGGCGAGGTGCGGGGCGATGGGGCCGAGCATCAGCGCCAGCGGTTCCACCGCGGACCGCGGGGCACCGGCCGGGTACTCCTTGGTGAGGTGGTTGGTGTATTCGATCAGCTTGGCGACGGCGGTGTTGTCGCGCAGCGCCGCGTAGTCCTCGGCGACACCGGCGATCGCCTTGTTGAGCGCGCGCAGCGTGGCCTCGGACGGCTCCGCGTCGGTGACGCGCAGGTCGCCGGTCTCCTCGTCGACGACGACGCGCCACGCCCGCTGCAGGAAGCGGTGCGCACCGATGACGTCCTTGGTCGCCCACGGACGGGACGTGTCCAGCGGACCCATCGCCATCTCGTACACGCGCAGCGTGTCGGCACCGAATTCGTCGCAGATCTCGTCGGGCGCAACGGAATTCTTGAGGCTCTTGCCCATCTTTCCGTACTCGCGCTTGACCTCGGCGCCCTGGTAGAAGAACTTGCCGTCCTCCTCGGTCACCTCGGCGGCCGGCACGTACACGCCGCGCTCGTCGGTGTAGGCGTATGCCTGGATGTAGCCCTGGTTGTACAGGCGACGGTACGGCTCGCTGGAGCTGACGTAGCCCAGGTCGAACAGCACCTTGTGCCAGAACCGCGAGTACAGCAGGTGCAGCACCGCGTGCTCGACACCGCCGACGTACAGGTCGACGCCACCGGGATCGTTGGGACCGTGGATGTCCGGGCGCGGACCGGTCCAGTAGGCCTCGTTCTCGGGCGCGACGAACTGCTCGCTGTTGGTGGGGTCGATGTAGCGCAGCTGGTACCACGAGCTGCCCGCCCACTGCGGCATCACGTTGGTGTCGCGGCGGTAGTCCTTGAGGCCGTCGCCGAGGTCGAGTTCGACGTTGACCCAGTCGGATGCCTTGGCCAGCGGGGGAGAGGGCTCGGAGCTGGCGTCGTTCGGGTCGAACGACACCGGTGCGTAGTCCTCGACCTCCGGAAGTTCAACCGGCAGAGCCGATTCCGGAAGCGGGTGCGCGATACCGTCGGCGTCGTACACGATCGGGAAGGGCTCGCCCCAGTACCGCTGACGCGCGAACAGCCAGTCGCGCAGCTTGTACTGGATGGTGCCGGTGCCGACGCCCTCGGCCTCGAGCCGCTCGATGACGGCCTTCTTCGCGTCCGCGACGTCCAGGCCGTTGAGGTAGTCGCTGTTGACCAGCGGCCCGTCACCGGTGAACGCGGACTCCGACAGGTCGCCGCCCTTGATGACCTCGACGATGTCCAGGCCGAACGCGGTCGCGAACTCCCAGTCGCGCTGGTCGTGACCGGGCACGGCCATGATCGCGCCGGTGCCGTAGCCGGTGAGCACGTAGTCGGCGATGAACACCGGCAGCTTGTGCCCGTTGACCGGGTTGGTCGCGTAGACGCCGAGGAAGACGCCGGTCTTCTCCTTGTTCTCCTGGCGTTCGAGATCGGTCTTCGCCGCGATCGATGCGCGGTACGCCGCGATGGCCTCGGCCGGCGTGGCCGCCCCACCGGTCCAGCGCGGATCGACGCCCTCGGGCCACTCCGCCGCCACCAACTGGTCGACGAGCTCGTGCTCGGGGGCCAGCGTCACGTACGTGGCGCCGAACAGCGTGTCCGGGCGGGTGGTGAACACCTCGATGCTCTCGCCCTGGGAGGCGAACTTCACCTGTGCACCGTGCGAACGCCCGATCCAGTTGCGCTGCATGGACTTGACCTTCTCCGGCCAGTCCAGGTACTCGAGGTCGTCGACCAGGCGATCGGAGTACGCGGTGATGCGCATCATCCACTGCTGCAGGTGCTTCCGGAACACCGGGAAGTTGCCGCGCTCACTGCGGCCGTCCGCGGTGACCTCCTCGTTGGCCAGCACCGTGCCCAGACCGGGGCACCAGTTGACCATCGAATCCGAGTGGTAGACCAGTCGGTACGAATCCAGCACCTCGGCGCGCGCGGCGGCGTCCAGCGAGCCCCAGTCCCGGCCGTCGTCCAGGGTGCGCTCACCCGAAGCGAATTCGGCCTCGAGCTCGGAGATGCGGCGGGCCTTGCCCTGCGCGGTGTCGTACCAGGCGTTGTAGATCTGCAGGAAGATCCACTGCGTCCAGTGGTAGAAGTCGACGTCCGTGGTCGCGACGGAACGGCGCTCGTCGTGGCCCAGGCCCAGACGGCGCAGCTGACGCTGCATGTTCGCGATGTTGGCCTCGGTGGTGGTGCGCGGATGCGTGCCCGTCTGCACCGCGTACTGCTCGGCCGGCAGACCGAACGCGTCGTAGCCGAGGGTGTGCAGGACGTTGTGGCCCTGCATGCGGTGGTAGCGCGCGAAGACGTCGGTGGCGATGTAACCGAGCGGGTGACCGACGTGCAGACCCGAACCCGACGGGTAGGGGAACATGTCCTGCACGAACAGCTTGTCGGCGGGCACGTCGCCCGCGAGCGGACCCACCGGGTTGGGCGCGTTGAACGTCCCGCGCTCGCTCCACAGGTCCTGCCAGCGCTGCTCGATCCGGCCCGCGAGTTCCGCGGTGTAGCGGTGCTGCGGCGTCGAAGCGTCGGGGGATGCGGAGTGCTGAACTGGCTCGGTCACTGTGGTCGCTATCTACTTGGATGACGGGAATTCCGTCAACCAGGGTAAAGCGTCGGGGGTCACCCCGAACACCCAGCAACACCTGCCCGCGCGCCCGGCCCGTATCCTGTAGTCGTGGTCATCGTCGCTGTCGTGCTATTAGTCGCCGCTCTCGCCCTTACCGGTCTGGGCATCGCCGCACTGACCGGCCGCCTCACCCGCAACCGCTGGTTCGGCGTCCGCACCCCCCAATCGATGCGGGACGACGAGACGTTCGCCCTGGCCAACAAGGTCGCCGCGCCCACGATGCTGGCAGCGGCCGGTGTCCTGGTGATCGGTGGTGCCGCGGGCCTGCTGCTCGACGGCGCCCTGGCGATCGCCGCGGAGATCGTGGCCGCCTTCGCCGCCCTGTTCATCGTCGCCGCCGGCGGCACCCTCGGCTCCAAGGCCGCGGGCGCGCTGCCCGACACCAGCGGCTGCGGCACGTCCTGCGGCGCCTGCAGCCTCAAGGGCGCGTGCGAACCCGCCTGATCCGTCGGGCCTGATTGAATCCGGTATGTGACCACACCCACAGCCGGACCTCGGGTCGTCGACCCCGCCGGTCTCGTCTTCGGCCTCGTCGTTCCGGGGCTCGCTGCCGCGACCGGCGTCGTACTGACCTATCTCCTCGCGCCCCGGCTGCCCGAGAAGATCGCGACCCAATGGTCCGGTGACACCCCCACCAGCTTCATGGCGCCGACGACGAGCGCGTGGTCGATGGCGGGCATCGTGCTGCTGGTCGGCGGCGGGTGCTGCGGTATCGCCGCGCTCGCCCAGGCTCAGCTGATGATGCGTCGGATGATGCTGTTGATCGGCTCGACGATCGTCGGGGTGATCCTCGCCGGCGAGGTGGCGATGATCGTCGGTCAACTCGATCTCGCGGACACCTCCGACGCCGAGATGCCGTTCGAGCCTCTCGTGGTGGGCCTGCTGCTGGGCGCGGCCGTCGGACTGCTCGGTGCCTCGCTGCTGCGGGATCACCGCGTCCGGGTCGCCGCCACCGACCGCCCCGACGCCGCCCTGCCGCGCGGCGCCGTCGCCCTGCCGATCACCGATCAGGTCGGCATGAGTGCCGGCGGGCTGGCCGGGGTCGCGCTGGTGGTCGCCGCGCCCGCCGCCGGCGTCGCCTACCTGGCCGGAGCCTGGTGGCCCCTGGGCCTGTTCCTGCCCGTGGTGCTGCTGTCGGTCGCACTGCTGCAGTTCCGCGTCGTCGTCGACGGCGACAGCATCCGGGTGCAGAACCTGGGGATGTCGGTGATCGAGTACGGCACCGACGAGGTCCTCGGGGCCCGCGTCGACGAGATCCGGCCGTTCCAGGACTTCGGCGGCTGGGGAATCAAGGTGAAGGGCCGCGGCAACTACGGCGTCGTCACCCGCACCGGACCGGCCGTCGTGGTGACCTTCGCGTGCGGGCACCGGCTCACCGTCACCACCCCGAAGGCCGACGAGATCGCCGGGGCACTCAACACGCTGGCCGATCGGCGCCTCACCCCGTCCTGACCGCCCGCCGCCCCGACACTCACAGCGCCGATGCCCGGATCGCCTCCATGAGAGCCTTCTCCGGGTCGCTGGGCGTTCCGGCACGTCCGAGCAGCACGAACTCGACGTCGCCGGGATCCGGGAGCCCCAACCGCTCGCCGACGGGCCGCAGCTCGGTGGGCAGCAGCGACTGCGCATGCACGATGAAACCCAGTCCGGCCAGGACGGCCGCCCGCAGCCCCGCCCGGCTGTTCGCCAGGCACGTGATCCGGCTGGGCAGACGGGCCGTCTCGAGCGCACCGAGCGCGCACGCGCGGGTGATGCTGGGCGGCGGATAGGCCACCAGCGGCACCGGCGACGACGGATCCCACTCCGACTCCGGCGTCCCACCCCACACCAGTCGATCCCGCCACACCAGGTCGCCGTGCGTCTCACCGGCCCGCCGCATCACGAATGCGAGGTCGAGTTCGCCGGATCGGAGCTGGGCGTGCACGGTGCGACTGAGGCCCACCGTGAGCTGCAGGTCCACCAGCGGGTGGGTGCGTCGGAAGTCCCGCAAGATCTGCGGCAGCCCCTTCGCGACCAGGTCCTCCGCGGCGCCGAACCGCAGCCGTCCGGTGAGCGTCGACCCCTCGAAGTAGCGACTCGCGTGGTCGTGGGCGTCGAGGATGGAGCGGGCGAACCCGACCATCGCGGTGCCGTCGGCGGTGAGCTCGACGGTGTGGGTGTCGCGGGCGATCAGCTCCCGCCCGGCAGCCTTCTCGAGCCGCGCGATGTGCCCGCTGACGGTGGATTGCCGCAGACCCAGCTGCCGCGCGGCGGCGGTGAACCCGCCGGTCTGCTCGACGGCGAGGAACGTCCTGAGGAGAACCGGATCGAACATTCCCCCTGCTTATCACGAAACACGATCACAGTTAACGAGTTGAACGTCTTTCATGATCAATAGCGGGGAAGATACCGTTGGCCGGTGAAGTTTCTGAGCAGGTTCTACATCGACGGATTCATCCTGTCGATCGCAACGGTCGCGATTCTGGGCAGCCTGTTCCCCGTATCCGGCACCGGTCAGACCATCCTCGACTGGGCCACCAAGATCGCGATCGGCTTCCTGTTCCTGCTCTACGGCGCCCGACTGTCCCCCGCCGAGGCGCTGCAGGGCCTCAAGCACTGGCGCCTGCACTCGGTGGTGTTCGCGTCGACATTCGTCCTGTTCCCGCTCATCGGCCTGGCGCTGCGGATCCTGGTGCCGACCGTGATCACCGACGAGATGTACACCGGCATCCTGTACCTGTGCCTGGTGCCGTCGACGGTGCAGTCGTCGATCGCGTTCACCTCGATTGCGAAGGGCAACATCGCGGGCGCGATCGTGAGCGCGTCGTTCTCGAACCTGCTGGGCGTGTTCGTCACGCCGCTGCTGGTCATCCTGTTGATGAACACCACTGGTGAGGCGACCGTCGACTTCTCGTCGGTGCTCGACATCGTGCTGCAGTTGCTGCTGCCGTTCATGATCGGCCAGCTGATCCGTCCCCTCGTCATCGACTGGCTGCGGAAGTACGCGGAACCGACCAAGCTCGTCGACCGCGGATCGATCCTGCTCGTGGTGTTCTCGGCCTTCAGCGCGTCGATGAACGAGAACATCTGGAGCACCGTGACGGTGCTCGAGGTCGCCGTGGTCATCGGGGTGTGCGTCTTCATCCTGGCGGCGGTCCTGGGCATCACCGCGTTCGCCGGCAAGAGGCTCGGCTTCTCCCTGCCCGACCGGATCGTGATCATCTTCTGCGGATCGAAGAAGAGCCTTGCGACGGGCCTGCCGATGGCGTCGGTGCTGTTCGCCGGCCAGCCCGTCGGCCTGATCGTGCTGCCGCTGATGATCTTCCATCAGATCCAGTTGATCGTGTGTGCCGCACTCGCCCAGCGCTACGCGAAGCGGACGAATCCGGAGCCGGTCGTCACCTGACCGCACTCGCGTTCGCGCACACCGACGTCGCTCCTGAGGTTCAATGGAGGGCAGGTCAGGTGTGTCCGAGAAAGCCGCAGTCCTATCGGAGGCGAGCGTGAGCAACAACCACCACCATCACCACAACCACGAATCCCGCGACGTCATCATGCCCGCCTACACGGGCCGAATCGCGACCAATCCCGTTCCCGCACTGCGGCTACCCGAGGACGACATGGATCCGCGGGCCGCCTACCGGTTCATCCACGACGAACTGATGCTCGACGGTAGTTCCCGGCTCAACCTCGCGACGTTCGTCACGACGTGGATGGACTCCGAGGCCGGCGCGCTCATGGCCGAGACGTTCGACAAGAACCTCATCGACAAGGACGAGTACCCGGCGACGTCGGCGATCGAACAGCGCTGCGTAAACATGGTCGCCGCGCTGTTCAACGCCCCGGACCTGGTCGACGACGATCCGGCGTCGGCGACGGGCGTCTCGACGATCGGCTCGAGCGAGGCCGTCATGCTCGCCGGGCTCGCGATGAAGTGGCGGTGGCGCCAGGCACGCGAGAAGGCCGGCCTCGACGCGTCCAGGCCGAAACTGGTGATGGGCAGCAACGTCCAGGTGGTGTGGGAGAAGTTCTGCCGCTACTTCGACGTCGAACCGGTGTACCTGCCGATGGAACCCGGCCGGTACGTGATCACCACCGAGCAGGTGACGGCGGCGGTGGACGAGAACACCATCGGTGTCGTCGCGATCTTCGGCACCACCTACACCGGCGAACTGGAACCGGTGAAGGACATCGCGGAGGCGCTCGACGCCGTCGCGGCAGGCGGCGGCCCCGATGTCCCGCTGCACGTGGACGCGGCCAGTGGCGGGTTCGTGGTGCCGTTCCTCAACCCGGAACTGGAGTGGGACTTCCGGATTCCACGCGTCGTCTCGATCAACGTGAGCGGTCACAAGTTCGGCCTCACCTACCCGGGAATCGGATTCGTGATCTGGCGCGACAGCGAGCAACTGCCCGAGGAACTGGTGTTCCGGGTGAATTACCTCGGCGGCGACATGCCCACGTTCACCCTCAACTTCTCGCGCCCCGGAAACCAGATCGTGGGGCAGTACTACAACTTCCTGCGCCTCGGACGCTCCGGCTACCGAAACATCATGAAGTCGTTGCGGAGCACCGCAATGTGGTTGAGCGGCAAGCTCGCCGACGAAGGGGACTTCCGGATTATCAGCGACGGATCGGCCATCCCGGTACTCGCGTTCGAACTCACCGGCGAGCAGAATTTCACCGTCTTCGACATCTCCCACGAATTGCGGGCCCGCGGATGGCAGGTTCCGGCGTACACGATGCCCGCCGACGCCACGGACGTCGCGGTACTGCGAGTCGTCGTGCGCGAAGGATTCAGCGCAGACCTGGCCCGTCTGCTGTTCGACGACATCCACACGGTGCTCGATTACCTGCGGCAGGACGGCGTCGCGATCCACTCGAAGGCGCAGCACTTCGCGCACTGAGACAGGCCCGTCGAAAGCGCAAAGGAGCCCGCGATGTCCGCCCTGCCCGATCCACCCGATCCCGTACTCGAATCAGCTGCAAAGGAATTGACGGACGCGACCTCACCGCACCCGCGAATCTACGAGGTCCCGCCCGAGCAAGGGCGGCAGATCCTCGCCGATCTGCAGGCCGGCGACGGTGTGCCGAAGCCGATGGTCGAGGAGCAGTGGGTGCACGTCGATGCCGGCGAACGCGGCACCGTCCGCACCCGCATCGTGCGTCCGGTCGATGTGTCCGGCGACGTCCCGATCCTGCTCTACATCCACGGCGCCGGATGGGTGTTCGGCGACGAGAACACCCACGACCGGTTGGTGCGTGAACTGGCGGTCGGCGCGGGTGTCGCCGTCGTCTTCCCGGTGTACGACCGGGCCCCGGAGGCCATGTACCCCACCCAGATCGAGCAGAACTACGCGGTGGCGCTGTGGGCCGCGAGGCAGGGCAGCGAGTACGGGCTGGACACCTCCCGCATCGCGGTGTGCGGGGATTCCGTGGGCGGCAACATGGCGACGGTGCTCGCGCTCATGGCCGCCGAACGTGGCGACGTGAACCTGCGCGCGCAGGTGCTGCTGTACCCGGTGACGGACGCGAACTTCGAGACGGCGTCGTATCTGCAGTTCGCCGACGGCTACTACCTCACCCGCGACGGCATGAAGTGGTTCTGGGACCAGTACATTCCGGATCCGGAGCAGCGCACGGACGTCTACGCGTCGCCCCTGCGGGCGCCGGAGGAGCGGTTGGCGGCGCTCCCGACGACACTGGTGATCACCGACGAGGCCGACGTCCTGCGCGACGAGGGTGAGGCGTACGCCGCGAAACTGCGCGCCGCGGGCGTCGATGTCACCGCCGTCCGGGTGGAGGGAATGGTCCACGACTTCCTGATGCTCGACAGCCTGCGGGATTGCCGCGGGACGATCGTCGCGCGCGAGCTTGCGATCGACGCCGTGCGGCGAACGCTGGTCGGCTAGCGCACCGTCAGTTCAGGTCGAGATCGATCGGGTGCGTCGCCAGCAGCGCGAGCGGCATCGGCTGACGGCGCAGCACCTGCCCCCAGACGTCTGTCCGGGGCGGGCTGATCACGTCGGAGGCCAACGCCGACAGCACGATCCAGTCGTCGTGGTCGATCTCGGCGTCGAGCTGCCCGATGGTCCAGCCGGCGTAGCCGGCGAAGATCCGCAGCCCCTCCACGACGGGGGCGATCCGCTCGGGATCGGCGTCGAGGTCGACGAGCACGACCCGCCCGTCGATCCGCCGGAGCCCCGGGATGCCGGTGACGTCGGCGCCGGTACGCAGGGTCGCCAGGCACAGCGCGGCGTCCCGGGTGACCGGCCCGCCGACGTACAGGGCCGCCGGCCTGGCCGCGAGCGGCGCCCACTGCGGCAGCACCTCCTGCACGGAGGCCTCGCTGGGCCGATTGAGGACGACGCCGAGGCTGCCGGCGTCGTTGTGCTCGAGCATGTAGACGACGGTCCGCCGGAACGTCGCCTCGGTCAGATCGGTGGACGAGACCAGCAGACTGCCGGGCCGCACCACCGGTTGAGTCGATGCCGTGCGATCCTCAGGTTCCTCCGGGTGCGCCACCGGCTCATCATCTCACCGACACGCCCCCCGACGGGAGATTCGCGGGCGAACGGATTACGCCGCGTCGCCCTCGGGCTTCGCGGGTGCGGGCACCGCGCAGGTGCCGGTGCGCGGAACGCCGAGCTTCTGCAGCAGCAAGCTCATCGGGCACCATCCGACGATGCCGTAGAGGACCAGGTTCGCGGACGCGAAGGCGGTGAGGCCCCGCCACTTGGGCGAGTGCGTGCGACCGAGCAGCAGGCTCGTGCCCACCACGGATCCGCCCAGCAGCGGGACGATGCGGTCGACGGTCCAACCGGAATGCTTCGGCAGTGCCATGTCGTGTACTCCTCGTGTGACGTGGGGTCAGTCCGGAGTGGTGATCGCGAGGCCGGCGCGGCGCCAGGCGTCGATGCCGCCGCGCACCAGGTAGGTCTCGGCGCCCAGCCGGGACAGCTGACGCGCCGCGTTCGCCGAGCGTCCGCCGGAACGGCAGATCACGACGACGGGTCGACCCGCGACCACCTCGATGCCGTGGTCGATCACCTCGTGCAGCGGTAGGTGGGTGGCACCCGGCGCATGACCGGCGTCCCACTCCGGACGCGATCGCACGTCCAGCAGGACGGCGCCCTGCTCGACGAGGTCCTGCGCCCTGTGCACGTCGACTGTTCCGTACGACTTCCGAAAGATGCCCACGGACCTCGACAGTAGGGCCACCCTGCCCGCTCTCTCCAGACCCCCTGGGGTGGGGATCGTTCTCCACCCGCGACTGTATACCCCAAGGGGTATCGGGTCGACGTGTCGTCGACCACGCCCCGACGGCTCAGCCCAGCCCCAGGATCCGGTCCAGCACCGTCAGGTGGTGCTCGAACAGCGCGGCCGGATCCGCGAACGTGCCGGCGCCGTACTGCCCGAACACCTCGAAGTTCACCGCGCCGAACAGTGCCGCCCAGGCCATGACACCGCGGGCGAGGACCTCGTCGGGCACCGTCAGGCCCATCTCGGCACGGATGCGGTCGAGGTCCGCGGACAGCGCCGGATCGACCTGCGACGCCGGCACCGACAGCACCCCCGCGCGATGTGCGTCCTCGACGATGCCGACCAGCACGACGATCACCCGGGTGCCCGGACCGGTCGTGCGCTCGGCCGGTGCGTGGTAGCCGGGGACCGGGCTGCCGAACAGCAGCGCGTAGCGGGCGGGTTCCCGGACCGCCCACGCGCGCACCGCGCGGGCGAGGGCGTGCAGACGGCCGCGATGGTCGTCGGCCGGGAGGGCGGCGACGGCGGCGTCCACCTCGGCTCCGAGCTCGGTGTAGCCGTCGATCACGAGCAACGTGAGCAGTTCGTCCCGGCTCGCGACATATCGGTACACCGCCGACGAGACGACGCCGAGATCGCGCGCGACGGCGCGCAGCGACAGGGCGGCCGCACCCTGCGTCGCCAGATGTTCGCGGCCGATACGGGTGATCTCGGCGAGCGTCTGTTCACGGGCGCGTTCACGAGGGGTGACGGTCATGGACCCACACTGCCCGAGAAACGAGAGCACTGTCAACAAAAGAGAGCACCGCTCTTGACAGGTTGCCGGCCCGGGCGCATCGTAGAGAAAGAGAGCAGTGCTCTCGTTTCCGAATCCCTCAGCGAGAGAGTGAGCACGTGATGTCGAATCTGCAGGTAGTGACCGGCGCCGGACCTGTCGGCTGGACCGTCGCCGAGCAACTGGCCGACGCCGGCCACGACGTGCGGGTGCTGACCCGCTCGGGCAGCGGCCCGGATCATCCGCGGATCGAACGCCGCCGGGTCGACGTCTCCGACCCCGCCGCCCTGGCGCCGGCACTGCACGGCGCCACCGCCGTCTTCCACTGCATCCACGGCTCCGCCTACGACGCCCGCGTCTGGGAACGCGAGCTGCCCGCCGCCGAGCAGGTGGTGCTCGACGCCGCCGGACGGATCGGCGCGGTGGTGGTGTTCCCGGAGAGCCTGTATTCGTACGGCCGGCCGGACGGACCGATGACGGAGGACGGGCCGCGCGCCGCGACGACCGGCAAGCTCGGTGTGCGCACGCGTCTGCTCGCGGCCCGCGCGGCGCATCCGACGCCGACGGTCAGCGTCGTCGCGTCCGACTTCTTCGGGCCGCACGTCCGGGGCGCCCACGCGGGGGAGCGGATGGTTCCGTCGGTCCTGAACGGGAGGACGATCCGGGTGATGGGCCGCGCGGACGTCGCCCACTCGTTCACCTACGTCCCCGACCTGGCCGCGGCGATGATCGCCGCGGCGCACGATCCGGACCGGTGGGACAGCGTGCTGCACGCGCCCACCGCGCCGGCGGTGACCCAACGGCAGATGGTGGAGGCGTTCGCGAAGGCCGCGCAGGTGCCGGCGCCCACGGTCGGCACGCTGCCCGGCTGGGCACTGCGCGCGGTCGGGGCGGTGCACCGGCCCACGCGGGAACTCGCGGAGACGCTGTACCAGTTCGAGGCGCCCTTCGTGATGGACTCGCAGCGCAGCGAGCAACTGCTGGGGCTGGAGCCGACCGCACTCGACGACGCCGCGGCCGCGACGGTGCGGTGGTGGCGGAGCGAGATGGCGACCCCGGCCGCCCGATAGGGTCGCCGTGTGCGCAGATGGAGTTCGATTCGTGGGTCGTGGGCGGCCGCCGCCACGACCCTGCGCCACTCGCCCGGCCTCGCCCGCCTGACGGCGGTCCGGTTCGCCAGCCAGTTCGGCGACGGACTCTTCCAGGCCGCGCTCGGCGGGGCGATCCTGTTCAACCCCGAACGCGAGACCGAACCGCTCGCGATCGCCGCGGGCTTCGCGGTCCAGCTGCTGCCGTACTCGGTGATCGGCCCGTTCGCGGGCGCACTGCTGGACCGCTGGGACCGGCGCCTGGTGTTGCTGTGGGCGAATCTGCTGCGGGGCAGCCTGATCCTGCTCATCTCGGCACTGCTGATCTCCGGCGCGGGGGAGACGCCCCTGTTGCTGATGGCGCTCGCCGCGATCGGCGTCAGCCGGTTCGTGCTCGCCGGCGTCTCCGCCTCACTGCCCCATGTGGTGCGACAAAGCTGGCTGGTACCAACCAATTCGGTGCTCGCCACTGCGGGGTCGGTGTTCTCGGCCGTCGGCGCGGCGACGGCGGTGGCCGTGATCGCCGCGATCGGGGAGGGTGATCTCGGCTCCGGTGTCGCGGTGGCGGTCGGTGCGCTCGGGTCGGTGATCGGCGCGTGGGCGGTGGGCGGATTCGGCCGTCGCGCACTGGGTCCCGCGGACGGCGTCACCACGACCCGAGGCACGGTGACCGCTGTCCTGTCCGGGCTGCGTACCGGAGCGACTGCGGTGTGGCAGGCGCCCGGGGTCACCACAGCGATGATCGGCATCGGTGCCCACCGCATCGCCTTCGGCGTGAACACCCTCGTGATGGTGCTGATCCTGCGCGACCCCGCGACCACCGGTTCGCTGCCCGAGGGACTGGCCGGATTCGGTGTCGCCGTGGGCGCGACCGCGGCCGGCATGCTGCTCGCGGCGCTCGTCACCCCCTGGCTGATTCCCCGCCTCGGCCGCCCCCGCACCGTGACCGTCGCCCTCGCGTTCGCGACCGTCGTGCAGTTCACGCTGATCACGACACTGTCGCAACCGCTGCTGCTGGCCGGTGCGTTCCTGCTCGGGTTCGCCGGACAGACGGTCAAGCTGACCGGCGACGCCGCGATGCAGATCGAGATCGACGACGACCGTCGCGGCCAGGTGTTCGCGCTGCAGGACACCATCTTCAACATCGCGTTCTGCGCCGCGGTGGCCGCCGCGGCCACGGTGGTCGCCCCCGACGGGCGCTCGCTGGGCCCGGTCCTCGCGGCCGGTGGCGTCTACGCGCTGGGTCTGGTCGCGATCGCATTCAACGCGCGCCGCACCCGCGTCTGACCGGTCACCGCCCGTCCCGCCGGACGGTGTCCAACCGGCCGTCGCCGTCGGTGTCGCCGAGTTGCACCGACATCCGTCCAGGCTCCTCCTCGGCGACCAGCACCGTGTCGTACCGGGAAGTCTCCCGCGTCGAGACCAGCACGACATCGGGTTCGCCGTCACCGTCGAAGTCGACCAGTGCGTCGTCCGCCGCACCGTCACCGTCGTAGTCGACGGTCCGCCATCCCGCCGGATCGGGCGGTTCCGGAAACTGCGGCGCCGGGGCCGGGACCGCGGACTGCGCTGTCCCCGTGACCTGCCGGCCCCAGACGCCGGTGCGTTCGGGATCGGCGAAGTACCGGGCCGTCTCCCCGACGTCCAGCACCGAGCGGTCGGCGGTGCCGTCACCGTCGCTGTCCCACATCGCATCGTCGAACAGGCCGTCTCCGTCGAAATCGAGTCGTACCGCGTCGAACTCGCCGTCCGCGTCGAGATCGAGATCGGCCACCGACGTCCATGTGGTGGGCACACCGTCCCCCGTGCCGAACCAGTACTCGAGTGATCCCATACCTCTGTGGACGCACCGCGGCGGGACACGGTTCCGTGGGATCGCCCGACCGGGGTCGGGGGTGGCGCAGCGACCATCTCTATCCGGTGCGGGCGGGGTCGAACCCGCGGTGGCCGCTGTCCGCGCCCCCCGCGACGGTGACCGCCCGTTCCGGCAACCCCGCGACGATCGCCGCCAGGTTGTAGCCGCTGGTCCGCAGGTGTCCGTCGGCGCCGGGGCGCGGATACTCGCTGTGCCCGGACGCGCCGTCGCGCGCCACCCCGTCGGGTGTCGTGCCGGCCTCGGTCGCGAGATGGGTGAATCCGTCGGTCGCGTGCGGTCCACCGCCGAACGGTCCGGGCCCGAACCGGTTGAGCCGGGCGATCACGTCACCGTCCGCGGTCATCTCGTACGCACGTCCCGGCGCGAGACCCAGATCGCTCGGCGAGCGGACCCCGACCAGGCCGGGAGAGCCGTAGACCACCAGGTCGTCGACCGCGTGCCGGCCCGGGCCGTGCAACGCCAGCCCCGTCGTGACCGACCCGTACGAGTGCCCGACAGCAGTGACGTGCGGATCGGATCCGGTGTGTGCGGCGCCGAGTCCGTCGTAGAACCGGGCGAGGTCCGACGCCCCGGCCCGTGCCCGATCCTCCAGTGCCACCGCCAGTCCGCCCTCGACCCGGTCGACGACGCTCCCCGACATCTGCGGCGCGTCGTAGCCCACCCAGACGATGGTCGCGACCGTCTCGTGCTCGCGGCCGGGTGCGGCACGCAACTGGATCTGCGCCTCGCGCCGCAGCGCCACCGCCTCGTCCACCATCGGACCGAGCGTCGAGCGCACCGCGGAGTTCAGCCCCGGCGTGGAGACCGCGATGTGGTCGGCGGTATCCGGGTCACCGACCGCGACGGCGGCCCGCACCTGTTCACCGGCACGGACCTCCAACAGCAGCAGCATCCGGTCCGGATGCTGCTCGATCGCGACCTGGACCGCGTCCAGGTCCGCCAGCCTCCGGTCCGCCTCCGCGATTCTCTTTCGCGCAAAGAGTGATTCGACGCTGCCCAGGCTCGTCACTCGGCCCCACTGCTCCCGGTGTTCCGCCTCCAGCGCCGCACGCTCCGCCGGCAGACGATCGGTGTTGACCCGGTGCCGCACCGCGGCGGGGAGGCCGTCCAGGTTGCCGACACTCGCGGGGGCGGTCTCGACCAGCGTCTGCTGCTGCCCGGCGGTGAGCGCGTCCCACCACGCCCGGTTCGCGGCCGCGCCCGCACCGTCCGGGGGCGGCGGAACGAACCGCTGCACGCCTAACCATCCGGTGCCCGGATCACCGGCCCGGGGCAGCCGCGCGAACGCGGCGGTGATCAACGGCGTCGCGCGGTCGTCGGCCGCCGCCAGGTCGCCGAGCGCACCCTGGATCACGGCCCGGTGCTGCCGCGCCCGACGTTCGGCGACGGCGGTCACCAGCGCTGCGTCCACCCCCGACCCCGGTGCGGCCAGGAACAACTCCGCCGGGACCGCGACAGCGCCGTCCTCGGGGACCGCGAAACCCTCCGCCTGGGCCGCGGCAACCGCGTCCAGAATCACGTCCCGAGCAGCGTCGAGTTGCGCCGCAGCTGAATTCGCGGCATCGGCGGCCTCCCGCAGCGCCGCCACGGCACTGTCCGCGATCGCAGCGATCTCCCCGGCCCGCGCCCACGCCGCGTCGGCGGCCACCCCACCCCAGACGTCCCGCGCGCCGCGCACCGCCCGTCGATACCCGTCGACCTCTGCGTCGACCAGACCGGCACAGCTGCGCCACCGCGCACCCTGCTCCCGCAACACCGACGGGGTCCACGCCCGTGCGAGCGACACCGTCGGGTCCGTCACCGAAGAACGTCCGATGTCCACAGTCCCGCAACGACTTCGGAGATGGATGCCGCACCGGCGGCATCGACCCGCGCATAGT
>NZ_JPOC01000035.1 GCF_000738775.1 Prescottella defluvii
TCGGCGACCACGCGTGCGAGTACATGACCGGGGGCCGGGTCGTGGTGCTCGGGCCGATCGGCCGGAACTTCGCCGCGGGCATGTCGGGCGGGATCGCCTTCGTCCTGGATCCGGACCCGTCGAAGATCAACACGGCGATGGTGACGTTGCAGACACCGAACGGTGACGATCTGCAGTGGCTGCGGGTGGTGGTGGAACAGCATCTGCGGTGGACGGGGTCCGCGGTGGCGGCGTCGGTGCTGGCCGATTGGCCGCGGCGGTCGGCACTGTTCACGAAGGTGATGCCCGTCGACTACCAGCGGGTGCTCGAGGCGACCCGGATGGCACGGGCCGAAGGGTTGGACGTCGACACCGCGATCATGGAGGCGGCACGTGGCTGATCCGCAGGGTTTCCTACACGTCGGCAAGCAGGAGGCGCGCAAGCGCCCCGTGGAGGAACGGGTCCACGACTGGCGTGAAGTGTACGAGCCGCAGTCGGCCGAGGACCGTGCCCGGGAGGTGTCCGAGCAGGCCCGGCGGTGCATGGACTGCGGCATCCCGTTCTGTCACTCCGGCAGCGCTGGATGTCCCCTGGGGAACCTGATTCCCGAATGGAACGACCTGGTGCGCCGCGGTCGGTGGGGCGCGGCGGCGGAACGGTTGCACGCGACCAACAACTTCCCGGAGTTCACGGGGCGGGTGTGCCCGGCACCGTGCGAGGCCGCCTGCGTGCTCTCGCTCGCCGACACCCACACCACCGGCAGCGTCACGATCAAGCGGATCGAGCAGGCGATCGCCGATACCGCCTGGGAGAAGGGCGACGTGGGGCCGGTGCTGCCGGCGCTCGGCAGCGGACGGCACATCGCCGTCGTCGGCTCGGGACCTGCCGGACTTGCTGCGGCGCAACAACTCACCCGCGTCGGACACGAGGTGACGGTGTACGAGCGCGACGACCGACTCGGGGGTCTGCTGCGGTACGGGATTCCCGAGTTCAAGCTCGAGAAGTCGGTGGTGGACCAGCGGCTGACCCAGATGCGAGTGGAGGGAACACATTTCGTCACCGAGGTCGAGGTGGGCATCGACCTGTCGGTGTCGGCGCTGCGCGAGAGATACGAGGCCGTCGTGCTCGCCACGGGGGCCCTGTACGCGCGGGACAACCGCGACGTCGTGGGCCGCGATCTGGACGGTGTGCACCTGGCGATGGAGTACCTCGTCGCCTCCAACCACGAGTGCGAGGGTGACGGTCCGACGCCGGTCACCGCGCGCGGCAAACACGTCGTGATCATCGGCGGCGGCGACACCGGAGCGGACTGCCTCGGAACCGCGCACCGGCAGGGTGCGTCGTCCGTCACTCAACTGGACTACCACCCGGCCCTGCCCGCGGAACGGGACGAATCCGCCACTCCGTGGCCGGCCTGGCCGATGGTGCTGCGTACGTCCCCGGCGCATGCGGAGGGCGGCGTGCGCCGATACGAGGTTGCGGTCCAGCGCTTCCTCGGTGACGCCGACGGTCACGTGAGGTCGATGATCCTCGCGGAGGTTCGGCTGGGGCGTGACGATTCGGGCAGAAGGGTGATCGTGCCGGTCGGTGAGGAGATCGAACTGCCTTGCGACCTCGCGCTTTTCGCAATCGGATTCGAAGGGGTCGAACCGGGACCGTTGCTCGACGACCTGGAACTCGGGACCAATCGTCGAGGATCGCTCTCGTGCGGATCCGATTGGCAGACGGCGACTCCCGGCGTTTTCGTGTGTGGTGACGCACACCGTGGGGCATCCCTGGTCGTGTGGGCCATCGCGGAGGGGCGGTCCGCTGCACGCGGCGTCGACGTCTACCTGACCGGGAGTTCGGAACTGCCCGCCCCCGTCCATCCGACGGCACTCCCGCTGACCGTCGTCTGACGGTCATCGGGTCGTCACCGTACGTTCCCCTGCCGAATAGAGTTCGTTCCTCACATTGACTAGGCTTTCCCCGTGACCCGACGTACGAAGATTGTCTGCACACTTGGCCCTGCGACTGCCTCTGGCGACCGTGTACGTGAGCTCGTCGAGAGCGGGATGGACGTAGCGCGGCTGAACTTCAGCCACGGTGATCACTCCGATCACGAGGACAACTATCGGCGGGTGCGTGCCGCATCCGAGGTGACGGGACGCGCGGTCGGCATTCTCGCCGACCTGCAGGGCCCCAAGATCCGTCTCGGCCGGTTCGTCGAGGGCAAGACGTACTGGGAGACCGGCGAGCAGATCCGCATCACCGTCGAGGACTGCGAGGGCACGCACGACCGCGTCTCGACCACGTACAAGCAGCTCGCGCAGGACGCGCAGCCAGGGGACCGGTTACTCGTCGACGACGGCAAGGTCGGCCTGGTGGTCGAGGCCGTCGATGGCGACGATGTCGTGTGCCGGGTCACCGAGGGTGGTCCGGTCAGCAACAACAAGGGCGTGTCGCTGCCCGGCATGAACGTGTCGGTTCCGGCGATGTCCGAGAAGGACGTCGCCGATCTCGAGTTCGCGCTGTCGCTCGGTGTCGACTTCATCGCGCTGTCGTTCGTGCGGTCACCGGCGGACGTCGAACTGGTGCATGCCGTGATGGATCGTGTCGGTCGACGCGTCCCGGTCATCGCGAAGCTCGAGAAGCCCGAGGCGATCGAGAATCTCGAGGCCGTCGTGCTGGCATTCGACGCGGTCATGGTCGCCCGCGGCGACCTGGGCGTCGAACTTCCGCTCGAGCAGGTTCCGCTGGTGCAGAAGCGTGCCATCCAGATCGCCCGCGAGAACGCGAAGCCGGTGATCGTCGCGACGCAGATGCTCGAATCCATGATCGAGAACTCGCGGCCCACCCGCGCCGAGGCGTCGGACGTCGCGAACGCGGTGCTCGACGGCGCGGACGCAGTGATGCTCTCGGGTGAGACGTCGGTCGGCAAGTACGTGATGGAGACGGTGCAGACGATGGCCCGGATCCTCCAGGCCGTCGAGACCGATCCGGCGCGCGTTCCGCCGCTGACCCACGTGCCCCGCACCAAGCGCGGTGTCATCTCCTACGGTGCCCGCGACATCGGTGAGCGTCTCGATGCGAAGGCGCTGGTGGCGTTCACGCAGTCCGGTGACACGGTCCGACGGTTGGCGCGCCTGCACTCGCCGCTGCCGCTGCTGGCATTCACGCCGCTCGAGGCGGTGCGCCGCCAGCTGGCGCTGTCGTGGGGTACCGAGACGTTCATCGTCGAGGCGGTCGCGTCGACCGATCAGATGTTCACGCAGGTCGATCACGCGCTGCTCTCGCTCGGCCGCTACAACAAGGGTGACCTCGTGGTCATCGTCGCCGGCTCCCCGCCCGGCACAGTAGGCTCGACCAACCTGATCCACGTGCACCGGATCGGGGAGGAAGACCACTAGAAGGGGGCTACTCGGGTGACCGACGCGGGGACAGGATTACGTCCGTCGAGATCGGCCGATCTGGAGACGCTGCTGGCGTTGCTGGATCTCGAGCAGATCGGCGAGGACACCTACCTCGGTCGGCACCCCGAGCAGGTCGGCAGCCGCACGTTCGGCGGCCAACTGGTGTCGCAGGCGTTGGTCGCGGCGGGACGGACGGTCGACGGCGACCGTCCGGTCCACGCGATCAACGCCCACTTCATCCGCGGGGGCGACGTGAAGGCGCCGATCGAGTACCGCGTCGACCGTCATCGCGACGGGCGGGCGTTCGCGAACCGTCAGGTGACCGCGTACCAGGACGGCAATGTCCTGTTCTCGATGTTCGCTGCGTTCCAGGACTGGGGCACGGGTCTCGAACACAGCGTCGACATCCCCGACGTGGCGGGGCCGGACGCGTTGCCGTCGATCGGGGACCACCTCGTCGGGTACGAGGATCGGCTGCGGATGTTCGTCGACGCCCTCAAACCGATCGAGATGCGGTACGCCAACGACCCCACGTGGGTGCTCCGGGACTCGGGCGAACGACTGACCCACAACCGGGTCTGGATGCGCACGGACGGCGCCCTGCCCGACGATTCCCGAGTACACACCGCGGCGCTGGCGTATTCGTCGGACACCACCGTGCTGGATTCGATCCTCACCACCCACGGCCTGTCGTGGGGGCTGGATCGCATCGTCGCCGCGACGGTCAACCACTCGATCTGGTTCCATCGCCCCTTCCGGTTCGACGAGTGGGCGCTGTACTCCACCGAATCGCCGGTTGCGGCCGGTTCGCGTGGCCTCGCGACCGGTCGCTTCTTCACACACGACGGTCAGCTGATCGCAACTGTGGTGCAGGAAGGCGTCATTCGGCACTTTCCGGCCCGGCGGTGAAGCCGGTTCGGTCATGAGTCTCCTCGGCGGTCACCGGGGCGGATAGAATTCTGGTTCGCGATTCACGGCATGCCATCCCTGATGGGGGAGCCTCATGCGAAACGAACCGATCGACTGGAACCACGAAGTCGTGGCCAGTGTGCTGTGGACCTCCCGGGCGTTCGTGCTGGCACTGGTGTGCTTCGTGGTGGTCGGCGCCCTGCTCGCCCGGCACACCCGATGGGGTCGGCAGTTCTGGCGAATCACCGGACGCTACTTCTCGACGCGGGACAGCTGGCGCCCGTGGTCGCTGATCGTGGTGTTGCTGTTCCTGACGATCCTGGGCGTCCGGGTGATGGTGTTGCTGTCGTATCAGAGCAACGAGATGTACACCTCGCTGCAGTTGATCGCGCAGGGCATCCAGGCCGGTGACCCCGTCATGCTCGACGACGCGAAATCGCTGTTCTGGCGGTCGATCGTGGTGTTCACGGTGCTCGCGACCGTGCACGTGGTGCGGACCCTGCTGGCCCAGTACGTGGCGCAGGCGCTCGAGATCCTGTGGCGCGGCTGGCTCACCGATCGGGTCACCACCGACTGGCTCGGCGGCCGGGCCTACTACCGCGGACGGTTCATCGACAAGTCGATCGACAACCCGGACCAGCGGATCGAGGCCGACATCACCGAGGTCGCCACCACGACGCAGAGCCTGTCGATGGGTCTGGTCAGTTCGGTGGTGACGGTGGTGTCCTTCACCGGGATCCTGTGGGACCTGTCCGGTCCGATGGAGATTCTCGGGATCGAGATACCCCGAGCCATGGTCGTGCTCGTCTACGCGTACATCCTGACCGCCACCGTGATCGCGTTCTGGATCGGCCGCCCGCTGATCTCGCTGACCTTCCTGAAGGAAAGGTTGACCGCAAACTTCCGCTACGCCCTGGTGCGTCTGCGGGACAGCGCCGAGAACGTCGCCTTCTACCGCGGCGAGGGCGTCGAGAAACACGGACTACTCGGCAGGTTCGCCGGCGTGATCGCCAACGCGTGGCAGACCGTCTTCCGGACCCTGAAGTTCAACGGCTTCAACCTGGGCGTCAGTCAGGTCTCCGTCGTGTTCCCGATCGTCATCCAGGCACCCCGATTCTTCGCCGGCACCATCACCCTCGGCGACATCACCCAGAGCGCGCAGGCGTTCGGCCAGGTCTCGGACGCGCTGTCGTTCTTCCGTCAGTCGTACGACGTGTTCGCCGGGTACCGGGCCAGCCTGATCCGGCTCGACGGACTGCTCGACGCCGACGAGAAGTCCCGACAACTCCCGACTCTGCGCACCCAGCGACACGACGGTTCGGTGGACCTGGACCGGGTGTCGGTCCGCACACCCGACGGGCGAGTGCTGATCGACCGCCTCGACGTGCACCTCGAACCGGGCGAGGCGCTGCTGGTGAAGGGACCGTCGGGCAGCGGTAAGACGACACTGCTGCGTGCCCTCGCCGAGATGTGGCCGTTCGTCGACGGCCGGGTGCGCCGCCCCACCGGGCAGGGTGCGCTGTTCCTGTCCCAACTTCCCTACCTGCCGCTCGGGGATCTGCGCCGCGCCGTCGCGTATCCGGCAGCCCCCGACGACCTCACCGACACCCGGATCGTCGAGGCGCTGCAGTCGGTCCAACTCGGCAACCTCGCCGACCGCCTGGACGAGGAAGCGGACTGGGCGAAGATCCTGTCGCCCGGCGAGCAGCAGCGCATCGCCTTCGCCCGCATCCTGCTGATCTGCCCGCAGGTCGTCTTCCTCGACGAGGCGACGTCGGCGGTCGACGAGGGCCTCGAGTTCGCGCTCTACCACCTGATCCGTGAACGAGTGCCGGACTGCATGCTCGTGAGCGTCAGCCACCGCAGCACCGTCGACCAGCACCACACCCGGCAACTCGAACTGCTCGGCGACGGACCCTGGCGACTCTCGGCGGTGACGGTCAACTGACCCTGCCGAGCTGAAGGGACCCTTCACACGCTGAGAGCGCATGAAGGATCCCTTCGCTCAGGGACGAATCACAGGTACCCGCCGCAGGACGGCCACGCCCCACTGCCCTGGGTCGCCAGGACGCTCTCGGCAACCCGGATCTGTTCCTCGCGCGAGCTGTGATGTGGAAGGCCGGATCCGCCGTTGGCGCTCCATGTTCCGGCGCTGAACTGCAGGCCGCCGTAGTAGCCGTTGCCCGTGTTCGCGCCCCAGTTGCCGCCGCTTTCGCATTGTGCGACGGCATCCCAGTCGCCGGAGGCGGCGGTGGCCGTGCCGGCGCCTATGACCAGTGGTGCTGCGATCATCGCGGCGGTGGCGGCGACGGTGCCGAGTGCGCGTTTGACAGTGATGTCAGCCATGCGTGATGTCCTCTCCGTGGTGGATGACGAGGGTTCCGGGGCCCGTCGGTGGGCGCCGGAAGCGATTTCCTCGCTTCTGCCCTGGAAGGTCTTCGAATCTGGTCCCGCGGGGCAGTGATACGAGAAGCGGGACGGCAGTGGCTCGTTCGTGTCGAGCCGTTGACGACGCTAGGTCGGATCGGGTGCGGCGTCACCCGTCGATTTTCCGGTACGGCCGTCCACGATGACGCTCGGCGCCCGGCGGTATCGGGAGGTAGGCGACCGGAACGGGCCCGATTCTCGGTTTGGACTACGGTGCAATTCGTGATCAGGGTCACCTGCAACGTGGTGATGGGGGTCACATCTGGAGGTGCGTGAAGCGACCACACGGCCAGAAACCGTGCGCCCGTGGCGAACTGCGCAACTGTGAGGATCCCGCGTGATAGACCGTTTCACACGGTGCCGAGGCGGGCGGCGATCGCTGCTACAGGCATCGGCACCACTCCGATCGACTGGGCGTCGGTGAGGTGATCGGGGGTGACCTGGGATGTTGCGTCGGAGGCGAGGATGGTCCGGTAGTCATGTGCGCTCGCATCGAAGAGGGTGGCGCGCGGGCAGTTCGGGAAATTACAGCCGGCGACGACAACGGTGTCGACGTCGAGTCCGGACAGGTGCTCGTCCAGGCGGGCCCGGTGGAACGCGCTCCAGCGTGGTTTCCACATGGCGGTCTCGGACGGGCCGACCGCCTGGAACCCGCCCTCCACGAGGAGTCCAGGCTCGAGTGGCCCCGAGTCGGCCGGTAGGAGACCGGCGACCACCTGTGAGCCGGCGGTACCCGGCCGCGCCAGCGGTGCGCCGTCACGAGTGACGGCCGCCCGCCGCACGAGGTCGACGTCGTCGCCGGCGTAGATCCGAACGACGTGCACGATGGGGCGCCGGGCCCGGCGGTACGCGTCGATGAGGTAGACCAGGTTGGGGAGCAGCGCAGCGGTTCCGGGAACCGGGAGCGCCCCCTCGTCCATGAAGTCGTTCTGCATGTCGATGACCACGAGTGCGGACGAATCAAGATGTGGGCGAACGTGATCGTCGAGGGTGTCCGCCGTGTCCGTCATGCCGTCGAACATAGCGAAGCGCCCCTCTCCCGGTGGGGAGAAGGGCGCTTCGATGCCGCCGGGTATCGGTCAGGCGGAGACGATCACCGAGGAGCCGTGGCCGAACAGGCCCTGGTTGGCGGTGATGCCGACGCGCGCACCCTCGACCTGGCGTCCCTCGGCCTGGCCGCGGAGCTGCCAGGTGAGCTCGCAGACCTGTGCGAGTGCCTGTGCCGGAACGGCTTCGCCGAAGCAGGCGAGACCACCGGACGGGTTGACCGGGATCCGGCCACCGATCGTGGTGTCACCGGCGCGCAGCAGGTGCTCGGCCTCGCCGCGCTTGCACAGTCCCAGGTCCTCGATCCAGTCGAGCTCGACGGACGTGGCGAGGTCGTAGACCTCCGCGACGTCGACGTCCTCGGGCGAGATGCCGGCCTCTTCGTAGGCCGCGTCGCCGATCGACTCCTTGAACGTGCGCTCGGGTGCGGGGACCGCGGACGCCGACTCCGTCGAGAAGTTCGGCATGTCCATGATGGTCTGCGGGAACGTCGGTGTGACAGTCGAAATCGCCTTGATCCGAACGGGATCCACGATGCCCTTCTTGCGGGCGTATTCCATCGAGGTCAGGATGATGGCTGCGCCACCGTCCGACGTCGCGCAGATGTCGAGCAGGTGCAGCGGATCCGCGACCACGGGCGACGCGAGCACGTCGGCCGCCGAAACTTCCTTGCGGTAGCGCGCGTACGGGTTGTTGAGGCCGTGCTTGGCGTTCTTGACCTTGACCGCCGCGAAGTCCTCGACCGTCGCGCCGTACAGGTCGATACGACGACGCGCGTTGAGCGCGAAGTACGCCGGGTTCGTCATGCCCATCAGGCGGAAACGCAGCCAGTCCGGGTCGTCCCAGCGCTCACCGGCGACCGGAGCCAGGAAGCCCTTCGGAGTGGTGTCGGCGCCGACGACGAGCGCGACGTCGGACAGGCCGGCGAGGATGCGGGCCCGGGCGGTGTCGAGTGCCTGCGCACCCGTCGCGCACGCCGCGTACGACGTCGCGACACGGGCGCCGTTCCAGCCGAGCGCCTGTGCGAACGTCGCGCCGGCGACGTAGCCGCCGTAGCCGTTGCGGACCGTCTCGCCGCCGACGATCAGGTCGACGTCCTGCCAGTCGATGCCCGAATCGGCCAGTGCCGCACGGGCAGCGGCCACGCCGTACTTGACGAAGGAGTGGCCCCACTTGCCCCACGCGTGCATGCCGACACCGAGGACGGCCACATCGTTCTTGCTCATGCCTGTGCCCCGTTCTGCGCTGCCGCGACCGGCTTCCAACGCCAGATGCTGCGGTCGCCCGTCTCGTCCGTGTAGAGGGTCTCGACGACCAGTTCCACCGGGTTGCCCACCTTGAGGTCCTTGACACCGAAGCCGTCGGCGACCTGACCGAGCACGACCAGTCCCTCGGGCAGCTCGACTGCGGCGAGCGCGAACGGCACGTACGGATCCGTCGTCGCGATGTACGGCGCCGGCGGCTTGTACTGCGCATCGGTGTACGACCACACCGTGCCGAAGCGCGACAGCTCGACGTCGTCGAACTCTTCGCCGGAGCACGCCGGATTCTTGCAGAAGGTGGTCTCCCGCGGGAACGAAATCGTGCCGCAGGACCGGCACTTGGTGCCGATCAGGGCCGGCTCCGGCCCGGTGGTGAACCAGCCCTCTACGGCCGGTGTGGCGGTGTCGCTCATGCAAACCTCATCTGCTTGTCGAGCCTGATCGGCCGGTCTGGTCGGCGACCGGCGTCGGAACGGGTTGCAGTATTGCATGAGTTAACTGATTCCCGATGTGCGATCCCATCCACCGGACGGCGGTCCGGATCGGCGGACTGCGCGGCGACCGGATTCCGTCGTGGGTGTCCGCCCAGCGGGACTCGTGCAGCGCCGTCGGCTCGACGGAATCCGAACAAACGACCAAAAGCGACACGGTCGTCGAAGGGCGCCGCGCAGTGGGGCCCGGCAGTCGCCTGGCCTGCGCCGACACGGCCGGAAACTCGAAGTGGCGAAGTCCGTCACAGTCGGGCGACCGACCGTTATCGTGATGCGGACGTCGGAGGTGCGTTGTGCCCAGAGTGACTGTCAGGCCTGAGGATCGGGTGATCAGTCTGCGTGACGGTCGGTCGATGGGATTCGCCGACTACGGACCCGCAGACGGCTTCGTCGTGGTCAATGCCCACGGCGAATTGTCGTGTCGGCTCGACGTCCGTGCGGCGGCGCCCGTGGCTGAGGCGGCCGGGATCCGGCTCATCTCTCCCGATCGTCCCGGGATCGGTCTGTCCGATCCCAGCCCGGGCCGCACGGTGCTGGAC
Source organism: Prescottella defluvii (assembly GCF_000738775.1). Lineage (GTDB taxonomy): Bacteria > Actinomycetota > Actinomycetes > Mycobacteriales > Mycobacteriaceae > Prescottella > Prescottella defluvii. The sequence continues at coordinate 10,048 of NZ_JPOC01000035.1, forward strand.
TGGGCGGCGGACGTCGAGGAACTGCTCGATCGCCTCGGGGTCGAACGCGTGGGTGTTCTGGGCTGGTCGATGGGCGGTCAGTACGCCGCCGGCCTGGGCTACGCGTTGGGGCCGAGGATCAGTCGCGTCGCCATCGTCTCCGGGGCGTTGCCGTTGGCCGAGGACGATGCGATCTCGCGGCTGGGAGCGATGGACCGCTGGTGTACCTGTCTGTCGCAACGGAGTCCCCGGTTGGCAACCGGATGGTTCCACGGGATGTCACTCCTGTCACGGTCGATGCCGAAGCGGTTCGCGCGTCTGCTCGCCCGCACACTCGGGTCGGCCGACGCCGAGGTCGTCGGAAACGATCTCGAGGACTACGTCGCGATGACCGGCGAAGGGTTGCGCATCCCGTCCGGTGTCGTCGAGGACTACCGGGCGTGGGCGCGGCCCTGGGGATTCGCTCCGGAGGACCTCGAGGTGCCGGTCGACGTGTGGTGGGGCGATGCCGACCGGCTCGTCCCGAAGGAATGGGTCACCGAGTTGGCCAATCGAATTCCCAAGTCCACCTTGAACATCGGAACGGGTGGCCACTTCTTCGCGCACCTGCACTATCGTGCGATCCTGGATTCGCTCGCCGAGGCGGCATGATCGGATCGACTACGGGTACTCGGTTGAGCGTGCAGGTCAGGGCCGTTCAGCCCTCGCGGCGATGTCGTCGAGGTCCTGCGTCATCACCTTCGTCGTGACCCGCATACCGAGTCGCCCGAACAGCAGCGTCATCAGTCGGGTGAACAGCGTCGGATTGTCGGGGCGGGCGGAGAACGTCATCGTCAGATCGGTTCGACCGTCGCGCCCGGTGAGCTCGAACGTCGTCCGATAGGCGGTGCCCGACGAGGTTGCCTCGACGACGGTCCGACGCGGCGGATCCACCTCGGAGACCCACATCTCCTCGGTGGCCTCCTTGCCCATCATCCGCCGCGTCTCCCGCCAGCGTGTGCCCACGTCGTACCCGGTTCCCGCGACCCGTTCGATGCGTGACACCCCGGTCAGCGTGTCGGCGGTGTGATCGATATCGGTGAGAACCCGCCACACAGCCTCGGGTGACGCGTCGATCTCACGGCTCAGATGGACCTCGTTCGGTGGCACAGGGAACCTCCCGGATCGGTACTGGTCGAGTTCAGCCTAGAGGCGAGGGCCGACAGTTCAGGTGCGGTACGTGGCCATTCGGTTGATCCACCCTCGCGTGCGCGGCTCCCCGAGGAGGAACCCCGGGACGAGGGGCAGGGTCACCGCGGTGATGACGGCGCGGGTGTGGTCACCCGCTATCGCGTCACCGACGATGACGATCGCGCCGAAAGCCGTGTAGGCCAGAGCAGCGAACAGGGCGGGCTCGCGCTCGGCGTTGCGCAGGAGTTGCACGGCCGCGACGGCCGCGGCCACGACGCAGAGTTCGAGGTAGGCGAATGTCCACCCGGGTGCGTCGGCCGCATCGACCAGATGTCGCCCCAGGCTTGCTGCGCACGCGATCGCCAGCACGATCGCCACGATCCGGTTCAGCCACATGATGTCTTGCTATCAGATCTGGCGGCGAGGACTGCGCGGCGACACGAGATCCTCGGTGCCGTCGACCGTTGTGTCCCTCGGTATTCGGAGTAGGCAACGGAATGAGGTACCGGTTCGGTTCATAGGTATCCCGGGGGTCCCACGTTCGCGGTGAACCCCGGCTGATGATCTTGTCGGTTCCGTGGTGTTTCGTGGTGCCCTCGGTGAGACTCGAACTCACACTGCACGGGTTTTGAATCCGTTTCCTCTGCCAATTGGGATACGAGGGCGTGTTGCGCGTTCCTACTCTAGAAGATCGCGGGCCCCAGTCAAACCACCGGTACCCTCGAACCGTTCGCGCCCCGATCAGCGGGCGCCTACTCGAGGAGATTGGTGACTATGAATGCCTCCGCCACGCAGGGTGCCGAACGACAGCCGCGGCGTGTGGTGGTGGCGGAAGACGAGGCGTTGATCAGGCTCGACCTGGTCGAGATGCTTCGTGAGGAGGGCTACGACGTCGTCGGTGAGGCCGGCGACGGCCAGCGGGCCGTCGAGTTGGCGGAGGAGTTGCGTCCGGATCTGGTGATCATGGACGTGAAGATGCCGCGCCGCGACGGGATCGATGCGGCATCGGAGATCGCCGCGAAAAGGATTGCGCCGGTGGTGATCCTGACTGCGTTCAGTCAGCGCGAGCTGGTCGAGCGGGCGCGTGATGCGGGCGCCATGGCGTACCTCGTGAAGCCCTTCTCGAAGGCGGACCTGGTGCCGGCGGTCGAGTTGGCGGCGAGCCGGTTCGCGGAGATCGCGTTGCTCGAACGCGAGGTCGCGAACCTGTCGGATCGGCTCGAGACCCGCAAGGTGATCGAACGCGCCAAGGGCATTCTGATGCAGTCCCAGGGATTGTCCGAGCCCGAGGCGTTCAAGTGGATGCAGCGCGCCGCGATGGATCGTCGGACGACGATGAAGGCCGTCGCCGAGGTGGTCCTCGACACGCTGGGTGCCGACACCGCGGGTGATTGAGGGCGGTCCGACGGTGTCCTGAGCCCGCCCGCGGGCCGACGCGCGGGGACGAAGGGCTGCGCTGTCGGCACGGCTCCCTAGACTGGTCAACCGTGAGCCCCGCATCCACGCCCTCGTCCTCGCCCTCGATTGCCGCCGACACCTCCGACGCGTCCGGCGCGGCGCGGCCGACGCTGCTGCTGCTCGACGGGCACTCGCTCGCCTACCGCGCCTTCTTCGCGCTGCCGGCCGAGAACTTCAAGACGCAGAGTGGGCAGACCACCAATGCGGTCTACGGGTTCACGTCGATGCTGATCAACCTGCTGCGCGACGAGCAGCCCACGCATGTCGCGGCCGCGTTCGACGTCTCGCGGCAGACCTTCCGTGCGGAGGCGTTCCCCGAATACAAGGCGAACCGCAGCAAGACTCCGGACGAGTTCAAGGGTCAGGTCGAGATCACCAAGGACGTCCTGGGCGCGATGGGCATCCCGGTGATGGCAATCGAGGGCTTCGAGGCCGACGACGTGATCGCCACGCTCACGACGCAGGCGACTGCTCTCGGCTACCGGGTGCTGGTCGTGACCGGCGACCGGGACGCGCTGCAGTTGGTGACCGACGACGTCACCGTGCTGTACCCCCGCAAGGGCGTCTCGGACCTCACCCGCTTCACCCCCGAAGCGGTCGAGGAGAAGTACGGGCTCACCCCGCAGCAGTACCCCGACTACGCGGCCCTGCGCGGCGACCCCAGCGACAACCTCCCGGGCATCCCGGGTGTCGGGGAGAAGACCGCCGCCAAGTGGATCCGGGAGTACGGGTCCTTCGAGAACCTGGTGAACGAGGTCGACAAGGTCAAGGGCAAGGTGGGTGAGTCGCTGCGGGCGAATCTGCCCGCCGTGGTCCTCAACCGTCAGCTCACCGAGATGGTGCGCGACGTGGCGTTGCCCTACACGCCGGACCAGTTGGCGCTCGCTCCGTGGGACCGGGAGCGGATCCACGCGCTGTTCGACGACCTGGAGTTCAAGGTGCTGCGGGACCGGCTCTTCGCGACCCTGGCCTCCGCCGAACCGGAGGCCGAGGAGGGCTTCGAGGTTCGCGGTCGGGCACTGGAGCCCGGCGAGGTCGCCGCGTGGATCGCGGACCACGCGTCGACCGGTGAGCGGCACGGGCTGTCCGTCGTCGGCGCGGGCACCCCCTACGGGGGCGACGTCACCGCGATTGCGATCGCGGCCTCCGACGGTGAGGGCGCCTACATTCCGGCGGCCACGGTGACCCCCGAGGACGAGGCGGCGCTCGTTGCGTGGCTCGCCGACCCGGCGCAGCCCAAGGCCCTGCACGAGGCGAAGCGGGCGATGCACGCCCTGTGGGGCCGGGGGTGGACGCTGGCAGGGCTGACCAGTGACACCGCGCTGGCCGCCTACCTGGTGCGACCCGGGCAGCGCACCTTCAACCTCGACGACCTGTCGCTGCGGTACCTCAAGCGGGAGCTTCGGGTGGAAGAGTCCGGCCAGCAACAGCTTTCGCTGCTCGACGACGAAGAGGCGGCGGACGCGGAGGCGGCCGAGGGCGAGATTCTGCGGGCGCGGGCCGTCGTCGACCTCGCGGCCGCGTTGGACACCGAACTCGCCGACATCGAGGGCACCGGACTGCTCGCCGACATGGAGCTCCCGTTGCTCGCGGTGCTCGCCGAACTCGAGGCGACCGGCATCGCCGTCGACACGGCACACCTGTACGACCTGCAGAGCACGTTCGCGGCCCGCGTCGCAGAGGCCGCCGAGGCGGCGTACGAGGTGATCGGCAAGCAGATCAACCTGGGCTCGCCGAAGCAGCTGCAGGTGGTGCTCTTCGACGAGCTCGAGATGCCGAAGACGAAGAAGACCAAGACCGGCTACACCACCGATGCCGACGCGCTGCAGTCGCTGTTCGAGAAGACCCAGCACCCGTTCCTCGAGCACCTGCTCGCGCACCGCGACGCGACGCGCCTGAAGGTGACCGTCGACGGACTGCTCAAGACCGTCGCCGACGACGGCCGGATCCACACCACGTTCAACCAGACCGTCGCGGCCACCGGACGCCTGTCGTCCACCGAGCCGAATCTGCAGAACATTCCGGTTCGGACCGACGCGGGCCGGCAGATCCGCGACGGCTTCGTCGTCGGCGACGGCTTCGAGACGCTGCTCACCGCCGACTACAGCCAGATCGAGATGCGGATCATGGCCCACCTGTCGCGCGACGAGGGCCTGATCGAGGCGTTCAACACGGGGGAGGACCTGCACAGTTTCGTGGGCTCCCGCGCATTCGGTGTGCCGATGGACGAGGTCACGCCGGAACTGCGTCGCCGGGTCAAGGCGATGTCGTACGGCCTGGCCTACGGACTGAGTGCGTTCGGCCTGGCCTCGCAGCTCAAGATCTCCACCGACGAGGCCAAGCAGCAGATGGACGCGTACTTCGCGCGGTTCGGCGGCGTCCGCGACTACCTGCACGAGGTCGTCGAGCAGGCCCGCAAGGTCGGGTACACCGAGACCCTGTTCGGTCGTCGCCGGTACCTGCCCGACCTCACCAGCGACAACCGTCAGCGCCGTGAGGTCGCCGAGCGTGCCGCGCTCAACGCGCCCATCCAGGGCACGGCGGCCGACATCATCAAGGTGGCGATGATCGACGTCCAGCGCGCGCTGCAGGACGGTGGGTTCGCGTCGCGGATGCTGCTGCAGGTGCACGACGAACTGGTCCTCGAAGTCGCCGCCGGCGAGCGCGAGCGGGTCGAGCAGTTGGTGCGGGACAAGATGGCGTCGGCCATCGAACTGTCGGTGCCGCTCGAGGTGTCGGTCGGCACCGGACGCAGCTGGGACGCCGCCGCGCACTGACGTGCGCCGGCCGGCGTCCCAGAGGTTGCTGCGTGAGGTGTTCGGTCAGTTCCCCGACGGCGCCTGCTCGGCGATCTGCTTGCGCACCTCGTCCATGTCCAGGGCCTTGATCTGGGTGATCAGGTCCTCGAGCGCGGCGGGGGGCAGGGCGCCGGCCTGGTTGAACACCAGCACACCCTCGCGGAACGCCATGATGGTCGGGATCGAACGGATCCCGGCACCGGCAGCGAACTCCTGCTCCGCCTCGGTGTCGACCTTGCCGTGGACGACGTCGGTGTGCTTCTCGGCGGAAGCCTCGAACGTGGGCGCGAAGGAGCGGCACGGCCCGCACCACGAAGCCCAGAAGTCGACGAGAACGATGTCGTTGTCGTCGACGATCTGCTTGAAGTTCTGCTGAGTCAGAGTCTGCGTAGCCACAGGGGTCCTTCCGGTGGGAATCGTCGGGGAGTCGTTCAGGATGATCGGCCCGTTGGCCCGTTCAACGCTCCCGTTCCGCGAATTCTTCCGCATCCGAACGGCGCGAGATCGTCGGCCGCGTCGGATCAGGGCTGCCGTGTGATCAGCCACTCACGTTTGGCGTCCGAATCCCACCGTCGGATGCCGTACGACCGGCCGACGACGTCCCGGCTCCCGGCTCTCGTCACCACGATCGCGGTCCCGAGATCCGTCGCCTGGATCCGCCGCGACAGCGTCACGTGCGGCGTCCACTCGCCCGGAACGATGTGTGAGGGCACACCCTCGCAGTCGACGATCAGTTCGTAGACGATCCGCTGGAGAGTCAGCAGCTCGGTGGTCGGCACCACCAGTCGGGCGAGAGTGAGCCGGCGGCTGCCGAACACCACGACACCACCGAGGCGCAGGGACAGCGGGGCCGACGGCAATTCGCGGACCAGCGCGACCTCCACTTCGGGAGGAACCCGGTGCGCGACGCCGAGCGTGATGTGCGGCCGATTGGACTCCGCGGTGATGCGGTCCTGACTCGGTAGGCGCGCCGACGACAGCCGACGCCACTCGGCTCGTACGGTCGCGTCGACATCGCGGTCGAGCAGCAACTCCACGGACTGGACCATCGTGAGTAATGATTGCCTGATGGGGAGCGCGAGTACAGGAGATCTGCCGAAATCGCGGATCGGTCTGCTGCAAGGCGACGGCATCGGACGCGAAATCGTGCCGGCCACCCGGGACGTCGTCGACGCGGCGGTGGCCGCGGTGGGACTCGGCGGGGTGGAGTGGGTGCCCCTCCCGATCGGACGCGACGCGATCGCCACTCACGGGTCACCGACGCCCGAGAGCACCCTCGTCGCCCTCGCCGAACTCGATTCGTGGATCCTCGGCCCACACGACAGCGCGTCGTATCCCGAGCCGTTCCGGACGCAATTGACGCCCGGCGGGATGATCCGCAAGCGGTTCGACCTCTACGCGAACATCCGCCCGGCGCGGGCACTGCCAGGTGTGCGCGCGATGTCGCCGCACATGGATCTCGTCATCGTCCGGGAGAACACCGAAGGCTTCTACGCCGACCGGAACATGTTCGCCGGCAGCGGCGAGTTCATGCCCACCCCCGACGTCGCGATGGCGGTCGCGGTGGTGACCCGGCACGCGTGCGAGCGGATCGCGCACACCGCCTTCGATCTCGCGCGCCGCCGACGCCGGCGAGTGACGGTGGTGCACAAGGCCAACGTCCTCCGCGCCACCACCGGTCTGTTCCGGGACGTCTGCCGGGAGGTGGGCGCGCACTACCCGGACGTCCGACTCGACGACGAGCACGTCGATGCGACGGCCGCGTACCTGGTGCGCCGCGGCGAGGAGTACGACGTCGTCGTCACCGAGAACATGTTCGGGGACATCCTGTCGGACCTGGCCGCGGAGTTGTCGGGGTCGCTCGGCACGGCGGCGTCGATCAACGCGTCGGGATCGAAGGCGATGGCGCAGGCGGCGCACGGCGCCGCCCCGGACATCTCCGGACGCAACCGTGCCAACCCGACGGCGCTGATGCTGTCGGCGGCGATGCTCCTCGACTGGCTGGCGTCGACCGGACACGACCAGAGATTCGCCGCCGCGGGCGCGAGGATCCGCAGCGCCGTCGAACGCACCGTCGAGGCGGGCGTGGCCACCGCGGATCTGGGCGGGCTCGCATCGACGAGCGAGTTCACGGAATCGGTGATCGCGCGGGTGTTCAGGCGTTGACCATGATCAACTTCCGTGGTAGGGCGTCGAGCCAGTAGGGTTTCGGGGTCCAAACCGCCGGAAATGGGAGGAGTGACCGATGTTCGGACGAGTGGCCGCAGCCACCGGCGGTCGGCGAACACGGTCGGTCCGGACGGTCGTCGCTGCGTTGCTGGTGTCGGTCGCGATGACGGCGACCGGATGCGTCACGAACAACGAGGGACTCGTTCCCGAGTTGCCGCCGCTCGACGTCCACCGCGTCGACTCGATCGCCGACCAACTGCCTCCCGCGATCGCCGAATCCGGGCACCTCCGGGTCGGTACCAATCCGCCCTACGCGCCCAACGAGTTCAAGGACGAGGACGGAGAGATCGTCGGATTCGACGTCGACCTCCTGACGGCTGTGGCCGCAGTCCTCGGCCTCACCCTCGACGTCAAGCAGACCGACTTCGACAAGATCATTCCCGCCGTGCAGGCGGGAAATCTGGACGTCGGCATGTCGTCGTTCACCGACACCCTCGAACGCGAGAAATCGGTGGACTTCGTCACCTACTACAGCGCCGGCGTGCAGTGGGCGCAACGGACGGGGGACGACGTCGATCCGGACAACGCCTGCGGACTACGGGTCGGTGTGCAGACGACCACCATCGAGGACATCGACGAGGTTCCGGCCAAGAGCGCGGCCTGCGAAGCCGCCGGCAAACCGCCGATCCGGAAGGTCAAGTACGACAGCCAGGACGATGTCGCGAATGCGCTGATCCTCGGCCGCGTCGACGCGCTGTCGGCCGATTCGCCGGTCACCGCGTACGCGATCAAGCGCAGCAACGGGCGTCTCGAGGAGGCCGGCGGCGTGTACGACGCGAGCCCCTACGGGTGGGTGATCGCGAAGGGCTCACCCCTCGGGCCGACCCTGCAGCAGGCCCTGCAGTACCTCATCGACGGTGGCCAGTACCGCGCGATCGCCGAAGCGTGGGGCGTCGAAGCGGGAATCATCGACACCTCGGTCATCAACGGCGCAACCCAGTGAGCACGGGAGAGGGAACAGGCATGCCAGCCAACGAGAGTCGGCCGCCGGACACGGCGGCCGAGCCGGAGCCGATCCAGGCGGTCCCGTTGCGGCACCCCGGCCGGTGGATCGCGGCGGTGGTCGTGGTGGGGCTGTTCGGGTTGTTCGTCTACGGGGCCGCCACCAACGAGTCCTTCCACTGGGAGGTGTACGGCCAGTACCTCTTCGACACGAGGATCACCGAGGCCGCCGTGAAGACGATCCAGCTCACGGTGCTGGCGATGGCGATCGCGATCGTGCTCGGCGTGCTGCTCGCCGTCATGCGCCTGTCGCCCAACCCCGTCCTGCGGTCCGCGGCCTGGGTCTACCTGTGGGTGTTCCGCGGAACACCCGTCTATGTCCAGCTGGTGCTGTGGGGATTGTTCCCGGTCATCTACCAGACGATCGACCTGGGCATCCCGTTCGGACCCCAGTTCGTGCACCTCGACATCAAGACGCTCGAGGCCGCCTTCATGTTCGCGGTGATCGGCCTGGCCCTCAACGAGGCCGCGTACATGGCCGAGATCGTCCGCGCCGGCGTCGGCTCGGTGAGCGAAGGCCAGATCGAGGCCTCGACCGCGCTCGGGATGTCGTGGGCGCAGACCATGCGCCGTACCGTGCTGCCGCAGGCGATGCGGGTGATCATTCCACCGACGGGCAACGAGCTGATCAGCATGCTCAAGACCACGTCGCTGGTTTCGGCGGTGCCGTACAGCGGCGAACTGTACGGCCGGGCCCGGGACATCTCCGGCGCCAACTTCTACCCGGTGCCGCTCCTGCTGGTCGCGTCCACCTGGTACCTGGCGATCACCAGCATCCTGATGATCGGTCAGTACTACATCGAGCGGCACTACTCGAAGGGTGCCTCACGCACCCTCACCGCCGGACAGTTGCAGGCCCTCGCGAAGGCACAGCGGCAGGACGAGGGGGGCGCGGCGTGACGACACCGATGGTCCGCGCCGAGCGTGTGTGCAAGAACTACGGCGCGTTGCAGGTGCTGCGGGGGATCTCCCTCGAGATCGAGGCGGGCCAGGTGCTGTGCCTGATCGGCCCGTCCGGCTCCGGAAAGTCGACGTTCCTGCGCTGCATCAACCACCTCGAACGCGTCGACGCGGGCCGGCTGTACGTCGACGGTGAACTCGTCGGCTACGCCGAACGCGGCGGCAAGCTGCACGAACTGAGCCCGCGGGCGGCCGCCCGTCAGCGCCGCGACATCGGCATGGTGTTCCAGCACTTCAACCTGTTCCCGCACCGCACCGCCCTCGAGAACATCATCGAGGCACCCATGCAGGTGAAGAAGGTGCCCCGCGCCAAGGCGGTCCAGAGGGCCCGCGACCTGCTCGACCAGGTGGGGCTCTCCGCGAAGGCGGACGCCTACCCGGCGCAGCTGTCGGGAGGCCAGCAGCAGCGCGTCGCCATCGCGCGGGCGCTCGCGATGGACCCCAAACTCATGCTCTTCGACGAGCCCACGTCCGCCCTCGACCCGGAACTGGTCGGTGAGGTGCTCGGTGTGATGAAGCAACTCGCGAAGGACGGCATGACGATGGTCGTCGTCACCCACGAGATGGGGTTCGCCCGCGAGGTCGCCGACCAGCTGGTGTTCATGGACGGCGGCGTGGTCGTCGAATCGGGCGAGCCGGGGCAGTTGCTGACCGACCCGCAGCAGGAACGGACCAAGGCGTTCCTGTCGAAGCTGCTGTGAGCGGCGGGCGCGTCAGTTCGGCTTGCGGGTGACGAAGATGGCCGTGCCGGGGAACAACTGCCCGCGCAGGGGACTCCACTGGCCCCACTCGCGGTCGAGCCACTCGGGCCACTCGGGTTCGACGATGTCACGGACCTCGAGCCCGGCCGCGACGGCCTCGCGGACCCGGTCGCCGATCGTCCGGTGATGCTCGACGTACGTCGGGACACCGTCGGAGTCGACCTCGACGTACGGCGTGCGGTCGAAGTAGGGCAGCGTCGCGGTCAGCCCCTGCGGGCCCGGATCGTCCGGGAAGATCCACCGGATCGGATGGTTCACCGCGAACACCCAGAGCCCGCCCGGCCGCAGCACCCGGGCCACCTCGGCCATCACCCGCGCCGAATCCGCGACGAACGGAACCGCCCCGAAAGCCGAACACGCGAGGTCGAAGCTCGCGTCACGGAACGGCAGGGACTCGGCGCCGGCCTGGACCAGCGGAACCGACCGGCCGCTCTGATCCATCGCCGCGAGGCCGCGCGCGAGCATGCCCATGGAGATGTCGAGCCCGACGACATCCGCTCCCTGCCCGGCGAGCCAGCGCGAGCACGGAGCCGACCCGCAGCCGACCTCGAGGATGCGCTTGCCGGCCACGTCGCCCAGCAACTGCACGTCGCCCTCGTGCAGCCCCTCCGGGCACCACACGAACTCGCCGGCCGTGGAATCGACACCGAGGAACTCGCCGTGGGTGCGGTGGTAGTCGTCGGCGTCGGCATCCCACCACGCGCGGCTCGCGCGTTCGCTGTCCTCCGTGCCTATCCGGGAGCGGGTCACCCCGCTGGTACCGAGAGTGGAGATGGCGGCGGCATGGCGATCGTCGGACATGGGTCAAGCGTAGAGACCGCCCGGGCGCGTCGAACCGCCAGGTGAATCGACCGGGCGTCCTGAGGGTTTGCCCAGCTAGCTCGAGGTCGCGTACCCTGTTGCTCGCGAGTGTCTTCGGTGTACGCCCTACCGGTTGCAGATTGACCGGTGGATTACGCAGAAGCCTCGTGGGGGACTGGAAGTCGGGTCGATTTCGGCGCTCGGCCGGGATCTACGGCATGCCGGTCCACCTGTCTGACAGAACACCATCAACCGACTATCAACCCGTCCGGAGCAACTCAACACATGCCCTCCAACACCGTGACCTCGCCGCAGGTAGCCGTCAACGACATCGGCTCCGCCGAGGACTTCCTCGCCGCCATCGACGCAACGATCAAGTACTTCAATGATGGTGACATCGTCGAAGGCACCATCGTCAAGGTCGACCGCGACGAGGTCCTGCTCGACATCGGTTACAAGACCGAAGGTGTCATCCCTTCCCGCGAGCTCTCCATCAAGCACGACGTCGACCCCAATGAGGTCGTCTCCGTGGGCGATGAGGTCGAAGCCCTGGTCCTCACCAAGGAGGACAAGGAAGGTCGACTGATCCTGTCGAAGAAGCGCGCTCAGTACGAGCGTGCCTGGGGCACCATCGAGGAGCTCAAGGAGAAGGACGAGGCCGTCAAGGGCACCGTCATCGAGGTCGTCAAGGGTGGCCTCATCCTCGACATCGGTCTCCGTGGCTTCCTGCCCGCGTCGCTCGTCGAGATGCGTCGTGTCCGCGACCTCCAGCCGTACGTCGGCAAGGAGATCGAGGCCAAGATCATCGAGCTCGACAAGAACCGCAACAACGTGGTCCTGTCGCGTCGTGCATGGCTCGAGCAGACCCAGTCCGAGGTCCGCAGCGAGTTCCTGCACCAGCTGCAGAAGGGCCAGGTCCGCAAGGGCGTCGTGTCCTCCATCGTCAACTTCGGTGCCTTCGTGGACCTGGGTGGCGTCGACGGCCTGGTTCACGTCTCCGAGCTGTCCTGGAAGCACATCGACCACCCGTCCGAGGTTGTCGAGGTCGGCAACGAGGTCACCGTCGAGGTTCTCGACGTCGACCTGGACCGCGAGCGCGTCTCCCTGTCGCTGAAGGCGACCCAGGAAGATCCGTGGCGTCAGTTCGCCCGCACCCACGCCATCGGCCAGATCGTGCCCGGCAAGGTCACCAAGCTGGTTCCGTTCGGTGCGTTCGTGCGCGTCGAAGAGGGAATCGAAGGCCTCGTCCACATCTCCGAGCTGGCCGAGCGCCACGTGGAGGTTCCGGACCAGGTTGTCGGCGTCGGCGACGATGCACTCGTGAAGGTCATCGACATCGACCTGGAGCGTCGTCGTATCTCGCTGTCGCTGAAGCAGGCGAACGAGGACTACAACGCCGAGTTCGATCCGTCCAAGTACGGCATGGCCGACTCGTACGACGAGCAGGGCAACTACATCTTCCCCGAGGGCTTCGATCCCGAGACCAACGAATGGCTCGAGGGCTTCGACAAGCAGCGTGAGGAGTGGGAGTCCCGCTACGCCGAGGCTGAGCGTCGCCACAAGATGCACACCGCTCAGATGGAGAAGATGGCCGCCGACGAGGCTGCCGAGGCTGCTGCCGGCGCTGCCGGCACCAACTACTCCTCCGAGTCGGGTGCCGACGAGGGTGCGGCTGTGTCCACCGAGTCCGCTGGTGGCTCGCTGGCCAGCGATGCACAGCTCGCCGCTCTGCGCGAGAAGCTGTCGGGCAACGCTTGATAGCAGCGGCCTGATCACTCAGGCCTGAGCAACCGGAAGACCCCGGCCCTGGTACACAGGGTCGGGGTCTTCTGTATGTTCCGCACTTCTCGTAGATACGACGGTGGCCCCGTTCCCTTGCGGGAGCGGGGCCACTGTGTGCGTCGTACGCGGGCGGTCAGTTCGCCGCGGCCGGCACCCATCGGGTCGGCATGGTCGCCGTGCGCTTCCGGATCGATGCGAAGCTGTGGCGGGCGGGCGTGAGCACACTGGTGAACCAGTTGCGGCGGTGTTCCGCGAGTGCCGTGGCCACCTCGGGGATGAGGATGGCGTGGATGCCGTTGTCCATGCCGAGACGGTGCCGACCGGGGCGGGTGGGATTGCTGCTCATGAGCGTCTCCTACTCGGGTCGCGGATCGGCTGGTCGGACGGCTTACGGAAGGCTATCCGACCAGGTCGTGGAACGGCGACATTTGGTCGCTTGATGATCTTCGGCGTGTTTAGTGCGACACTGGTCGGCGTGTTGAGAGTGGGCCTCACCGGAGGCATCGGAGCCGGCAAATCGACCGTGTCGAAGGTCCTCGCGTCGCTGGGCGCGGTGATCGTCGACGCGGACCTGATCGCGCGTGAGGTCGTCGAGCCCGGAACCCCGGGACTCGCGGCGCTCGTGGAGGCCTTCGGTGACGGCATCCTGCATCCCGACGGTTCGCTCGACCGCCCGGCCTTGGCCGAACGGGCGTTCGGCAGCGAGGAATCGCGGCTGCTCCTGAATTCGATCCTGCACCCCCGGATCGGTGCCCGCACTGCGGAACTCGTGGACGGCGCAGCCTCCGACGGCATTGTCGTGCAGGACATCCCGCTGCTCGTCGAGGGACGGATGGGGCCGGCGTTCAACCTCGTCGTCGTCGTGTACGTCGACGAGGGCGAGCGCGTTCGGCGACTCGTCGAACTCCGGGGGATGCCCGAGGCTGATGCGCGGGCACGGATCGCGGCGCAGGCGTCGGACGACCAACGTCGCGCGGCCGCCGATGTCTGGCTCGACAACACCGGTGCCCCGGAGCTGATCGAGGCTCAGGCCCGCGCCCTGTTCGAGGACCGGCTGGTGCCGTTCGAGCGGAACGTGCGCACACGGACGGTGGTGTCGGTCCCCGCGGTACTACGTCCGTCGGACCCCGCATGGTCCGCGCAGGGGCAGCGCCTGGTGGCGCGCCTGCAACTCGTGTGCGGCGATCGAGCTGTCCGCGTCGACCATGTCGGCTCCACCGCGGTCGAGGGGCTCGACGCGCGGGATCTGATGGACCTGCAGATCACGGTCCCGGATCTCGCGACGGCAGAGGCCCTCGCCGAGCCCCTGGAGGCAGCGGGCTTCCCCCGGGTCACCGATGTCACGCGCGACGAGCCCAAGCCCGCGTACGGCGTCGGTGGGGAGGCGGATCCGGCGCTGTGGGACAAGCGAACCCATGGCGGCGCCGACCCGGGCCGCCCCGTCCGGATCGACATCCGGGTCGACGGGTGGCCCGGTCAGCAGTTCGCCCTGTTGCTCCGGGACTGGTTGCGGGCCGACCCCCAGGCGCGTGCGGAGTTCGTCGAGGTGAAGAAGCTGGCGGCGGCGACGGCCGCAGAGAACACTCACGAGGGCGCCGCCGAGACGGCGTACTCGGAGGCGATGGCGCCGTGGTTCGACCAGGGCTACCAGCGGGCGTGGGCGTGGGCCGAGCGCACCGGGTGGACCGCGGCCGGCTGACGACAGCCGCGTATCACCGCCAGCTGACCGGCATCCCTCTCGACGCGAGCCAAGCGTCGGTGTCGTGCCCGTGGGCGGCGATCCCGTCCACCGCACGCATGGCCGTCTGGACGGCCCGGTCGGCCGTCGCGGGCGAGATCAGCCCGTGTGCAGTCGCCGAGATCAGTTCGTCGACGTCGAGGAGTTCGGTTTCCTTGCCTGTCCGCACCACGAGGTCGAGGTAGTGGTCCTCCGACGTCCACACGTCCGGGCCCGCGGTGAAGTCGCCGATGTCGATGTACCGGTCCTGATCCCGCTCGTGATACGGGTGGAAGTGGAAGATCGACGCCCTGATCCCCAGATCCGGGATCAGCCACGACTCCAGGTAATGGAATGCGGGGTGATCGGCCGTCCGCGCCATGTAGAGCCCCCAGGGCTCGCGGCGATAGTGTTCGACGGGCCGGACGAATCCCTTGGGGTCGGTGTTGGTGCGCTCGGTGATGTTGAAGTGCTCGATCTTCGGACGGTGCGCGGGCACCATGTCGAGCGCGGGAACGAACACGGGACCCGGGGGTGCGACGGTGGTGGCCGGGTTGGCCTGGGTGGCTCGGGTCGTGCGCTGTTCGACGTTCTCCATACCGCAAGAAATTACAGGGATTCCCATGCTTCGTCAGGGGCGATGGACGGGGAGCGCCGAGGCGTTATCAGAACTTGTCGGAAGCTGCGCATACCCTGGACGCATGGCGTTTGCATCCGAGCACCCCGTGGTCGCGCACTCAGAGTTTCGCCCGGTCAGCGAGATCGAACGATCCGACGCGCGCTTCGAGGTCGTCAGCGAGTACGAGCCTGCCGGTGACCAGCCGGAGGCGATCGCGGAGCTCGAGCGCCGGTTGCGCGCGGGGGAGAAGGATGTGGTGCTGCTCGGTGCGACGGGCACCGGCAAGTCGGCCACCACGGCGTGGTTGATCGAGAAGCTGCAGCGACCCACTCTGCTGATGGCGCCCAACAAGACGCTCGCGGCGCAGCTTGCCAACGAGTTGCGGGAAATGCTGCCCAACAACGCCGTCGAATACTTCGTCTCGTACTACGACTACTACCAGCCCGAGGCGTACATCGCGCAGACGGACACCTACATCGAGAAGGACTCGTCGATCAACGACGACGTGGAGCGGCTACGGCACTCCGCTACGTCCAGCCTGCTGTCCCGGCGCGACGTCGTGGTGGTGGCGTCGGTGTCGTGCATCTACGGCCTCGGCACCCCGCAGTCGTACCTCGATCGGTCGATCGAACTCGAGGTGGGCGTCGAGGTGGACCGCGATGCGCTGCTGCGGTTGCTGGTCGACGTGCAGTACAACCGCAACGACATGGCGTTCACTCGCGGATCGTTCCGGGTGCGGGGCGACACCGTCGAGATCATCCCGTCCTACGAGGAACTGGCGGTGCGGATCGAATTCTTCGGCGACGAGGTGGAGGCGCTCTACTACCTGCACCCGCTGACCGGTGACGTTGTGCGACAGGTCGATACCGTGCGCATCTTCCCGGCAACGCACTATGTCGCGGGGCCCGAGCGGATGGAGCACGCCGTCCAGAGCATCGAGGCGGAGCTGGAGGAGCGGCTCGCCGACCTGGAGAGCCGCGGGAAGTTGCTCGAGGCCCAGCGATTGCGGATGCGGACCCAGTACGACCTGGAGATGATCAAACAGGTCGGGTTCTGCTCCGGTATCGAGAACTACTCGCGGCACATCGACAATCGGCCGGCGGGCTCGGCGCCGGCCACGCTGATCGACTACTTCCCGGAGGACTTCCTGCTCGTCATCGACGAGTCGCACGTGACGGTGCCGCAGATCGGCGCCATGTACGAGGGCGACATGTCCCGTAAGCGGAACCTGGTCGAGTTCGGTTTCCGTCTCCCGTCCGCCGTCGACAACCGGCCTCTCACCTGGGAGGAGTTCGCCGATCGGATCGGCCAGACGGTGTACCTGTCGGCCACTCCCGGCGCGTACGAGTTGGGGCGCGCGGGCGGTGAGTTCGTCGAGCAGGTGATCCGGCCCACCGGTCTCGTGGATCCCGAGGTGGTCGTGAAACCGACGAAGGGGCAGATCGACGACCTCATCCACGAGATTCGGGAGCGGACCGACAAGGACGAGCGGGTTCTGGTCACGACCCTGACGAAGAAGATGGCCGAGGATCTGACGGACTACCTCCTCGAGCTCGGCATCCGGGTGCGGTATCTGCACTCCGACATCGACACGCTGCGGCGTGTCGAGTTGTTGCGGCAACTACGCCTCGGCGAGTACGACGTTCTGATCGGTATCAACCTTCTGCGTGAGGGTCTCGACCTGCCCGAGGTCTCGCTCGTCGCGATCCTCGACGCCGACAAGGAGGGGTTTCTGCGCAGCACCACGAGCCTCATCCAGACCATCGGTCGCGCCGCGCGCAACGTGTCCGGCGAAGTGCACATGTACGCGGACAAGATCACCGATTCGATGCAGCGTGCCATCGAGGAGACCGAGCGCCGCCGAGAGAAGCAGATCGCCTACAACCTCGAGAAGGGGGTCGATCCGCAGCCGCTCCGCAAGAAGATCGCGGACATCCTCGACAAGGTCTATGAGGAGGCCGAGGACACGGAGGTCGAGATCGGCGGTTCCGGGCGAAACGCCAGCCGTGGTCGGCGTGCTCAGGGTGAGGCGGGCCGGGCGGTCAGTGCCGGGGTGTACGAGGGGCGGGACGTCAAGTCGATGCCTCGTGCGGAGCTGGCGGACCTGGTCAAGGAGCTGACGGATCAGATGATGAACGCGGCGCGAGACCTGCAGTTCGAGCTCGCGGGCCGTCTGCGCGACGAGATCGCGGACCTCAAGAAGGAACTGCGGGGGATGGACGCGGCGGGACTGAAGTAACGCCCGCTAACGTTCTCGGTCATGGACCCACATGTCGCCGGACGCACGGCTCGGTCGCTCGAACTGCTGCACTCGCTCGCCTACTTCGCGCCCGAGGTGGAGCAGGAACTCGTCGGGGCCGGACTCGAATCCGGCCGAATGACCTACTTCGCGGGTCGGGCTGCGCCGATGGGCGCCGTCGGCGCCGGAGTCGTCGCTGCGACCTTCTACAACTTCAACCCGGACCTCGTCGGTGACGTCGTCCCGCGGGCATGGACGCTCGCTGACCCGGACGAGATCGTCCGCGCGCGGTACCGCGGTGTCGACGCCGCGTACCGGAGGATCTTCGGAGAGGCCGTCACGGCGTCGCAGGAGATGTCCGAGGTGGCCCAGCTGGCGGCCATTGCGGCACAGGGAATTCCGGGCGTCGACGGTCGTCCCCTGTACGCGGGCTACGCGGCACTCGAGTGGCCCGACACACCTCATCTCGTCCTGTGGCACGCCCTGACGCTGCTTCGTGAGTACCGCGGCGACGGCCACGTCGCGGCGCTGCAGACCGCCGGACTGGGAGGCCTCGAGGCGCTGATCACGCACACCGCCACCGGTATCGGCTTCCAGAAGAAGTTCGCGCAGAGCCGGCGCGGATGGTCGCAAGGCCAGTGGGACGGTGCTGCGGCGGGCCTACGCGATCGAGAACTGCTCGACGAGCGCGGCGGACTGACCGGGGACGGGCGCGAACTGCGTGAGGTGATCGAGGATCTCACCGACGAGCTGGCGTCGGCGCCGTGGACGCACCTCGGCGAGGACGGCACTGCACGGTTGGCGGAGCTTGCGGCGCCCTGGAGTCGCACCGTTCGGGAGTCCAGGCTCTTCCCGGACTCACTGTTCGGTCCGCGGTACGGCGAGCCGCGCTGACGGGGGACACCCGCGCACGCCGCCGCCCGTGGTGAAATGAGTTCCAGGGGTGGATCGTCCACCGGGGGACGCATGTTGTGCCGTAATTCCGCTTGGTTCTGCGCCGGTACGGCTAATGTCAGCGCAGCGAAGGGTGATCTCGGTCGAACAGGGCACTGCAGTCACCGTCCTCGATCAACTGCACACATGGAGGAATGAATGACCGCCTACCGGACCGTCGTCGTCGGAACCGATGGATCGGATTCGTCGTTTCGTGCTGTCGACAAGGCTGCGGCTCTCGCAGGCGCCGCCGATGCGGAGTTGGTGATCGCGTGCGCGTACTACCCGGCCGATCCCAAGGACACCGAGGCGGCGCAGGACACGTTGCGTGAGGACGCCTACCAGGTGACCGGATCCGCACCCACCTACGAGATCCTGCGAACGGCGCGCGAGCGTGCCACCGCGGCCGGCGCGAAGAAGATCGTCGAACGTGCCGTCGTGGGGGCCCCGGTCGACTCGTTGCTCGCGCTGGTCGACGAGGTCGAGGCGGACCTGCTGGTGGTCGGCAACCGCGGACTCAACACGATCACGGGTCGACTGCTCGGATCGGTGCCGTCCGATGCGGCCCGCAAATCGACATCGGACGTCCTGATCGTGCACACCGTGCGCTGATCGGCGGCGTTTCAGCAGAAGTCGGTGCGAGCGGCGCTCAAGAGCAGTTGGGCGGCGCTCGCACCGGTCAACGCACCCCCGGACTGGCTCGCGGCGTAGGCGCTCACCGGGCGGAGCTGCTCGAGGATCACCTCGTCGGGTGTGCCGGCGCCCAACTGCTGGCACACCCCCGTACCGAGGGCGAACAGAGTCGGATCCGGGACCACCGCCGGAAATCCGCCGACGAGTACCGCGCGCGCGTAGCGGACGGTGCGGGCGTCCGAGCCGACCGCTGTCTCAGGCTCCGACGACGGTGCGGTCGTGACGGTTTCCAGCACGGCCGTGTCGTCGGAGGCCGCGGGGGTGCCGCATCCGGTGACCGAGGCGACCATCCCGAGGACGCCGATCATCCCCACCGCCACTGCACCCGGACCGCGTCGATGCGTCATCGGAGTGGACACGATTCTTCCCGTCCTCTGTGCTGTCTGATGGGAGCTGCCATCGCCTGGTCGACGTGGATCAGCCCGGCGCCCCTGGCACCGTACCGCTTCGGTTCCGCCGGTGAGGGCGGGTTCGGCGATCAGCTTCCGGAAACGACGACGGACGCGTCGAGGGCGCCGAGGACTGCCGGCAGCGGACGCGCGTGCACGATTCCGAGCCGCTGCGTCGCGCGAGTCAACGCGACATAGAGGTCGTTGAGACCACGCGGCGATTCGTCCAACAGATCCTGGGGCTCGACGATCAGGACGTTGTCGAACTCGAGGCCCTTCGCATCCTTGACGGTGAGGACACTGACCGAGTCCGATCGCAGATCGGCGAGCTCGTCGACCAGTTGGTGCCCGGCGAGCACCGCCGTCAGGCCCGGCCCCGTCACCGCGGCGACGCGGCGCCGCACGGCCTCGCCGAGATCGGATTCGTCGACGCGTTCGGCCCACGGGGCGAATCCCGATTCGCGCACCGACCGTGGCACCGTCTGCTGGGGATCGATCTCCTCGAGGACCCGGTGGGCCAGCTCCATGATCTCGGCGGGCGTGCGGTAGTTGACCGTCAGTTCGGTCAGCTTCCAGCGCTGGGCCACGTAGGGGCCGAGGACGTCCTGCCACGAGGAACTGCCCGCAGGGTCGCCGGTCTGCGCGGTGTCCCCGACGAGCGTCATCCACCGATTCGGGATGCGGCGCATCAGCATTCGCCACGCCATCTCCGACAGCTCCTGCGCCTCGTCGACGATGACGTGCCCGTACGTCCAGGTCCGGTCGGCGGCGGCACGCTCAGCCGTGGTCTGGTGGTGCCCGAGATCCTGGCGTTCCGCGAGCTGGCCGGCGTCGATGAGGTCGTAGGCCATGAGGATCTCGGGGTCGAGGTCGTCCTCGAGATCCTGCGGCGCGGATCCGGTGAGGATGTCCAACGCGCCCTGCGCATCGGCGATCTGTGCCCGCCAGCGCCGTTGCGCACGTTCGCGTTCTGCTGCGTCGTCGATTCCGAGCAGTTCGGCGAGCTCGTCGAGCAGCGGAGCGTCCGCGGTACTGAATCCGATGCCGCGGGTGCGGAGGAGAGCGGCCCGCTCGTCGTCGGTGAACTCGGGTGTCGCCGAGGCCAACCGCTCGGGGGAACGGAGCAGATCCGTCAGCACCTGCTGCGGCGTCAGGTCCGGCCACAGGCCGTCGAGCGCCGCCATGATCGACGGGTCCTCACGCATCTCGTCACGCATGTCCGCGATGTCGTCACGGCTGAGCAGGTTGCCGCCGTCGACGATGTTGGCGCCGATCGTGGCGGCGAGCTGATCGGCCAGGGCCTCGATGGCCGCGGACACGAAGATCGGCCGTGCCAGGTTGTGCGGGCGCCGCGACGACCGGGCCCGCCCGCGGGCCCGGGTGACGATCTTGCGATCCAGCCTGATCGGGTAGGTGTCGAAGCGCAGTTCGATCGGAGTCTTCGGAACTTCCTGACGGTCGCGGACCGCCTTCTTCAGCACGTCGATCATCGCGAGTGAGCCCTTGAGTGCGCCCGCGTCGAGCGAATCCTCCCGGGTGGCCCGGACGCCGGGGTACAGGTCGCCGATCGTGGAGAGCAGCACGCCGGTCTCGCCGAGTGACGGCAGCACCTGGCTGATGTAGTCGAGGAACGTGGCATTGGGTCCGATGATCAGGACACCGGCCTTCTCGAGCTGCTTCCGGTAGGTGTAGAGCAGGTACGCGGCACGGTGCAGAGCCACCGCGGTCTTGCCGGTACCGGGGCCGCCCTGAACCACGAGCACGCTCTTGTGGGTGGACCGGATGATGGCGTCCTGCTCGCTCTGGATGGTCTCGACGATGTCGTGCATCTGCCCGGTCCGCGCGGCGTTGAGCGCGGACAGCAAGGCGCTCTCTCCGGCGACACCCCCCGCGCCGGCACCGCCGCCGTTCGCTTCGGCAGCGGCGAGGTCGAGGTACTCGTCGCTGATGGACGTGACGGTCCGGCTGCGGCTGCGGATGTGCCGTCGGCGGGTCACACCCTCGGGTGCCGCCGGGGTCGCCAGATAGAACGGCCGCGCCAGCGGAGCTCGCCAATCGAGCAGCAGGGTCTCGTAGTCGTCGGCCTCGTCGAGAATGCCGACCCGGCCCACATAGCGCGGCTCGTCGGCGCCGTCGATGCGACCGAAGCACAGACCGTTCTCGGCGGCGTCGTAGCGGGCGATGTCCTCGGCGTACATCTGGGTGAACGACTCGCGTTCGCTGCGGGCCTGGGGCGTCCCCCCGGTCTCGAGGAGAACACGCGCGAGACGGTTCGACGCGTACTCGCGGAGACCGTCGAGACGCTCGTACAGCATCGTCACGTACCCCTGCTCGTGTTCGAGTTCGGGGTGCACACGGGCCTCGTCCGACAAGAGGTCTCCTAGGTTCGGGAACAGCAGAAAAGCGCCCAAGTAGTCTAGTGCGCCCGCTCGTCCGCCGCAGAATCCGTGGTCGAACCGGTCAGATGAGAACGGTGTTTCCCGTCCCGGTCCTGAGAGGGCTGCCTCGATCCGGTCGAGAACGTCCGCACACCGGCACCCCGGGGTTAGCGTGCAGCCGATCCGGGTAGTCGGTAGGTGCCGGCCACAAGGAAGGAGTCTCGATGACGTCCACGAATATGCAGCCGACCAGTGCGTCGGGTCCCGACGCCACCCCGTTCCATACCGTCGATCCGTACACGGGTCGGCCGATCGCCGAGTATCCCTACCTCGTAGGCGAGCAACTCGATGCCATTGTCGACCGTGCATCGGACGCGTTCGAGGCGTGGCGTGAAGTGCCGGTGGAGCAGCGGGCGGGAGTGCTCGCCCGCGCGGCGGAACTGATGCGCGAACGCAAGGAGGAACTCGCCACTCTGGTCACCCGTGAGATGGGGAAGCTCATCGGGGAGAGTCGTGCGGAGGTGGACATCGCGGCCGCCATTCTCGACTACTACTCCAAGCGGGGGCCGCAGTATCTGCGCCCGCAACGTATCGATGTCGAGGAAGGCTCGGCGGATCTGGTCAACGAGCCGATCGGCGTACTGCTCGGGGTCGAACCGTGGAACTTCCCGCTCTATCAGGTCGCACGGTTCGCGGCCCCCAACCTCCTGCTGGGAAACGTGATCCTTCTCAAACACGCCAGCTCATGCGCCCGGACCGCGTCGGAACTCGATCGGTTGTTCGTCGACGCAGGTGCTCCGGAGGGGGTGTACACCAATATCTACCTGCGGATCTCGGATATCGAACGGGTTGTCGAGAATCCTGCAGTGCAGGGTGTGTCCCTCACCGGGAGTGAGGCTGCGGGCGCCTCCCTGGCCGAGATCGCCGGGCGCCATCTCAAGAAGTGCGTCCTCGAACTCGGTGGGAGCGACCCGTTCATCGTCCTCGACGCCGATGATCTCGATCGAACACTTGACGCTGCCGCGGCAGGAAGACTCGGCAATACCGGCCAGAGTTGCGTTGCTGCGAAGCGGTTCATCGTTCCCGAGGCCATCTACGACGACTTCGTGGCAGGCCTGGCGCAACGGTTCGAAGGCCTGGTCGTCGGGGATCCGTCGGACCCCGACACCACCCTCGGCCCCTTGTCGTCCGAATCGGCGGCGCAGACGTTGCTCGAGCAGGTGGACGACGCCCTCGACAAGGGCGCCACCGTCGCGGCCGGCGGCGGCCGCCCGGCGCATCGGGGCCCCGACGGATCGGGAGCCTTCGTCGACGCAACGATCCTCACTGACGTCACACCGGGCATGCGGGCTTTCGAGGAGGAACTGTTCGGCCCGGTCGCGGTGGTGTACCGAGTCGCCGACGAGGACGAGGCGGTCGAACTGGCGAACCGGACCCGCTACGGGCTGGGTGGCACCGTCTTCGGCTCCGACGAGGCCCACGCGCGGGCGGTGGCGGATCGCATCCGTAGTGGAATGGTGTGGATCAATCATCCGACGTCCACGGAACCGGAACTGCCGTTCGGCGGCGTGAAGAATTCGGGATTCGGACGGGAACTCGGTGACCTGGGATTGTTCGAGTTCGCCAACCGCAAGCTGATCCGCGCGGTGCCTTCGGGCGGCGCGAAGACACCCGCGGCCACCGGATGATCGGCGCCTCGCGCCGAGCGAGTTCACCGGGGACCGATCAGTGGTCGCGCAGTGCGGAGATCAGTTCGGACTTGTTCATCGACGAATACCCGGTGATCCCGAGTTCCTCGGCGCGGTCACGCAGTTCGTCGACGGTGCGGTCCTCGTAGTTCTGGGCCTTGCCGCCCTTGCGTCCCACCGCGGAACGGCCCTCGTCGGCGGCCGCGTTGGAGATCCGGGCCGCCTTCTCCTTGGGTTCGCCTTCTTCCCTGAGCTTTTCGTACAGCTCCTGGTCCTTCAGATGCGGGTCCGAATCGTTCGATCGATTGCCGGGCAACGTGATCACCTCGTTTCGCGGTGGGAGCTCCCGAGTCGGGTCGGTAGGTCAGTCCTGCAGTTCGGCGGCCTTCGCCCGCGCGGTGGCGAGCGCCTTCTCGGCCTGCTTCCGCGCGCGTCGACTCAGCACTTCGCCCTGTTCGCCGGCAGCGGCAGCCCACTCGGTGCCGCGCTCGCGCGCGAGGTGCGCGAACTCGGTGCCGCGCTCCTTGGCCAACTCGGCGAGGACGGGGCCGCGCTCCCGCGCGATCTCGGTGAGTTCGGATCCCCGCTCCCGGGCAAGGTGAGCAAGCTCCACGCCGCGGTGCCGGGCGGCATCGAGCAGCTCACCGCTGCGTTCCCCGGCCTGCTCGGCTGCGGTGCGGGCGCGATCCGAAACGACGGCCAGCGCGTGGTCGGTCTCGTCGTTGCCGGAGACGACCTCGGCGACCTTGGCCTGGGCCTTGCGGGCCGCCCGTCGACCACGCCACCCGAGCGACGGCTTGCCCTCGGTGTCGACGGCCGCGAGCAGGAGCCCACCGAGCATCGTCATGTTCTTGTAGAACTGCATGCGCTGCATCGCACGCTGCTGGGGATCGTCGACATTCCAGAAGTCGTGGCCCGCGAGTGTCGTCGGGACCAGTGTCCCGGCCAGGACGAGCGACGATGCGCGCGGCGCCTTACCGAGCGCCAGCATCGCGCCGGCCCCGATCTGCACCGCTGCGTTGATCTTCACGAGCGTCTCGGGGTCGGACGGGATCCGGTCCGTGACGGTGCCCGGCAGGGTCTCGATGCTCTTCTCGAAGAATGGCGCTGCAGCCTGCGCCTTCGGCGCGGGGCTGCGCAGGGAATCGATCCCACCGGCGATGAACACGGTCGACAGCAACGGGCGGGCAATTCGGCGAACGATCATGGACGGCCTCCCAACCTGGATTCTCGTCCCACCGTATCCAGGTGGCGACGATCCGGCACGGGACGAGACGAATGCGAGGCAGACCGGTCTCGATCGTCCCGTTTCACCAACCGCGCTCGCGCCACTCGGCCAGATGCGGGCGCTCTGCTCCGAGGGTGGAGTCCTTGCCGTGGCCCGGGTAGAACACGGTGTCGTCGGGGAAGCGCTCGAACAGCTTGGACTCGACGTCGTCCATGAGTGACGCGAACCGTTCGGCATCCGGGGTCTTGCCGACACCGCCGGGGAAGAGCGAGTCCCCGGTGAACAGGTGGACGCGACCGCCGTCGTGCTTCGCGGTGAGGGCGAGTGTGATCCCGCCGGGGGTGTGCCCGGCCAGATGGATCACCTCGAGGGTGAGATCACCCACGGTTACGAGGTCGCCGTCGTTGAGCGCGCGGGCCGGGGTGACGGAGAGGATCTCGGAATCCAGCGGATGCGCCGCGGTGGGGACACCGGTTGCGGCGGCGACCTCGGCGAGCGCGAACCAGTGGTCGTGATGCTGGTGCGTGGTGACGATCAACTCGAGCTGCGGCGCCTCCTGCGCAATGAGCGCGGCGATGCGCGCGGCATCGTTCGCAGCGTCGATGAGCAGCGACTTTCCGGTCTCGGAACACGTGACGAGGTACGTGTTGTTGTCCATCGGGCCCACCGACATCTTCACGATCGTCGCGCCCGGCACAGTGCGACGCTGGGCACCCTGGGCCGCGGAGAGGTCGCCGGTGTAGTCGTCGTCGATGGTGATGCGCTGCTGCTCCATGATCGGGAGGCTACCGTCGAGGGGAGGCATCGCGGATGGTACCCACCGATCACCGGGAAAGCTGCTGGTCGGGAAGTTTGTCGGTACCCGCGCCTACCATGGTTTGCGCCCGGACGCGTATGTCCGCGCCATGGTCGAAACCGAGAAGGGACTACGTGTGGCGGATCGCCTGATCGTGCAAGGTGCACGTGAGCACAATCTGCGAGGGATCAATCTCGATCTGCCCCGGGACAGCCTCATCGTCTTCACCGGGCTGTCGGGATCCGGCAAGTCCAGTCTCGCGTTCGACACGATCTTCGCCGAGGGCCAGCGCCGCTACGTCGAGTCGCTGTCCGCGTACGCGCGCCAGTTCCTCGGTCAGATGGACAAGCCTGACGTCGACTTCATCGAGGGTCTGTCGCCCGCGGTGTCGATCGATCAGAAGTCGACCAACCGCAACCCGCGGTCGACCGTCGGAACCATCACCGAGGTGTACGACTACCTACGACTGCTGTATGCGCGCGCCGGGTCCGCGCACTGTCCGGTCTGTGGCGAACCGATCGCGCGGCAGTCGCCGCAGCAGATCGTCGACCAGGTCCTCGAGATGGAGGAGGGCACCCGTTTCCAGGTGCTCGCCCCCGTGGTCCGGACCCGCAAGGGTGAGTTCGTCGATCTGTTCGAGCAGCTCAATTCGCAGGGCTACTCGCGGGTGCGGGTCGACGGTGTCGTGCATCCGCTGACCGATCCTCCGAAGCTGAAGAAGCAGGAGAAGCACGACATCGAGGTGGTCGTCGACCGCCTGACCGTCAAGGCGAGTTCCAAGCAGCGGCTCACCGACTCGGTCGAGACGGCGCTGCGTCTGGCCGAGGGCATCGTCGTTCTCGACTTCGTCGACCGCGACGAGAACGCGGCCGATCGTGAACGCCGGTTCTCGGAGAAGCTCGCGTGCCCCAACAGCCACCCGCTGGCCATCGACGATCTCGAGCCGCGCTCGTTCTCCTTCAACTCGCCGTACGGAGCCTGCCCGGAGTGCACCGGACTCGGGATCCGCAAGGAAGTCGACCCCGATCTGGTTGTCCCGGACCCCGAACTCTCGCTCGAGGACGGAGCGATCGCGCCTTGGTCGATGGGGCAGAGCGCCGAGTACTTCGGACGCCTGCTGTCCGGTCTGGGCGACATCATGGGTTTCGAAATGACCACGCCGTGGAACAAACTCCCGGCCAAGGCGCGCAAGGCGATCCTCGAGGGGAGTACCGAGCAGGTCCACGTCAAGTACAAGAACCGCTACGGCCGCACCCGCTCGTACTACGCCGAGTTCGAGGGCGTCATGCCGTTCCTGCACCGTCGACTCGAGCAGACCGAGTCGGAACAGATGAAGGAACGCTACGACGGCTACATGCGCGACACCCCGTGTCCCGCGTGCAACGGCGCCCGCCTGCGGCCGGAGATCCTCTCGGTGACGATCGCGTCGGCGACGTACGGAAAGAAGTCGATCGCCCAAGTCTGTGAACTGTCGATCGCGGACTGCGCCGCCTTCCTGAACAGCCTCACGCTCGGTTCCCGTGAGGAGGCCATCGCCGGCCAGGTCCTCAAGGAGGTGCAGGCGCGGCTCGGGTTCCTGCTCGACGTCGGACTCGAGTACCTCTCGCTGGCCCGCGCGGCCGGCACGCTGTCGGGCGGCGAGGCCCAGCGCATCCGACTGGCCACGCAGATCGGTTCCGGTCTCGTCGGCGTGCTGTACGTGCTCGACGAGCCGTCCATCGGTCTGCACCAGCGCGACAACCGCCGACTGATCGAAACCCTGACCCGTCTCCGCGACCTGGGGAACACGCTCATCGTCGTCGAGCACGACGAGGACACCATCCGCACGTCGGACTGGGTCGTCGACATCGGACCGCTCGCCGGGGAGCACGGTGGCCGGGTGGTGCACAGCGGTACCTACAAGGAACTGTTGCGCAACAAGGAATCGCTCACCGGTGCCTACCTGTCCGGGCGCAGCACCATCGACGTTCCCGCCGAACGTCGGGCAGTCGATCGCAAGCGTCAGGTCACCGTCGTCGGCGCCCGTGAGAACAATCTCGCGGACATCGATGTCAGCTTCCCGCTCGGCGTGCTCACCTCGGTGACCGGCGTGTCGGGTTCCGGTAAGTCGACGCTGGTCAACGACATTCTCGCCACGGTGATGGCCAACAAGCTCAACGGTGCCCGTCAGGTGCCGGGCCGGCACACCCGGATCAACGGGCTCGACCAACTCGACAAGCTGGTGCAGGTCGACCAGTCGCCGATCGGTCGCACGCCGCGGTCCAACGCGGCCACCTACACCGGTGTCTTCGACAAGATCCGCACCTTGTTCGCGGCCACCACCGAGGCGAAGGTCCGTGGCTACCAGCCGGGACGTTTCTCGTTCAACGTCAAGGGCGGTCGCTGCGAGGCGTGTTCGGGCGACGGCACCCTGAAGATCGAGATGAACTTCCTGCCCGACGTCTACGTGCCGTGCGAGGTGTGTCACGGCGCGCGGTACAACCGCGAGACCCTCGAGGTGCACTACAAGGGCAAGACCATCGCCGAGGTCCTCGACATGCCGATCGACGAGGCCGCCGAGTTCTTCGAACCGGTGACGTCCATCCACCGGTACCTGAAGACGCTCGTCGAGGTCGGACTGGGCTATGTCCGGTTGGGGCAGCCCGCGCCCACCCTTTCCGGCGGCGAGGCGCAGCGCGTCAAACTCGCCGCGGAACTGCAGAAGCGGTCGACGGGACGGACCGTCTACGTGCTGGACGAGCCCACGACAGGTCTGCACTTCGAGGACATCCGCAAGCTGCTGAAGGTCGTGAACGGGCTCGTCGAGAAGGGCAACACCGTCATCGTGATCGAGCACAACCTCGACGTGATCAAGACGTCGGACTGGATCATCGACATGGGCCCGGAAGGCGGGTCCGGCGGCGGGACGGTGGTTGCGGAGGGGACACCGGAAGCTATCGCTGCGGTGCCTGAGAGCTACACCGGCAGGTTCCTGAAGGAAGTTCTCGAAGCACCGTCCGCGAGCGGCAACGGGGCGGCCCCCAAGGCCGCCGGCCGCAAGGCCGGAGTGACGCCGCGCAAGCGGGTCGCGAAGGCTGCTGCCGTCGGCTAGAAGTGACACACGAAAGCGGTGGGGGACCGAGGTCCCCCACCGCTTTCGTGGATCCGTAGGTCCGGTCCTTGCGGTACCGGACCTGCCTGACGACCTACTGCTAGGACGCCAGCAGGCTGGTCAGCGAGCCGAGGTCGACGTTGCCGAGCAGGCTGGTCAGCGAGCCGAGGTCGAGGTTGCCGAGCAGGCCGCCGAGCAGGCTGGTGAGCGATGCCGTGTCCATGTGGAGCTCCTTCGATACCGGATTCCCCGAGCGGGAGAACCCTGCGTGGTGGCGCGTGACCTGTGTCACACGGCGATCACGGTATCAATGCGGAGCTGTAACGGGAGCGGTTTTGCCGAACCGATTATCCGGCACCTTTTTCGGGTGTTTCCGCCGGTCAGGGGGAAACCGGACATATGTCCAATAGCTGGCGTGCCGCAGGGGGCCAGTGGGGCCAGGGGGGCGCTGGACGGTCAGAAGACCGGGCCGGTGTACTTCTCGCCGGGGCCCTTGCCGGGCTCGTCGGGGTGCGCCGAGGCCTCCCGGAAGGCGCGCTGCAGAGCCTGCAGGCCCTCGCGGATCGGGCCGGCGTGCGGGCCGAGGTACTCGACCGAGGAGGTGACCAGTCCGGCGAGTGCGGTGATCAGGCGGCGGGCCTCGTCGAGGTCGAGGTGGGGGCTGTTGTCGGGGTTCGGATCCGACAGGCCGAGCTTCTCCGCGGCCGAGCTCATCAGCATCACGGCGGCGCGGCTGATCACCTCGATCGCGGGAACCTCGGCGAGATCGCGCACGTCGTCGAGATCGTCCTCGGCATGCTGGACGGAATCGGCCGGATCAGGGTTCTGCGTCATGGTGAAGAGGATTCCATCCGCGTGTGGGGCCGCCGCGGCAGGGTGATGCGGGCGGGGGCGATTCGATCCGCGCCTCGATCGATGCTACGCTGTTCCTCACGACCGCCCTCGGCTTCGGCCAGGGCAGCAAAGTGGAGTCCGACTCCCACCTCTGCGCGGCACCGTCAGGTGCAGTTCAGTGGTCCGGTCGCCGCACGGATCAATGCTGATCGTATCGGTCAGTTGATTAGCATCCGTCGGCTCCTTCGTTCTCGCGAAGGGGATGGCAGTCCCGATGGATCGGGAGTGGCGTCTGGCCGGTCGACATCGGGCCCCGCACGGCGACATCAGTCGCTGACGCGGGGCTTTCTTGTTGGGGTAGAGGGCGCACGGGCTGCGGCGCGGTCACCGGACTGCACCGCTCAACCTAGGAGGCCCCATCAGCACTGAGACCCGCATCAACGATCGCATCCGCGTTCCCGAGGTTCGCCTCATCGGACCCGGCGGTGAGCAGGTTGGGATCGTGCGTGTTGAAGATGCGCTCCGCGTCGCCCTCGAGGCAGACCTCGACCTGGTCGAGGTGGCTCCTGATGCCCGTCCGCCGGTCTGCAAGATCATGGACTACGGCAAGTTCAAGTACGAGACGGCGCAGAAGGCGCGCGAATCGCGCAAGAACCAGCAGCAGACCGTCATCAAGGAGCAGAAGCTCCGTCCGAAGATCGACGATCACGACTACGAGACCAAGAAGCGCAACGTCATCCGCTTCCTCGAGGCCGGATCCAAGGTCAAGGTCACGATCATGTTCCGTGGTCGTGAGCAGTCTCGGCCCGAACTCGGGTTCCGTCTGCTGCAGCGTCTCGGTGCCGACGTCGCCGACCTCGGCTTCGTGGAGACCTCCGCGAAGCAGGACGGTCGAAACATGACGATGGTGCTGGCACCGCACAAGGGTGCGAAGACGCGCGCCAAGGCCCAGGAAGGCGTCCAGGCTGCGTCGTCGAATCCGGCGACCGGTGACGCTGGCGCTGCTCCCGAGCCGAGCGGCTAGCGAGACCACTTCACGCAAGACCGAAGTACAGAGAACACAAGAACTGAGGACTCCATGCCCAAGTCGAAGACCCATAGCGGCACCGCGAAGCGATTCAAGGTGTCCGGTAGCGGAAAGATCCTGCGCCAGAAGGCCGGACGTCGCCACCTGCTCGAGCACAAGAGCTCCCGCGTGACCCGTCGCCTCGATGGCAAGGCCGTCGTCGCCGACGCGGATGCTCCTCGCATCAAGCGCCTGCTCGGCATCTGAGCCCTTCCCCCTACTGACCACACGGGGCCGCTTCCGCGCCCCGAAGATTGACAGGATTTTGCAGTGGCACGCGTAAAGAGGGCAGTCAACGCCCAGAAGAAGCGTCGTTCGATTCTCGAGGCCTCGAGCGGCTACCGCGGACAGCGTTCGCGCCTGTACCGCAAGGCCAAGGAGCAGCAGCTCCACTCGATGACCTACGCCTACCGTGACCGTCGCGCGCGCAAGGGCGACTTCCGGAAGCTGTGGATCGCGCGTATCAACGCTGCGGCTCGCGCCAACGACATCACCTACAACCGCTTCATCCAGGGCCTGAAGGCTGCGGGTGTCGAGGTTGACCGCAAGATCCTCGCCGAGCTCGCAGTGTCCGACGCTGCGGCGTTCGCCGGCCTGGTTGCCGTTGCGAAGGCGGCTCTGCCGGCCGACGTCAACGCTCCTGCCGGAGAAGCGGCCTGAGTCAGCAGTTCCGGAATCGACCCGTGGAGCCGTTCACCGAACGGACTCCGCGGGTCGTTTCTGCTGTCAAGCTCCTGCGCGGCGCAGAGCGCAGGAAGGCAGGCCGCTTCCTCGCGGAGGGCGAGAACGCGGTCGCCGGGGCGCTCGCGTCCGGTCCGGTCCACGAGTTGTTCTTCACCGAGAATGCGGCCGAGCGCTATCCCGATCTGATTGAGAAGGCGGACGTCGCCGGCGTTCGGGCCTCGCTGGTCACCGATCGTGCGATCCGGGCCCTGAGCGATACGGTCACCCCTCCCGGCGTCGTCGCGGTCTGCGACCTGCTGGATGTACCGCTGGACACCGCGCTGTCCGGCACACCGCGTCTGGTCGCAGTGCCGGTCGCGATCGGTGAACCCGGCAACGCGGGCACCGTCATCCGGGTGGCGGACGCCGTGGGCGCCGACGCGGCGATTCTCGCGGGCGACAGCGTCGACCCGCACAACGGCAAGTGTGTGCGGTCCTCCGCCGGGAGTCTGTTCCACCTGCCGATCGTGCGTGAGCGGAACATCGACGTCGTGCTCGATTCGCTGTCCGGTGCCGGCATCCAGATCCTCGCGACCGCCGCCGACGGTGAAGTCGATCTCGACGAGGCCGACGCCCTGCTGGATCGTCCCACCGCCTGGTTGTTCGGCAACGAGGCGCACGGTCT
Source organism: Prescottella defluvii (assembly GCF_000738775.1). Classification (GTDB taxonomy): domain Bacteria; phylum Actinomycetota; class Actinomycetes; order Mycobacteriales; family Mycobacteriaceae; genus Prescottella; species Prescottella defluvii. The sequence continues at coordinate 42,007 of NZ_JPOC01000035.1, forward strand.
CGATCCCGCGGTCGCGGCTCGCGCCGATCACCGAGTACGGATTCCCATCCGCGGGCGCGCCGAGAGCCTCAACCTCGCGACGGCCGCGTCCATCTGTCTGTACGCCAGCGCGCGCGTGCAGCATCGAAGCCCGTGACCGGTCCTCGAACTCGTTCGAGTCGGCGCAGGGCAATCGCCTAGGATTCGAGTGTTGCGCTCGCGCGCTGTATCCATCGATAGACAAGGAGTTGCACCGGTCGTGGCCAAGAATGAGGGCGTAGCCCCGCCGACTGTCGATGCGAACGCGCTCACCGAGGAGGCGCTGGCCGCCGCGGCGCTCGCGGCCGAGGATGCCTTCGCGGCCGCCGCCGACCTCGATGCGCTCGCCAAGGCGAAGGTCGAACATCTCGGTGACAAGGCGCCGATCGCGCTCGCGAAGCGTGGTCTGGGTGCCCTTCCGGGTAACGAGCGGGCGGACGCCGGTAAACGTGTCAACGTCGCGCGTACCCGTGTCGCCACCGCCTTCGATGCCCGGCGTGAGGTTCTGCTCGCCGAGCGCGATGCCGCGGTGCTCGTCGCGGAGGCCATCGACGTCACGCTGCCGTCGGATCGACGTCCGGCGGGCGCCCGGCATCCGATCACGATCATCTCCGACCAGATCGCCGACGTGTTCGTCGCGATGGGCTGGGAGATCGCCGAGGGCCCCGAGGTCGAGACCGAGCACTTCAACTTCGACGCGCTGAACTTCCTGCCCGATCACCCGGCGCGCACGATGCAGGACACCTTCCACATCGCTCCGCCGAACTCGCGTCAGGTGCTCCGCACCCACACGTCGCCGGTGCAGGTGCGCACGATGCTCGAGCGCGAGGTGCCGATCTACGTGGTGTGCCCGGGTCGCACGTTCCGCACCGACGAGCTCGACGCCACCCATACCCCGGTGTTCTCGCAGGTCGAGGGTCTCGCTGTGGACAAGGGTCTGACGATGGCGAACCTGCGCGGCACGCTGGATGCGTTCGCGCGTGCGCTGTTCGGCCCGGATACCCGGACGCGTATGCGCCCCAACTACTTCCCGTTCACCGAGCCCTCCGCGGAGGTCGACGTGTGGTTCCCGAACAAGAAGGGTGGCGCCGGCTGGGTCGAGTGGGGCGGCTGCGGCATGGTGAACCCGAACGTGCTGCGGGCGTGTGGAATCGACCCCGACGAGTACTCCGGTTTCGCGTTCGGCATGGGCCTCGAGCGAACCCTGCAGTTCCGCAACGGCATCCCGGACATGCGGGACATCGTCGAGGGCGACGTGCGATTCACGCTGCCCTTCGGTGTCCAGGCCTGATCGCGACGAGAACGAGAGAGCTGAGAAGACGTGCGAGTAGCGCAATCGTGGCTGACCGAGATCCTGCAGCGGGCGACGCCCGAGTGGCAGGTGACCGCCGAGGAGTTGGACGCCGGGTTCGTCCGCGTCGGTCTCGAGGTCGAGGAGGTCGACGTCCTCGAGCCGGTGTCCGGTCCGCTGGTGGTGGGCCGGGTCCTGGAGATCACCGAGCTCACCGAGTTCAAGAAGCCGATCCGTTTCTGCAAGGTTGACGTCGGGGCGGACGAGCCTCAGGAGATCGTCTGCGGCGCCCGTAATTTCGCCGAAGGTGACCTGGTCGTCGCGGCGCTGCCCGGTGCCGTGCTCCCCGGTGGATTCGCGATCGCGTCCCGCAAGACGTACGGCCAGGTCTCCAACGGCATGATGTGCTCGGCGTCCGAGCTGGGCATCGGCAAGGACCATTCGGGAATCCTGGTCCTCGAGCCGGGGACGGCTGCGCCGGGCACCGACGCGAACGAGTTGCTCGGCCTCGACGACACCATCATCGAGCTCAACATCACCCCGGACCGTGGCTACTGCTTCTCGGTCCGCGGACTGACCCGTGAGCTCGCCTGCGGGTTCGATCTCGAGTTCGCCGATCCCGCCGTGGTCCCGGCGCTGCCCGCCGACGGTGGCGAGGCGTGGCCGATCGAACTGCGGCCCGAGTCGAAGGCCACCCGTTTCACCGCCCGCCGGATCACCGGAATCGATCCGAAGGCCGTCAGCCCGTGGTGGCTGCAGCGGCGCCTGCTCCTGTCGGGCGTCCGTCCGATCTCGCCGGCCGTCGATGTCACCAACTACGTCCTGCTCGAGCTCGGTCAGCCGCTGCACGCGTTCGACGCCGTCAAGGTCGACGGCGGCCTCGTCGTCCGCCGCGCGCAGGCGGGGGAGAAGCTGACCACCCTCGACGGCGTGGAACGCACCCTCGACGGCGAGGACGTCGTCATCGCCGACAACTCTGGCGCCATCTCGCTCGCGGGTGTCATGGGCGGTGCCAGCACCGAGGTCCATGACGGCACCACCGACATCCTGCTCGAGTCGGCGACGTGGGATCCGCTGGCGGTGTTCAAGACCGCCCGCCGGCACAAGCTGACGAGTGAGGCGAGCAAGCGGTACGAGCGGGTCGTCGACCCGGCGGTGGCGCTGCCGGCTCTCGATCGTGCGGCCGCGTTGCTGGTGGAGATCGCGGGCGGCACCATCGAACCCGTCCTCAGCGACGTCGGCGGTGTGATCCGGGTCGGCCAGATCCGCATGGACATCGACCTGCCGGACCGCGTCGCGGGCGTGACCTACCCGAACGGCACCGCCGCACGACGCCTGACCCAGATCGGCTGCATCGTCGAGGTCGGCGTCAGCGAGACCGGGCACGGTCAGCTGGTCGTGACCCCGCCGTCGTGGCGTCCGGACCTGACCCAGCCCGCCGACCTGGTCGAGGAGGTGCTGCGCCTCGAGGGGCTCGAGCAGATCCCGTCCGTGTTGCCGCAGGCGCCGGCGGGCCGGGGACTGACTCCGCGGCAGCGTCGCCGCCGTGCCATCGGACGCACGCTCGCCGCGTCGGGCTACGTGGAGATCCTGCCGCCGGTGTTCCTGCCGCACGCGGTGTTCGACACGTGGGGACTCGACGCCGACGACCCGCGTCGCAACACCAGTGCGGTACTCAACCCGCTCGAGTCGGACCGCCCCGAACTGAACACCACGCTGCTGCCCGGCATGCTGGAGGTGTTGGCACGCAACGCCTCTCGTGGCCAGCGTGACCTGGCGCTGTACGGCATCGCGCAGGTGGTGCTGCCGGGTCCGGACACCAAGCCGGTCGAGGCGCTGCCGGTGGACCGCCGTCCCACCGACGAGCAGATCGCCGAGCTGCTGAAGTCGCTGCCGGCGCAGCCGCTGCATGTCGCGGCCGTCCTGTCGGGTCAGCGGGAGCCGTCCGGTCCGTGGGGTGCGGGCCGTGCCGCGGAGGCGTCGGATGCGTTCGCCGCGGTCCGTACCATCGCGGCCGCCGCCGGTGTCACCGTGGAACTGCGTGCCGCGCAGTACCTGCCGTGGCATCCGGGTCGCTGCGCCGAGGTGCTGTTCGACGGTGCTGTCGTCGGCCATGCCGGTGAGCTGCATCCGGCGGTGCTCGAGCGGTCCGGCCTCCCGGCCCGGACGTGCGCCGTCGAGATCGACCTCGATGCCCTGCCGATCACCGAGGTGCTGCCGTCCCCGCGGGTGTCGCCGTTCCCTGCCGTGCTGCAGGACGTCGCGGTGGTCGTGGACAAGGCGGTGCCGGCCGCAGCCGTCGAGGCCGCACTCCGCTCGGGCGGCGGCGAACTGCTCGAGGACATCCGCCTGTTCGACGTGTTCGAGGGCGAGCAGGTGGGTGAGGGACGCAAGTCGCTGGCGTTCGCGCTGCGGTTCCGCGGTGCCGATCGCACGCTGACCGAGGACGAGGCCAGCGCGGCCCGCGACGCGGCGGTCGCTGCCGCGGCGGACGCGGTGGGAGCCGTGCTCCGCGGCTGAGTCCGGAGATCGACCGACGAGGGGCTCCTCTCGGTAGCCTGGAAAGCGCTACTGGGAGGAGCCCTTCATGGTCGAGATGGATGATGTGATCGCGCAGCTTCGGGGCGCGAGTGACGCGGAACTGCTCGCGGTGGTGCTGGCGGTCACCGGCGACCGTCCCGGACTGTCTCCGGTGCATGCGGCCGCTGCGGCGCTGTCCGCGGGTGGCGGCCACACCCCGGACCTGCCTCCCGACCCTTCGCGTCCGGCGATCCCGCCGGAGGTGCCGCCGCCGTTGACGATGGCCGCCGGTTCCGGGCCGTCGGTTCCGTCGCCGGACTACACCGAGGCCGGAGTCCCGATGTTCGATCGGGTCCGTGACCGGATCGAGGAACGCTTCGGGACGGCACTCGGCTCGGAGGAACTCGAGCGCGAGAGCCGGGCGGGCCGGGACCTCGACGAGCAGTGGCAGGCACGGGAGAAGGCAGGCCGCGACAGGCTCGACGAGATTCGCCGATCCATGAAGGACCGGTGACCCCCGGATCGGCCGTGACGGCGAAGTTCTAGGCTCGTCGCACAGGTGCAGTAGAGATGAGGGGGATACCCGTGTTCAGTCGGTTCGTGGCGATCGGGGACAGCCAGAGCGAAGGACTCAACGACGGGGACGACGACGCGGGCTACCGCGGCTGGGCGGATCGGCTCGCCGAACGACTCGCGGAGGCCGACCCTGACGTCCGGTACGCCAACCTCGCCATCCGGGGGCGGCTGGCCCGTCAGGTGCGGGAGGAGCAGTTGGCTCCCGCGCTGGCGCTGCAGCCCGACCTGGCATCGGTCGTCGCGGGAGTGAACGACCTGCTGCGACCCAAGTTCGAACCCGTCGCGATCGCGGCAGAGCTGGAGATCGCGTTCGATGCGCTGACCGCGTCGGGCGCGCAGGTGCTGACGATGGCCTTTCCGACGCTCGGTGCAGGTATGCCGGGTGGCCGCGCGATCATGGCCCGGATATCGGCGCTGAACGCGGAGATCCGGGCGGCCGCGGCACGGCACGGCGTCGCGGTGATCGACCTCGAGATGTACCCGGTCTCCACGGATCCGCGGCTGTGGAGCTGGGATCGTCTGCACCTCAACGCGGACGGACACGACCGGCTGGCCGCCGCCGCAGCCACCGTGCTGGGGCTGCCCGGCACCGACCTCACGTGGCAGGACAGCCTGGGTCCGCTCCCGCCGGTCACCGTGCCGGGGCGGCTTCGCGCGGACGCCGAGTGGGCGGTGCGCTTCCTCGGGCCGTGGCTCGGCCGGCGCCTGCGTGGGACGTCGTCGGGTTCCGGTCGGATCGCGAAGCGCCCGGAACTCACACCTGTCCGGCAGTGATCGGGAGCGGGTCGCGGTAGCGGAAGAGTGGAATGATCGGACAGGGTCGACCGGCGCGCTGCCTGCGTGTGGCCGACCGGTCACCATCTCTGGATGAATAGATTTGCATGATGGTGCATAATCATCCGTATGGGTACTTCTGCAGACTCTGGAGCTTCGGTGGCCGGTAGCCGGCCGACGATCAAGGTCGCGATCGCGGGTGCGAGCGGGTATGCGGGCGGCGAGATCCTGCGCCTACTGCTCGGGCATCCCGCCTTCCGTGACGGCTCGCTCGTGATCGGCGCGCTCACCGCCGGCGGGAACGCCGGCAGCACGCTCGGCACGCACCACCCGCACCTGCTGCCGCTCGCGGACCGCGTCCTCGGCCCCACCGACATCGAGACCCTCTCCGGGCACGACGTCGTCTTCCTCGGCCTGCCGCACGGCAAGTCCGCCGAGATCGCGCAGCAGCTGCCCGAGTCCACCGTCGTCATCGACTGCGGCGCCGACTTCCGGCTCACCGACGCCGCCGCGTGGGAGAAGTACTACGGCAGCCCGCACGCCGGCAGCTGGCCGTACGGCCTGCCCGAACTCCCGGGCGGCCGGGACAAGCTGGTCGGTGCCACTCGGATCGCGGTGCCCGGCTGCTACCCGACGGTGTCCTCTCTCGCACTGGCCCCGGCCGTCGCGGCGGGCGTCGTCGAACCGCGGGTCAACGTCGTCGCGGTCAGCGGTACGTCCGGAGCGGGCAAGGCGCCCAAGGCGGACCTGCTCGGCTCCGAGGTGATGGGCTCGGTGAGGGCCTACGCGGTCGGTGGCGCGCACCGGCACACCCCCGAGATCAAGCAGAACCTGTCCGCGGCAGCGGGCACCGACGTCACCGTCTCGTTCACACCGGTTCTCGCGCCGATGCCGCGCGGCATCCTCGCGACGTGCACCGCGCCGACCACCGCGACCGCGGACGAGGTCCGGGCCGTCTACGAGAAGGCGTACAAGGACGAGCCGTTCGTGCACGTGCTGCCCGAGGGGCAGCTGCCGCAGACCGGCGCCGTGGTCGGCTCCAACGCGGTGCAGATCGCCGTGACCGTCGATGCCGATGCGGGTCTGCTCGTCGCGATCGCCGCGATCGACAACCTCACCAAGGGCACCGCCGGCGGTGCCGTCCAATCCATGAACCTGGCCCTGGGCCTGCCCGAGACCGATGGTCTCTCGACTGTGGGAGTTGCTCCGTGACAACCGAATCCGACTTCACCGACGCGATCGACATCGCCGGCGGACGGCTGCTGCGCACGCAGGGCGTCACCGCGCCCGCCGGCTTCCGCGCCGCGGGTATCAAGGCGGGTATCAAGGTCAGTGGCCGTTCCGACCTCGCGCTCGTGTTCAACGAGGGCCCGGAGCTGGCGGCCGCGGGTGTGTTCACCGCGAACAAGGTGAAGGCTGCACCCGTGCTGTGGTCGCAGCAGGTGCTCACCACCGGACGACTGCGGGCCGTGGTCCTCAACTCCGGCGGCGCCAACGCCTGCACCGGCGCGCCGGGCTTCCAGGACTCGCACAAGACCGCCGAGCACGTCGCCGCGTCGCTCAGCGACTGGGGCACCGAGACCGGTGCGATCGAGGTCGCGGTGTGCTCCACCGGTCTGATCGGCGATCGGCTGCCGATGGACAAGATCCTCGCCGGGGTCACCGAGATCGTGCACGAACTGGCCGGCGGCATCTCCGGTGGCACCGACGCCGCGCACGCCATCATGACCACCGACACCGTGCCCAAGCAGGCGGCACTGCACCACGCCGACAAGTGGAACGTCGGTGGCATGGCGAAGGGTGCGGGCATGCTCGCCCCGTCCCTGGCGACCATGCTCTGCGTCGTCACCACCGATGCCGTCGCCACCGCCGAGCAACTCGACGAGGCGCTGCGGCACGCCACCCGGATGACGTTCGACCGGCTCGACGTCGACGGCGCCACCTCCACCAACGACACCGTGCTGCTGCTCGCGTCCGGCGCGAGCTCCGTCGCTCCGTCGCAGGACGAGCTCAACGCCGCCGTCCTCGCCGTCTGCGACGACCTGGCCGAGCAGATGATGGCCGACGCGGAGGGCGTCACCAAGCGGGTCCGGGTCACCGTCAGCGGTGCCGCGTCCGAGCAGGACGCGCTCGTCGCCGCGCGCACCATCGCCCGCGACAGCCTAGTCAAGACTGCGCTGTTCGGTTCCGACCCCAACTGGGGCCGGGTGCTGGCCGCGGTCGGCATCGCGCCGATCACCCTCGACCCCGACCTGATCGCGGTGTCGTTCAACGGCAACCCGGTCTGCATCGACGGCGTTGGCGCGCCCGGCGCCCGCGAGGTGGACCTGTCCGGCATGGACATCGAACTGACCGTCGAGCTCGGGGTCGGAACGTCCAGCGCGAGCATCCGCACGACGGACTTGTCGCACGCATACGTCGAAGAGAATTCGGCGTACTCGTCATGAGCGGCGGTATCGGAGACGCCGCGGTCACCGACCCGAGCATCGCGAACCTGACGTCGAGCCAGAAGGCGTACGTCCTCGCGGAGGCACTGCCGTGGCTGCAGCGTTTCCACGACAAGGTCGTCGTGATCAAGTACGGCGGCAACGCCATGATCGACGACGAGCTCAAGCGCGCGTTCGCCGCGGACATGGCGTTCCTGCGGACCATCGGCATCCACCCGGTCGTCGTGCACGGCGGCGGACCGCAGATCAACGCGATGCTCAAGCGCCTCGGCATGGAGGGCGAATTCCGGGGCGGGTTCCGCGTCACCACGCCCGAGGTCATGGACGTGGTCCGGATGGTGCTGTTCGGTCAGGTCGGCCGCGAACTGGTCGGCCTGATCAACGCGCACGGTCCGTTCGCCGTCGGGATCTCCGGCGAGGACGCGCGGCTGTTCACCGCGACCCGGCGCACCGTCCGGGTCGACGGCGAGGCCACCGACATCGGGCTGGTCGGAGACGTCACCACCGTCAACCCGGCCGCGGTGCTGGATCTCATTGCGGCCGGACGCATTCCGGTGGTGTCGACGATCGCGCCCGACGAGGACGGCGTCGTACACAACATCAACGCGGACACCGCCGCGGCGGCGCTCGCGGAGGCCATCGGCGCCGAGAAGCTCGTCGTCCTCACCGACGTCGAGGGTCTCTACACCGACTGGCCGGACCGCAGCTCGCTCGCGTCCGAGATCGACACGGCCGCGCTGCGTCAGCTGCTGCCGAGCCTCGACGCCGGCATGGTCCCCAAGATGGAGGCGTGCCTGCGCGCCGTCGAGGGCGGCGTGCCCACCGCACACGTCATCGACGGCCGTGTCGCGCATTCCGTACTGCTCGAACTCTTCACCGGGGAGGGCATCGGCACGATGGTCGTCCCCGCCCCGCAATTGGTAACCACGGAAGGACTGGAATGACTGCCACGACGGATCTCCAGCAGCGCTGGTCCGGCGCACTGATGAACACCTACGGCGTTCCCCGGGTGGCGTTGGTCCGTGGCGAGGGCGCGGTCGTCACCGATGCCGACGGCAAGCAGTACCTCGATCTGCTCGCCGGTATCGCCGTCAACATCCTCGGGCACGCGCACCCGGCGATCGTCGAGGCGGTCACCACGCAGCTGTCCACCCTGGGTCACGTGTCGAACCTCTATGCGAGCGAGCCTGCCGTGGCGCTGGCCGAGCACCTGCTCGCTCAGCTGGGTGCCGGCGACGCCGCCGGTTCCGTCACCGGCCGGGTGTTCCTGTGCAACTCCGGCACAGAGGCCAACGAGGCCGCGTTCAAGCTGGCCCGGGCGACGGGCCGGCGCAAGATCATCGCCGCCGAGAAGGCGTTCCACGGCCGGACGATGGGGGCACTGGCGCTCACCGGTCAGCCCGACAAGCGGGCGCCGTTCGAGCCGATGCCGCCCGGCGTCGAGCACGTGCCCTACGGCGACCTCGAGGCGCTCGACCGGGTCGTCGACGAGGACACCGCCGCGGTGTTCCTCGAACCGATCATGGGTGAGGGCGGCGTCGTCGTTCCACCCGAGGGCTACCTCGCGGGCGCCCGGAAGATCACCGCCGACCGCGGTGCGCTGCTCATCCTCGACGAGGTGCAGACGGGCATCGGCCGCACCGGCTGGTTCTACGCGCACCAGGCCGCCGGCATCGTGCCGGACGTCATGACGCTGGCGAAGGGCCTCGGTGGCGGCATGCCGATCGGCGCCTGCATCGCGACCGGTGCGGCGGCGGAACTGTTCGGTCCGGGCAAGCACGGCACCACGTTCGGCGGTAACCCGGTGTGCGCGTCGGCGGCGCTGGCGGTGCTGCAGACGATCGCCGCCGAGGATCTGCTGTCGCACGCCGACAACCTGGGCAAGACCATCTCCGCCGGAATCGAGGGTCTCGGGCATCCGCTCGTCGACCACGTCCGGGGCTCGGGCCTGCTGCTGGGCGTCGTGCTCACCGCGGACATCGCGCCGGCGGTCGAGACCGCGGCCCGTGAGGCCGGGTATCTCGTGAACGCCGCGCAGCCCGGTGTGGTCCGGTTGGCACCCCCGCTGATCCTCACCGAGGAGCAGGCGGAAGGATTCGTCGCGGCGCTGCCCGAGATCCTCGACAGCGCCACCGCGGCAACCAGTGGAGGCAAGTAGCGCATGACGATCCGGCACTTCTTGAGGGACGACGACCTGACCCCGGCCGAGCAGGCCGAGGTGCTGGCGCTCGCCCGGGAGCTCAAGGCGAACCCGTTCTCGCGTCGGCCGCTCGACGGTCCGCGTGGCGTCGGTGTCATCTTCGACAAGAACTCGACCCGTACCCGGTTCTCGTTCGAGATGGGCATCGCGCAACTCGGCGGACACGCCGTCGTCGTCGACGGCAGCAAGACCCAGCTCGGTCGCGAAGAGACCCTGCAGGACACGGGCCGGGTGCTGTCGCGGTTCGTCGACGCCGTCGTGTGGCGCACGTTCGGGCAGGAGCGGCTCGAGCAGATGGCCGAGGGAGCGACGATCCCGATCGTCAATGCGCTCTCGGATCAGTTCCACCCCTGCCAGGTGCTCGCCGATCTGCAGACCGTCGCCGAACGCAAGGGCGAGCTGAAGGGCCTGCGGATGACGTACCTCGGCGACGGCGCCAACAACATGGCGCACTCGTTGCTGCTCGGTGGTGTCACGGCCGGTATGCACGTCACGATCGCCGCACCGCTGGGGTTCGCGCCGGACCCGGTGGTCGTCGACGCGGCTCGTGCGCGCGCCGAGCAGACGGGCGCGATGGTCACCCTGACCGACGACCCGCAGGCCGCCGTGGCCGGTGCGGATGTCCTCGTGACCGACACCTGGACGTCGATGGGTCAGGAGGAGGACGGTCTCGACCGCATCGGACCGTTCCGCCCGTTCCAGATCAACGGGGACCTGCTGGCGAAGGCGGCGGCGGACGCCGTCGTGCTGCACTGCCTGCCGGCGCACCGCGGCGAGGAGATCACCGACGAGGTGCTCGACGGGCCGCAGTCGGCAGCGTGGGACGAGGCCGAGAACCGGTTGCACGCGCAGAAGGCGCTGCTCGTCTGGCTGCTCGAACATCGGTCCGGGGCCAGGCCGTGACCACCGCCCCGGGACCCCACTCGGCTCCGCCTGCCGCTGCCGTCGCGCACACGCGCGCCGGCCGGCAGGCGCGGATCACCGCTCTGGTCGCAGAGCGGCACATCCGCAGTCAGGCCGAACTCGCGGCGCTGCTCGCCGCGGAGGGAATCGAGGTCTCCAACGCGACCCTGTCGCGGGACCTCGAGGAACTCGGCGCGGTGAAACTGCGGGCCGCCGACGGCGGGGCCGGGGTGTACGTCGTGCCGGAGGACGGCTCGCCCGTCCGGGGCGTCTCCGGGGGCACCGACCGCCTGTCCCGACTGCTGGGGGAGCTGCTGGTCTCGACCGACGCCAGCGGCAACCTCGCCGTCCTGCGCACCCCGCCGGGAGCCGCGCACTACCTGGCCAGCGCGCTCGACCGGGCCTCGCTGCCCGACGTCGTCGGCACCATCGCCGGCGACGACACGATCCTCGTCGTGGCCCGCGAACCGCTCACCGGGGCGGAGCTTGCCGCGGCGATCGAGCGCCTGGCCTGACCACTAGACTCTTTCCCGAACACTTCTCTCTCTAAGGAGCACACACACCATGGCTGAACGCGTCGTACTCGCCTACTCCGGCGGGCTGGACACCTCGGTGGCCATCAGCTGGATCGGCAAGGAGACCGGCAAAGAGGTCGTCGCCGTCGCCATCGATCTCGGCCAGGGCGGCGAGGACATGGAGGTCGTGCGTCAGCGTGCCCTCGACTGCGGCGCCGTCGAGTCGGTCGTGGTGGATGCGCGCGACGAGTTCGCCGACGAGTACTGCCTGCCGACCATCCAGGCCAACGCGCTGTACATGGACCGCTACCCGCTGGTCTCGGCCATCAGCCGTCCGCTGATCGTCAAGCACATCGTCGAGGCTGCTCGCGCGCACGGCGGCACCGTCGTCTCGCACGGCTGCACCGGCAAGGGCAACGACCAGGTCCGCTTCGAGGTCGGCTTCGGCGCCCTCGCTCCCGACCTCGAGGTCATCGCACCGGTCCGCGACTACGCCTGGACCCGTGAGAAGGCGATCGCCTTCGCCGAAGAGAACAACATCCCGATCAACGTCTCCAAGCGCTCGCCGTTCTCGATCGACCAGAACGTGTGGGGCCGCGCCGTCGAGACCGGGTTCCTCGAGGACCTGTGGAACGCGCCGACCAAGGACGTCTACGACTACACCCAGGACCCCACGCTCAACTGGAACGCCCCCGACGAGCTGATCATCAGCTTCGAGGCCGGCAAGCCCGTCGCGATCGACGGCAAGCCCGTCACCGTGCTCGAGGCCATCCAGGAGCTCAACAAGCGCGCGGGCGCGCAGGGTGTCGGCCGCCTGGACGTCGTCGAGGACCGTCTCGTCGGCATCAAGAGCCGCGAAATCTACGAGGCCCCGGGCGCGATGGTGCTCATCACCGCGCACCAGGAGCTCGAGCACCTCACCCTCGAGCGTGAGCTGGGCCGCTACAAGCGTCAGATGGAGCAGCGCTGGAGCGAACTGGTCTACGACGGCCTGTGGTTCTCGCCGCTCAAGGACGCGCTCGATTCCTTCGTCGCGAAGACCCAGGAGCGGGTCACGGGCGACATCCGCCTGTTCCTGCACGGTGGCGCCATCACCGTCAACGGCCGCCGCAGCCCCGAGTCGCTGTACGACTTCAACCTCGCGACCTACGACGAGGGCGACTCGTTCGACCAGTCGTACGCGAAGGGCTTCGTCAACATCCACGGCCTGTCCTCCAAGGTCGCCGCGAAGCGCGACCTGGGTCTCTAGGTCATGACCGACGCCCACGGAACAAACGAGGGCGCCCTCTGGGGCGGCCGGTTCGAGTCCGGACCGGCCGCCGCCATGGCGGCGCTGAGCAAGTCGACGCACTTCGACTGGGTCCTGGCCCCGTACGACGTGCGGGCCTCGCAGGCGCACGCCAAGGTCCTGCACAAGGCCGGGCTCCTCAGTGAGGCCGACCTGGCGACGATGCTCGACGGCCTCACCCGGCTCGGTGAGGACGTCGCCTCCGGCGCGTTCGGCCCGGCGGAGTCCGACGAGGACGTGCACGGCGCCCTCGAGCGCGGCCTGATCGAGCGCGTCGGCCCGGAGGTCGGCGGACGGCTGCGCGCCGGACGTTCGCGCAACGATCAGGTGGCCACGCTGTTCCGGATGTGGCTGCGCGACGCGGCCCGCCGGGTCGCGGACGGTGTGCTCGACGTCGTCGACGCCCTCGCGACGCAGGCCGCGGCACATCCCGACGCGGTGATGCCGGGCAAGACGCACCTGCAGGCGGCCCAGCCGGTCCTGCTGGCGCACCACCTGCTCGCGCACACGCATCCGCTACTGCGCGACGTGCAGCGGCTGCGGGACTTCGACAAGCGGGCGGCGGTGTCCCCGTACGGGTCCGGTGCCCTGGCGGGCTCGTCGTTGGGGCTCGACCCCGATGCGATCGCCGCGGAGTTGAAGTTCGATTCCGCTGCGGAGAACTCGATCGACGCGACGTCGTCGCGGGACTTCGCGGCCGAGGCCGCGTTCGTGTTCGCGATGATCGCGGTGGACCTGTCCCGGATGGCCGAAGAGGTCATCATCTGGAGCACACCGGAATTCGGGTACATCACGTTGGCCGACGCGTGGTCGACCGGGTCGTCGATCATGCCGCAGAAGAAGAACCCGGACGTCTCCGAGCTCACCCGCGGCAAGGCCGGACGACTGATCGGCAACGTCACGGGTCTGCTGGCCACGCTCAAGGCGCAGCCGCTCGCGTACAACCGCGACCTGCAGGAGGACAAGGAGCCGGTGTTCGATTCGGTGGCGCAGCTCGAGCTGCTGCTGCCCGCGATCGCCGGCCTGGTCGCCACCCTCGAGTTCCACACCGATCGGATGGAGGAGCTGGCCCCCGCCGGCTTCACGCTCGCCACCGACATCGCGGAATGGATGGTGCGCCAGGGAGTCCCGTTCCGGGTTGCCCACGAGGCGGCGGGCGCCTGCGTCCGGGTCGCGGAGGCACGTGGCGTCGGCCTCGCTGAACTCACCGACGACGAACTCGCCGGTGTCGATGCGGCGCTCACGCCCGCGGTGCGCGATGTGCTCACCGTTCACGGTTCCATCGCGTCGCGCAACGCGCGCGGCGGCACGGCGGGCGTGCGGGTCGCCGAACAGCTGGGCGGCGTCCGTCGTTCGGCGGATGCGTTGCGGGAGTGGACCCGCGCCTAGCCGGACCGGAGATCGACTCGGTGTAACCGCAGTCCCACATACGCAGTAATGTGAAAGGCTCATCGACGATGATGTGATTCAAGTCACGATGGGTTGCTGGGGGAGTGCTGGTGAGTCTGAGCTCCGACTATGTGGTGGGTTCGCTTCGGCGAGCGGTTGCCACGGCGCAGAACGGTCTCGAAGTTGTCCGTCTCGGCGGTCTGGAGACGGGGGCGACACCGTCCCCGTTCCAGATCGTCGAGCGCGCCCCGATGTATCGGCTGCGCCGCTACTTCGCGGGCGCGGGGCCGGATCCGGTGGGTCCGCCGGTCGTGCTCGTGCCGCCGATGATGATGTCGGCGGACGTGTACGACGTCACCCGTGACCAGGGAGCCGTCGGGATCCTCCACGAGATGGGTCTCGATCCGTGGGTCGTCGACTTCGGCTCCCCGGACACCGAGGAGGGCGGCTGGGACCGCACACTCGCGGACCACATCGTCGCGATCAGCGAGATCATCGACCGTGTCCACGAACACACCGGTCGTGACGTCCACCTGTCGGGCTACTCGCAGGGCGGCATGTTCTGCTACCAGGCCGCGGCCTTCCGGCGGTGCCGCAACATCGCGTCCCTGATCACCTTCGGTGCTCCCGTCGACACGCTGGCCGCGTTGCCGTTCAACATCCCCGAGGGCATCGCGACCAAGGCCGCCGACGTCCTCGCCGACCACGTGTTCAACCGGCTGTCCATCGCCGGATGGATGGCGCGCACCGGGTTCCAGTTGCTCGACCCCGTGAAGACCGCCAAATCCCGACTCGACTTCCTGTGGCAGTTGCACGACCGCGAGGCCCTGTTGCCGCGTGAGCAGCAGCGCCGATTCCTGGCGCAGGACGGCTGGGTGGCGTGGTCCGGCCCGGCGGTCGCCGAACTGCTCAAGCAGTTCATCGTCCACAACCGGATGATGACCGGCGGGTTCGTCATCAAGGACACCCCGGTGAGTCTCGCCGAGATCTCGTGCCCGATCCTGGCGTTCGTCGGTGAGGTCGACGACATCGGTCAGCCGCTCGCCGTCCGTGGGATCAAGCGTGCCGCACCCCGTGCGGAGGTGTTCGAATCGACCTTGCGCGCAGGGCACTTCGGCCTCGTCGTCGGATCCGCTGCCGCCTCCCGGACGTGGCCGACTACCGGCGAGTGGATTCGGTGGCGGGAGGGCCTCGGCCCGCGCCCGGAGACCGTCGACGTGATGATCCACGACGAGCCCTCCGGCACCGACAGCGGCGTCAGTATCGCCAACCGACTCGCCCACACCGTTGCGTCCATTGCCGAGGTCGGGGTGGGTGTCGGTAAGGGGATCGCCGATCTTGCCACCGACACCGTCCGCGGTACCCGCGAACTGTCCGTCGAAGCGGCACGCGCCCTGCCGCGGCTGGCCCGGCTCGGTCAGTTGCAGCCGCACTCGCGGATCTCCCTGGGGCTGTTGCTCGCCGAGCAGGGACGCAAGGCCGCGAACGGGGAGTTCTTCCTGTTCGACGACCGGGTGCACACCAACGCCGCGGTCAACACGCGTATAGACAACGTCGTCCGGGGTCTCATCCACGTCGGTGTCCGGCCGGCCAACCACGTCGGTGTCCTCATGGAGACACGGCCCAGTGCGCTGGTCGCGATCGCGGCCCTGTCCCGGCTGGGTGCCGTCGCCGTGCTGCTTCCGCCGGGCGGGGACCTCGGCGAGGCGGTGCGACTCGGTGGGGTCGACCGCATCCTCGCCGACCCCGACAACGTCGAGGACGCTGCCGCGACCGGCAAGAAGGTTCTCGTGCTCGGTGGCGGCGAGTTCCGCGGTCTCGACGTCGAACTGGGTCCGGACGTGGTCGACCTCGAGCAGGTTGATCCCGACGCGGTGACCCTGCCCGGGTGGTACCGACCGGATCCCGGGTTGGCTCGCGAGTTGGCGTTCGTGATCTTCAGTGGGTCGAGCGCGAACCTCGAGGCCAAGTTCATCACCAACTACCGGTGGGCGCTCTCCGCGTTCGGCACGGCCTCCGCGGCCTCGCTCAGCCGCGGCGACACGGTGTATTGCCTGGCGCCGCTGCATCATTCGTCGGGGCTCATGGCCACGCTCGGAGGCGCGATCGCGGGCGGTTCGCGGATCGCGCTGTCGCGCGGGCTGGATCCGGACCGTTTCGCGGAGGAGATCCACCGCTACGGTGTCACCGTCGTCAGCTACACGTGGACGATGCTGCGCGAGATCCTCGACGCGGAGTTGCTGCCGTTCGAGCACGGACATCCGGTGCGCCTGTTCATCGGGTCGGGCATGCCGCCCGGGCTCTGGCGCCGAACCACCGAGCGGTTCGCCCCGGCGCAGGTGCTGGAGTTCTACGCGTCCACCGAGGGCGACGTGGTGCTTGTGAACGTATCGGGCGCGAAAGTCGGTTCCAAGGGGCGTCCGCTCCCCGGCAGTGCCGAGGTGCGACTGGGCGCGTACGACCCGATCGAAGGGCGTCTACTCGAAGACGCCCAGGGATTCGTCCGCGAGTGCGAGGACGACGAGGTGGGTCTGCTTCTCGGCCGGCCGGGCGCACGTGCCGAGGCGGTTCCGGGCGTGATGCGCGGTGTCTTCGCTGCCGGTGACGCCTGGGTGCCCACCGAGAACCTCTTCCGGCGGGACGTGGACGGGGACTACTGGCTGGTCGACCACAAGCGCACCGTGGTCACGGCCGCACGCGGACCGGTGTTCACCCAGCCGATCGTCGACGCCCTCGGCGAGATGCCGCACGTCGAACTCGCGGTCGCCTACCCGGTGGCCGCGGGTCTCTCCCAGGTCGCGGTCGCGGCGATCACCGTCCACGAAGGCCACAGCCCCAGCGCAGCGGAGATCGGGGCCGCGCTCGGGCGGTTGCCGATCGAGCAGTGCCCCGACATCGTGCACGTCGTCGACCACATTCCCCTCGGCGCGTCGTATCGCCCTCGGGCGTCGGAACTGCAGACGGCGGGGCTTCCGAAGCCGAGCACGCACGCCTGGTTCCTGGACGTGGACACCGGCCGGTACAAGCGGCTCACCAAGGCGGCGGCAGCGACGTTCGCCGACGTCCCGGCGACGCCGGGTGGGTGCCCGCGTGAGCACTTGGTCGCCGACTTGTAGCCTGGACCGGCCGAGATCGTAGGACGGCCCGAGAGGACTGAAGTGGTTATTGATCCCACCCTGCTCAGCATTCTGGCGTGCCCGCAGGACAAGGGGCCGTTGCTGTTGATCGGTGACGACGTGCTCTACAACCCGCGACTGCGCCGGGCCTACCCGATCGAGAACGGAATCCCCGTGCTGCTGATCGACGAGGCTCGCGACGTCACCGATACCGAGCACGACGACTTCGTCGCGCGCGGCGTTGCGTCCGAGTCCGACTAGTTCGGTTCCAGCGGGCCGGTGAGGTACCGCTGCAGCGTCGGCGCGATGAGCCGAACGGTGCGCTCGGTGGTCAAGGCTCGCAGGGCGTCGATCCTCAGCAGGTGACGGGTGACGAACATGCCCGTCATCTGTGAGGCGACGAGCGCGACGCGCAGATCTCCGGTTCCGGCCGGAGTATCCACTCGCGCGGCGATCCCCTTCAACGCGACCTCGAGCAGGAAGCTGCGAACGAGGCTCTGCTCAGTCCCCGTCAGCGCGGACCGCACCGCGGCGACAACGGCCGTCTGGTGGGCGGAGTCCCAGACTTCGATCACCGTCCGCGCGAGTGCCTCACCCAGATTGTCGACCGGCGCGTCCTCGAGTGCGTCCAGGATCGTTGCGGGGTCGAGCGGTAGTTCGATCGCGTCGACCAGCAGACGTTGCTTCGTCCCGAAGTAGTGGTGGACGAGCGCCGAGTCGACACCGGATTCCGCCGCGATCGACCGAATGGTGGTGTGGTCGAATCCCTTGTCCGCAAACTGGTTCCGGGCGACCTGCAAAATCCTCTCGCGGGTACCCGAGCGTCCGGGCCGTCGGCCCGTCCGGGTGGATGCGGACGGTTCCGCCATCACGGTGTCCGCCGACGCAGTGTCGCGGCGCCGAGACTCAGCGCGACGACGACGAACGCGGCGACGATCCCGAGGTCGCGCCACATCACTGCTGTCGTGCCGGGATTGGTGGCCACCTGCTGCAGTGCCTCCACCGCGTAGCTCAGTGGCAGCACGTTGCTGATCCATTCCAGCCACTGCGGCAACTGCCCGCGCGGCACCAGTAGCCCGCACAGCAGGAGTTGCGGGATCACGATGACCGGCATGAACTGCACGGCCTGGAACTCGGTCCGGGCGAACGCACTGCACAGTAGGCCCAGCGCAACTCCCAGGACCGCATTGACGACAGCGATGAGCAGCACCCAGACGACGCTGCCTTCGGTGGACAGGCTCAGGAATCCGAAGGTGACCGCGCAGGCCAGACCGGCCTGGGCCGCGGCCGCGATCGAGAACGCGGTGCCGTAGCCGGCCAGCAGGTCGAGCTTCGACAACGGAGTTGTCAGCAGACGTTCGAGGGTGCCGGAACTCCGCTCGCGTTGCATCGCGATCGACGTCACCAGGAACATCACGATGAAGGGGATTATTCCGAGCATCGTGATCGCGATCCGGTCGAACAGTGGCGTCTGCCCGGGTGGAGTCGGCACGTTCTGGTACAGGAAGTACAGCAGCACCATCAGCAGTGACGGCACCACCAGGATCATCGCGACGGTCCGGTGATCGACGCGGAGTTGACGCAGGATGCGGGTCGTACTCGCGGCGTAGATCCGAGGAGTGATGATCATCGTTCGACCTCCACCTGCTGTTCCCGGATGAGCGAGAGGAAGGCGTTCTCCAGGTTCGACTTGCCGGTGCGACGCCGCAGTTCGTCCGGTGGTAGATGTGCGAGCAGCCGGCCGTCCCGCAGCAGCAGGAGACTCTCGCAGTGGTCGGCCTCGTCCATCACGTGACTCGACACCAGCAGCGTCGTGCCCGCCGCGGCCAGCGACGCGAAGTGCTCCCACAGTTCGGCGCGCAGGACGGGGTCGAGCCCGACGGTGGGCTCGTCGAGTACCAACAGCTCCGGCTGGGCGACCAGCGCGCACGCCAACGACACACGGCCGAGCTGACCGCCGGACAGATCGCCGGCCTGGTGGTGGGTGTGACTCGTCAGCCCGACCGCCTCGATGGTGTCGGCCACGGCGTCGTTGCCGCGGCCGTACAGCGACGCGAAGTACCGCACGTTGTCCCTGATCGTCAGATCCAGGTAGACACTCGGCGCCTGGGTCACGTAGCCGATCCGACGACGCAGATCCGTCGCTCCTGCCGGCCTGCCCAGGACGGTGACGGTGCCGGACTCCACGATCTGGGTGCCGACGATGCACCGCATGAGGGTGGTCTTTCCGCAGCCCGACGGCCCCAGTAGCCCCGTCACCGACCCGGAGGGGATCGACAGTGAGACATCTCGCAGCGCGGGGGCGCCGCCACGCCGGACCGTGAGCTCGCGGATCTCGATCGCCGCGACGGGCGCGGCGGACGACTGGGCCATGACGACCTCGATTCATCGAGTGATGAACTCACCGTTCGATGAATTGTCGGCCCGCCCGGGAGCGCCCGTCAACGATCCGGATGCCTCGGCGGCACGTCGGTGCACAATCGTCACCGTGACTACCCCCGGACGAGGCATCCTGCGCGACGCCGGCCACCCGCTCGCGGCGGCCCGGGCCGTCCTGGGCGGGACTCTGACCGTCGGCGCGGTGCGTGCGCGGATCGTCGAGGTCGAGGCGTACGGAGGTGACCCCGACGGGCCGTGGCCAGACCCGGCGGCGCATTCCTTCCGTGGACCGACCCGGCGGAACTCGGTCATGTTCGGACCCGCGGGTCACCTGTACGTCTACCGCAGCTACGGGATGCATGTCTGCGCGAACGTCTCGTACGGACCCGACGGGGTGGCTGGGGGAGTGCTGCTCCGTGCGGCGGAGATCGTCGAGGGCCACGAACTCGTGGCGTCCCGCCGGCCCGGAGTCCGGCGCCACTTCGATGCGGCCCGTGGACCGGGCAACCTCGGATCGGCATTGGGTCTGACGCTCGACGACAACGGCCTCGACCTGTTCGGCGACGACGCAGATACGAGCCTCGCACTTGGCCCCGGCATCGCTCACAGCAGTGGTCCGCGGGTGGGGATCTCGGTGGCGGCCGACCGGCCGTGGCGGCTGTGGATCCCGGGATCGCCGGCCGTGTCGGCCTATCGCCGCAGCCCGCGCGCACCGGCCGGCACCTGACGGTGGGATGATCGGGTGCGTGACTGAGAACATCCTTGACGAACTGACCTGGCGGGGCCTCATCGCCCAGTCCACCGATCTGGACGCATTGCGTCGTGAGACCGAGGCCGGTCCAGTCACCTTGTATGCCGGGTTCGACCCGACCGGCCCGAGCCTGCACGCCGGCCACTTGGTGCCCCTGCTCGCGCTCAAGCGCTTCCAGCGGGCGGGCCATCGCCCCATCGTCCTGGCCGGCGGGGCCACCGGAATGATCGGCGATCCCCGTGACGTCGGTGAGCGGGTCATGAACACCGCCGACACCGTCGCCGACTGGGCGGAGCGCATCCGGTCCCAGCTCGAGCGTTTCGTCGACTTCGACGAGTCGCCGACCGGCGCGGTCATCGAGAACAACGCGAACTGGACGTCGAAGCTGACCGCGATCGACTTCCTGCGCGACATCGGCAAGCACTTCTCGGTGAACGTCATGCTCGCGCGGGACACCGTCAAGCGGCGTCTCGAGTCGGACGGCATCTCGTACACCGAGTTCAGCTACATGCTGCTGCAGGCGAACGACTTCGTGCACCTGCGCCGCAACTACGGGTGCACGCTGCAGGTCGGCGGGTCCGACCAGTGGGGCAACATCATCGCCGGAGTCGACCTCAACCGGAAGCTCGACGGCGAATCGGTCCACGCTATGACGGTTCCACTGGTGACCTCCGCCGACGGCAAGAAGTTCGGCAAGTCCACCGGTGGCGGCAGCCTGTGGCTGGATCCCGAGATGACCAGCCCGTACGCCTGGTACCAGTACTTCGTGAACACGGGCGACGCCGACGTGGTGAAGTACCTGCGCTGGTTCACGTTCCTCACCCAGGAGGAGCTGGCCGAGCTCGAAACCGCGACCGCGGAGCGTCCGCAGGCGCGGGAGGCGCAACGTCGGCTCGCCGCCGAGATGACGACGCTCGTGCACGGCCAGGCCGACACCGACGCCGTCGAACTCGCCAGCAAGGCGCTGTTCGGCCGCGCCGAGCTCACCGACCTGGACGAGTCGACACTCGCCTCCGCGCTGAAGGAGGCCTCGATCGCCGAGGTCACGGGGGATGCACCGCGAACGATCGTGGATCTGCTGGTGGCGAGCGGGCTGAGCGAGAGCAAGGGCGCGGCACGGCGGGCAGTCAAGGAAGGCGGCGCGTACGTGAACAACCAGCGCGTCGATGCCGAGGACTGGGTGCCCGCAGCGGAGGATCTGCTGCACGGACGATGGCTGGTCATCCGACGGGGACGGAAGAACTTCGCCGGCATCAAGGTGCTCGCCGACTGACGTGTCCGGCGTCACCATGATCGTTTTCGGCCCGAACGGGACGGGGTTCACCCCGTCCCGTTCGGTCTACCTGGGGCTTTGTGAAGCGCGGGTATCGCGGTTGGGTCCTGACCAGGCGATTTGGCGATACGGAGTCGGGACCCGTAACTTATTCCAGGTCAGAGCGACACGGACACCGACCCGGACGCGATCTTCACAGGTCAGCGAGGGAAAACGAGGTTGTACGGAGAACGCCTGACGATCCGGTCAGTGAATCACCCTCTGGTAGGGTGGTTGTACTGCGTCCGGAGGCCCGGATGGGAGTCGAGTTTGCACTCGGTTCCTGATCGGGATAGACTGGAACGGTTGCCCCGGAA
>NZ_JPOC01000036.1 GCF_000738775.1 Prescottella defluvii
TTGGCCGCAGTCTTCTTCGCCACGGTCTTGGCCGGAGCCTTGGCCGCAGTCTTCTTCGCGACAGTCTTCTTGGCTGCGGTCTTCTTGGCCGCAGTCTTCTTGGCTGCCTTCTTCACCGGCTCAGCGGCACCACGCTTGACGGCCGGACCCGAAGAGGGAAGCTTCTGGCCGCCGGCGATGAGCGCCTTGAACTGCGCGCCGGGACGGAAGGCCGGAACCGAGGTCGGCTTGACCTTGACCGTCTCACCCGTGCGCGGGTTGCGAGCGACACGAGCTGCGCGGCGACGCTGCTCGAAAACACCGAAACCGGTGATCGTGACGCTCTCACCGGCGTGCACTGCACGCACGATGGTGTCGACGACGTGCTCGACGGCCTCGGTGGCGGTACGCCTGTCCGTGCCGAGTTTCTCGGTCAGAACATCGATGAGCTCTGCCTTGTTCATGGAAATTCCTCCGCAAACTAATGGTCCACCGTCGGACCGACTACGAACTACGGTAAACCCGAAATCGGCAAGAGTCTATGTGCCACGCCAATTCTCATCAAGCGCGGCCCCCCGATCTGTGCTAGGTCGGGGGGCCGGGCCGGTTGTCCGATTGCGTCAATTGTCCTTCGCGACGCGAGCGGGAAGCGTCTCAGGTTTCCAAGAAGGCCTTGACTTTTCGAACTCGGAAATCGCTTCTACCTGGCGCAACGTCAGCCCGATATCGTCCAGGCCCTCCAGCAGCCGCCACCGTGTGTAGTCATCAATCTCGAACGGCACCACCGTCGTTCCAGCGGTCACGGTCTTCCCCTCGAGGTCGACCACCAACTCGAGACCGGGCTGCTCCTCGAGCAGCTTCCAGAGCAACTCGACGTCGCTCTGATCGACCTGCGCCGCCAGCAGACCGGCCTTGCCGGCGTTGCCGCGGAAGATGTCGGCGAACCGCGACGCGATGACGACCCGGAAACCGTAGTCCGACAACGCCCACACGGCGTGCTCGCGGGACGAACCGGTCCCGAAGTCCGGCCCGGCGACCAGGACACTGCCCTTGTCGTACGGCGCAGCGTTGAGGATGAAGTCCGGATCGGTGCGCCAGGCTGCGAAGAGCCCGTCCTCGAATCCGCTTCGGGTCACCCGCTTCAGGTACACCGCGGGGATGATCTGATCGGTGTCCACGTTGGACCGGCGCAGCGGAACACCGATTCCCTTGTGAGTGGTAAAGGCTTCCATCGATTTTCTCCTAGTTCCCTTGCGCCCTATGCCAGATCTGCCGGTGCCGACAGCGTGCCCCGCACTGCCGTGGCAGCAGCAACGGCAGGAGAGACGAGGTGGGTACGCCCGCCCTTGCCTTGGCGGCCTTCGAAATTGCGGTTGGATGTCGATGCGGAGCGCTCACCGGGGGCGAGCTGATCCGGGTTCATCCCCAGGCACATCGAGCATCCGGCCTGACGCCATTCGGCTCCCGCAGTGGTGAAGATCTCCCCCAGCCCTTCGTCCTCGGCCTGTGCGCGAACGCGCATGGAGCCCGGGACGATCAGCATTCGGACGCCCTCGGCGACCCGACGACCCTTCAGGACATCTGCAACTGCACGCAGATCCTCGATACGCCCGTTCGTGCACGAGCCGACGAATACGGTGTCCACCGCCACATCCCGCAGCGGAGTTCCGGCCTCGAGACCCATGTAGGCCAACGCCTTCTCCGCCGCGTTCCGCGCGCTCTCGTCGGCGATCTCCGCCGGGTTCGGCACCGAATCTCCCAGCGGAGCACCCTGACCGGGGTTGGTTCCCCACGTGACGAATGGCGTCAGCGAGGCCGCATCGATGTGCACCTCGGCGTCGAAGACCGCATCGTCGTCGGTCTTCAACTGCTCCCACGCGGTCACCGCGGCATCCCAGTCGGCACCCTGCGGCGCGTGCGGGCGACCCTCGAGGTACTCGTAGGTGATCTCGTCCGGCGCGATCATTCCGGCACGAGCGCCCGCCTCGATCGACATGTTGCAGATCGTCATCCGGGCATCCATCGACAGCTTCCGGATGGCCTCACCACGGTATTCGAGGACATACCCCTGTCCCCCACCGGTACCGATCTTCGCGATCACCGCGAGGATGAGGTCCTTGCTCGTGACACCGGCCGGCAACTCGCCGTCCACCGTGATCGCCATCGTCTTGAACGGACGCAGCGAGAGAGTCTGCGTCGCCATGACGTGTTCGACCTCACTGGTGCCGATTCCCATTGCGAGAGCACCGAAAGCGCCGTGCGTCGACGTGTGGCTGTCACCACACACAACGGTCATGCCGGGCTGGGTCAGACCCAGCTGCGGGCCGACCACGTGCACGATGCCCTGGTCGAGATCGCCCATGGGGTGCAGGCGGACGCCGAACTCCTCACAGTTCTTCCGCAGGGTGTCGACCTGCGTGCGAGAGACCGGGTCCGCGATGGGCTGGTCGATGTCGATCGTCGGGACGTTGTGGTCCTCGGTGGCGATCGTCAGATCCGGTCGACGCAGCGGGCGCCCCGCGAGCCGGAGCCCGTCGAACGCCTGCGGGCTGGTGACCTCGTGAACGAGGTGCAGGTCGATGTAGATGAGATCCGGCTGTCGCGCCGAGCCCTCACCTTCACCGCGCACGACAACGTGCTCGTCCCACACCTTCTCGGCCAGAGTGCGTCCTCTGTTCGCCATCTTCTCCACCTCTGTATCCGGATGTCGCGCCGCCGGGCTTCAGGGCCGGCCCGGGTCGCGTGATGTGTCGAACCGCCCCTCGCGAAATCGGCTATGATCCCAATATGCGAGAACTGAGTATCGACCTATGAGACAGCATAGCGGCATCGGAGTGCTCGACAAAGCAATGGGCGTCCTGCATGCGGTGGCCGAACAGCCTTGCAGCCTCACCGAACTGTGCGACCGCACGGGACTCCCCCGAGCCACCGCCCACCGCCTCGCCGTCGGGCTCGAAGTTCATCGACTCCTCACTCGCGACGCGGACGGACTGTGGTGCACGGGCCCCGGGCTCGGCGAGCTGGCCGCCAGCGCCCGCGACACCCTGGTCGATGCCGCCACCCTCGTTCTGCCCCGGTTGCGCGAGATCACCGGCGAGAGCGTGCAGTTGTACCGCCGGGAAGGCACCCATCGGGTGTGCATCGCCTCGATGGAGCCACCCACAGGCCTCCGCGACACCGTCCTCGTCGGCGCACGCCTGCCGATGACGGCCGGATCGGGTGCCAAGGTCCTCCTCGCGTGGGCGGACGCCCAGACGCAGCGTGCGATCCTGCCCGACGCCTCGTTCGGCGAGCGCGTCCTCGTCGAGGTCCGCCGGCGCGGTTGGGCGCAGAGCGCGGCCGAGCGCGAACCGGGTGTCGCGAGTGTCGCCGCACCGGTCCGGGACGCCTCGGGCAACGTCGTCGCCGCGATCTCCGTGTCCGGGCCGATCGACCGGATGGGTCGCCGTCCCGGCGCCCGCTGGGCGGCCGACCTCCTGGCGGCGGCGGACGCGTTGCACAAGCGCCTCTGACTCCGTGCCGCACCCCACTCGGCGTCGGTCGCAGTGATTCGTGGCACAGTTCTCGCCACAACGAATTCCAGGCGAGCGGAGGAGCTGCTGTGGGAACCAACCAGCGCGGTCAGATCACGATGACGGATGCCGAGATCACCGAGTTCATCGAGCGGAGCCGGGTGTCGACCATGGCCACCATCGGACCGAACGGCATGCCGCATCTCGTGGCCATGTGGTACGCGGTGATCGACGGCGAACTGTGGTTCGAGACCAAGGGCAAGTCCCAGAAGGCCGTCAACCTCGGCCGCGACGCCCGGATCACGATGATGATCGAGGACGGTGACACCTACGACACCCTGCGCGGTGTGTCGATCGAGGGTCGCGCAGAGATCGTCGACGACCCGGAGGCGCTGTTCAAGGTCGGCATCAGCATCTGGGAGCGCTACACCGGCCCATACTCCGAGGACGTCAAGCCGGCGGTCGAGATGATGCTGCACAAGCGCGTCGCTGTCCGTGTCGTCCCGGACCGGCTCCGTTCGTGGGATCACCGCAAGCTCGGCCTGCCCGCCATGCCCGTCGGCGGATCGACCGCCGCCTACCTGTAGGGCAGGTTCCGGAAAACCACACGACGCAACCCCCTCCTCGGCGGTAGATTCCGACAGACGAGCCACCACCGAGGCAGGGAGGAGGACGACGTGAGCGAACCCCGCAGCGACGAGATCAAGCGCAAGTTCCGCGAGGCACTCGACCGCAAGAATCATCAGCAGTCGAATTCCGCAGCACACCTGGACGGACAGTCGAAGGTGCACGACGCGCACGGCAGCGCCGAGCACAAGCGCGAATTCCGCAGGAAGAGCGGATAGCCGCGGAACGAACGGCGAGAACCGGAGAAAGCGAAATACCCTCCGATCATGTTGATCGGAGGGTATTTCGTGTTGTAGCCCCGACGGGATTCGAACCCGCGCTACCGCCTTGAGAGGGCGGCGTCCTAGGCCGCTAGACGACGGGGCCAGGATCTTCAATGTTCACATGTTGTGCACCAGGATAGATGCTCTCACCGAGAGAAAGACCCCCGATCCAGGATCGGAGGGTGTTTCTTGGTAGCCCCGACGGGATTCGAACCCGCGCTACCGCCTTGAGAGGGCGGCGTCCTAGGCCGCTAGACGACGGGGCCAGAACATTTCCAAGGTGTGTCGCCGCATGCTCGCGACACGATGGATTGCTTCCGATTTCGATCGGATCCTCATCGGATCAGATCTGCGATGGAAACTCGACCAGCTGAGCTGACCGGAGTTCGGAGTGATAATCACTCGAACTCTCCGCTGGGGTACCAGGACTCGAACCTAGAATGGCGGTACCAGAAACCGCTGTGTTGCCAATTACACCATACCCCAATGCTCTTCCAGGCTTGCTTGACCTTGCGGCCGGGGGCTTGCCTTTCGAACGAGGAGAACAATATCAAAGCCCCCCAGTGTTTCTCCAAATCGGCTGGTCAGAGGGCTGAAATTGCCCTCTGACCGCCGACCGCGGAGCCTAGCTGCCGATCTGGGCGCGGGCCGAGCGCAGACGAGCGAGCGTCGCGTCGCGACCGAGCAACTCCATCGACTCGTACAACGGCGGGCTGATGTGCGAGCCCGTGACCGCGACACGCACCGGCGCGAACGCCTTACGCGGCTTCAGTTCCATCTTCTCGATCAACGCGGCCTTGAGGGCCTCTTCGATATCCGCGGTGACCCATTCCGACAGCGAATCCAGTGCCTCGATCGTCGCGTCCAGTACGGGACCGGAATCGGCGCCAAGATTCTTCGCGGCGGCGGCCGGGTCGATCCGGAAGTCGGCATCCGACACCAGTAGGAATTTCAACAGGTCCCACGCGTCCGACAGCACGACGATCCGGGTCTGCACGAGATCGGCCGCCACATCGAACTGTTCGTCCGTCAGCGCGTCGACAGGATGCCCGTGCGTCGTCAGGTACGCGCGCAGACGGGCCGAGAAGTCGGCCGGCTCGAGCAGGCGGATGTGCTCGGCGTTGATCGCGTCGGCCTTCTTCTGGTCGAAACGCGCGGGATTCGAGTTCACCTTGGAGATATCGAACGCGGCGACCATCTCGTCGAGCGAGAAGACGTCGTGGTCGTCGGCGATGCTCCACCCCAGCAGGGCCAGGTAGTTGAGCAGCCCCTCCGGGATGAACCCCCGATCCCGGTGGATGAACAGGTTCGACTCCGGATCACGCTTGGACAGCTTCTTGTTGCCCTGACCCATCACGAACGGCAGGTGCCCGAACTCGGGTGTGAAATCGGCGACACCGACGCGCTGCAGCGCCTCGTAGAGGGCCAGCTGACGCGGCGTCGACGACAGCAGGTCCTCGCCGCGCAGGACGTGGGTGATCTTCATCAGCGCGTCGTCGACCGGGTTCACGAGCGTGTACAGCGGGATGCCGTTGCCCCGCGTGAGCGCGAAATCGGGCACCGTGCCGGCCTTGAAGGTGGTCTCACCGCGCACCAGGTCGTTCCACGTCAGATCGTGGTCGGGCATGCGCAGGCGGACGACGGGCTTGCGGCCCTCGTCCAGGTACGCCTGCACCTGCTCGGCCGTCAGGTCGCGGTCGAAGTTGTCGTAGCCCAGTTTGGGATCGCGTCCGGCCGCCTTGTGCCGCGCCTCGACCTCCTCGGGCGTGGAGAACGACTCGTAGGCCTCCCCCGCGTCGAGCAGTTTCCGCACGACCTCGAGGTGCAGGTCACGCCGCTGCGACTGCCGGTACGGCTCGTGCGGGCCTCCGACCTCGGGCCCCTCGTCCCACGACAGGCCGAGCCAGCGCAGCGCGTCGAGGATCGCCTGGTACGACTCCTCCGTGTCGCGGGCTGCATCGGTGTCCTCGATGCGGAACACGAACGTGCCACCGTGGTGCCGCGCGAAGGCCCAGTTGAACAGGGCGGTTCGAACGAGCCCGACGTGCGGGGTGCCGGTGGGCGACGGACAGAAACGGACGCGTACTTCACTGGTGGTCATGGCTCACTTCGATACACGCTGCAGGGCGCTGAGAAAAGGACCTCTACAGGCTAGTCCCGTGGCCGTGCCGTGCCCACCCGGATCGGGATCCGATCAGCGCTTGGCGGCAACCGGATTGGTCAGCGTGCCGATCCCCTCGACGGTGACGCTCACGGTCTGGCCGTCGACGATCGGCCCGACCCCTTCCGGGGTACCGGTGAGGATGACGTCGCCCGGCAGGAGCGTCATGACACCGGAGATCCACTCGATGATCTTCGGGATGTCGTGGAGCAGCAGCGAAGTGCGGCTGCGCTGCTTGACCTCGCCGTCCACCTCGGTCTTGACCTCGACGTCCGAGACGTCGAGTTTCGTCTCGATCCAGGGGCCGAGCGGGCAGAACGTGTCGTAACCCTTGGCGCGCGTCCACTGGCCGTCGTGGCGCTGCTGGTCGCGTGCGGTGACGTCGTTCGCGACGGTGTAGCCGAGGACCACGTCGAGCGCCTTCGCGGCGGGGACGTCCTTGCAGGGACGACCGATGACGACTGCGAGTTCGCCTTCGTAGTGGACCTCGTTCGACGACGGCGGCAGCATGATCGGCGCGCCCGGACCGACGATCGACGTGTTGGGCTTGATGAAGATGACCGGATCCTGCGGTGCCTCGCCACCCATCTCGGCCGCGTGCGCGGCGTAGTTCTTGCCGATGCAGATCACCTTGCTGGCCAGGATCGGCGCCAGCAGGCGGACGTCGGCCAGCGGCCAGCTACGACCGGTGAAAGTCGGTGTGCCGAAGGGGTGTTCGGCGATCTCCTTCGCAGTCTGCGCGTCGCCCTCCCCCTCGATCGACACGAAGGCAACTCCATCGGGACTGGCAATTCGACCAAGGCGCATGGGGCCGAGTCTATCGAGTCGGGCGGCATCACCGCGGCGTACCCGTCGCGCACTCGCCGGCGAAGGGTCTACACTTCGGCCAGTATCCACATTGTAGGAACTTCATTTCACATATTGGGACGGGACCATGGACGTGGCAATAGGCGAGGATGTTCGGGTGAGTTCGGCGAAACGCTGGTCGATGCTGGGACTGGGTGTGCTCGCGCAGGCTGCGGGCGCCGTGTTCTCGAATGCTCCGGCGTTCCTGCTGCCCACATTGCAGGAGGTGCACGGTCTGGACCTGCCGCGCGCCGGCCTCGTCGTCGCTGCGCCGACGATCGGCTTCCTCGTCAGCCTCATGGCGTGGGGTGCCGTCGTCGATCGCATCGGCGAACGCCGGGTCCTGGTGGTGGGCATGGCCGTCACGGCACTGGCGAGTGCGGGCGCCGCCCTGAGTTCCTCGTTCACGATGCTCGGCATCTTCCTGCTGATCGGCGGAATGGCCGCGTCGAGCGCGAACGCCGCCAGCGGACGCGTCGTGGTCGGCTGGTTCCCGCCGCAACGACGCGGACTCGCGATGGGAATCCGCCAGATGGCCCTGCCGCTGGGCGTCGCGCTGGCCGCACTGACGGTGCCCCGCGTCGCCGAATCCCACGGAGTCGGTTGGGCATTGGTACTGCCCACCGCTGTGACGTTCGTCGCTGCGATCGCCTGCCTGTTCATCGTCGATCCACCCCGGCCGGCGCGATCGGCGGCACGGGAGACGGGCCTGCTGGACAATCCGTACCGGAACTCGGGCGTGCTGTGGCGGATTCACGGCGTCTCGGTGCTGCTGGTGGTTCCGCAGTACCTGGTGTGGACGTTCTCGCTGCTGTGGCTGATGACGGAGCGGAACTGGTCCGCGGCATCGGCCGGTCTGCTCATCACCGTGACGCAATTGCTCGGCGCCGCAGGCCGGATCGCGGCGGGGGCACTGTCGGATCGGGTGGGGAGCAGGATGCGCCCCCTGCGCTGGGTTGCCGTCGCGGCCGCGATCTCGATGGGCGCGCTGGCGCTGACCGACTGGCTGGACTCCCCCGCGTCCGTGGCGCTGTTGGTCGTCGCGTCGGTGATCACGGTGGCGGACAACGGATTGGCCTTCACGGCCGTCGCCGAGATCGCCGGACCGTACTGGAGCGGACGCGCGCTCGGCGCCCAGAACACGAGCCAGTACCTCGCGGCGTCGGTGGTGCCGCCGCTGTTCGGCGGGCTGATCGCGGCGGTGAGCTTTCCCGTCGCCTTCGCGATCACCGCACTGTTCCCACTCGTCGCGGCACCCCTGGTTCCCGGGGATCAACCCGAACGACGCTGAACATCAGGACGAAAAACGACGTGACCGCCGCCCGGAATCCGGGCGGCGGTCACGTCGTTCGAACGAATGACTAGACGGCAGCAGCGATCCGGTCGCCCACCTCGGCGGTGACGATCGGGGCGTCACCGCGCGAGGACAGGTCCGCCTCGACGGCGGCCTCGATGCGCGCGGCGTCGTCGCCACGACCGAGGTGACGCAGCAGCATCGCAGCCGAGAGGATGGCGGCAGTGGGATCGGCGATGCCCTGGCCGGCGATGTCCGGCGCCGAACCGTGCACGGGCTCGAACATCGACGGGTTGGTGCCCGACGCGTCGATGTTGGCACTGGCCGCCAGACCGATGCCACCGGTGACGGCACCCGCCAGGTCGGTGATGATGTCGCCGAACAGGTTGTCGGTGACGATGACGTCGAAGCGGGTCGGATCGGTGACCATGTAGATGGTCGCGGCGTCGATGTGGCAGTACGCCGTCTCGACGTCCGGGTACTCGGCACCGATCGTCTCCATCGCGCGGGTCCAGATGCGGCCCGCGTTGGAGAGCACGTTCGTCTTGTGGATGAGCGTCAGGTGCTTGCGTCGGGTCTGTGCCAGCTCGTACGCGGCACGCACGACGCGCTCGGCGCCGAACCACGTGTTGACCGAGACCTCGGTTGCGACCTCGTGCGGGGTGCCGACACGGATCGAGCCACCGTTGCCGGTGTACGGGCCCTCGGTGCCCTCGCGCACCACGATGAAGTCGATGTCCGGGTTCGCGGCCAGCGGCGAGCTCGAACCCGGGTAGGTGCGGGCCGGGCGCAGGTTCACGTGGTGATCGAGCAGGAACCGCATGTTCAGCAGCAGACCACGCTCGAGGATGCCCGGCGCGACGAACCGCGGATCGCCGATGGCGCCGAGCAGGATCGCGTCGTGCTGACGGATCGCGTCGAGCTCGGCGTCGGGCAGCAGGTCGCCGGTCTCGTTGTAGCGCTTGGCACCGAGATCGAACTCGGTGGTCTCCACATCGGGAACCAGCTTCCGCAGCACCTTCAGCGCCTCGGCCGTGACCTCGACACCGATACCGTCACCGGGGATGACCGCAAGCTTCATGGGACACACTCTCTTTCACTGAGAATCCACCGGTGGCGTGAGACACCCCGGTTGCGCCGCTGGCCGCGACCGTCCTCGACGATCGCGGCCACCGGGTACAGATGGGGGAAGGTCAGGACAGGTCGACCTGCGCAACGCGGGCATCGAGCTGCTCCACGATCTGAGCGACCTCGGCGTCACCGACGACCTGGTTGACGCGCAGGATCACGGTGGCACCGGTGCCCTCGACGTCCTGGCTCAGCGCGGCGGCCTGGATGTCGATGCCGGCGTTGCCGAGCACGGTGCCGAGCACACCCAGGACACCCGGACGGTCCGCGTAGTGCACGACGATGTTGTGGCCCTCGGCGCGCAGGTCGAAGCTGCGGCCGTTGACGTTGACGATCTTCTCGACCTGCTGCAGGCCGGTCAGCGCACCCGCGACGGCGGTGACGGTGCCGTCCGCGGCAACCGCGCGGACCTCGACGGCGCTGCGGTGCGTCTGCGCCTCGCTGTGCTTCTCGACCTCGACGCTCACGCCGCGCTGCTCGGCGAGCTGCGGGGCGTTGACGAACGTGACGGCCTCGTCGCTGCTGGCCGAGAACAGGCCACGCAGGGCGGCCAGGCCCAGGATCTCGACGTTCTCGGCGGACAGCTCGCCGCTGACGACGACCTGGACGTTCTGGACGGCCTCGGGCGACAGGGTGCCGGCGAGCAGACCCAGCTTGCGGACCAGCTCGAGCCACGGGGCGACCTCTTCGCCGACCGGGCCACCGGAGACGTTGACGGCGTCCGGCACGAACTCGCCGGCCAGGGCCAGCAGGACACTCTTCGCGACATCGGTGCCGGCGCGATCCTGGGCCTCGGAGGTGGAGGCACCGAGGTGCGGAGTGACGACGACGTTGTCGAGGTCGAACAGCTTGGAGTCGGTGCACGGCTCGGTGTTGAACACGTCGAGGCCGGCGGCGCGGACCTTGCCGTTCACGAGCGCGTCGTACAGCGCGTCCTCGTCGATGAGGCCACCGCGGGCCGCATTGACGATGATGACGCCGTCCTTGGCCTTGGCCAGGCGCTCGGCGTTCAGCAGACCCGCGGTCTCCTTGGTCTTGGGCAGGTGCACCGAGATGAAGTCGGCGCGCTCGACCAGCTGGTCGATGTCGACGAGCTCGATGCCCAGCTGCGCGGCGCGAGCGGCCGGCAGGTAGGGGTCGTACGCGATGATCTCGGTCTCGAACGCGGCGAGGCGCTGCGCGAACAGCTGGCCGATGCGGCCCAGGCCGACGACGCCGACGGTCTTGCCGAGGATCTCGGTGCCGTTGAAGCTCGAACGCTTCCAGGTCTTCTCACGCAGCGTGCGGTCGGCGGCCGGGATCTGGCGCGCGGTCGACAGCAGCAGCGAGACAGCGTGCTCGGCGGCCGAGTGGATGTTGGAGGTCGGTGCGTTGACGACCATGACGCCACGCTCGGTGGCAGCCGGGATGTCGACGTTGTCGAGGCCGACACCGGCGCGGCCGACGATCTTCAGCTTCGTCGCGGCGGCGAGCACCTCGGCGTCGACCGTCGTGGCGGAGCGGACGAGCAGCGCGTCGGCCTCGGGCACGGCCGCGAGCAGAGCGGGACGGTCGGGACCGTCCACCCAGCGCACCTCGACACCGTCACCGAGCGCATCGACGGTCGATTGTGCGAGCTTGTCGGCGATCAGGACAACGGGACGGCCATTCTGGCTCACGAGGAACTCTCCTGTGTTGGATGCGGACTGGATCGGGTCGAGCAGATGTCCACGGCCGGGCGCCACGAGGGCGCGCACGGACGGCCGTGATCGAGATCAGTTTAGTTGGCGCGGCGCGGCGATTCCGCAGGGCGGGTATCGGCTACCACATAGTGGACACCCGAGGACGATATTTCGGAGATCCACGCCACATTCCGGGAACGACTTCGGCCCGAGGCCGCGCGCACTGAAGCGCACGGCCTCGGGCCGAAAGGTCAGCTGTAGATCAGGCCGTCTCGGTGATCGGACGATCGACCCAGCTCATCAGGTCGCGCAGCTTCTTGCCGGTGACCTCGATGGGGTGCTCGGCGTTGGCCTTGCGCAGGCCCTCGAGCTCGGTGTTGCCGTTCTCGACGTTGGCAACCAGGCGACGGGTGAACTCGCCCGACTGGATGTCGGCCAGGATCGCCTTCATGCGCTCCTTGGTGCCGGCGTCGATGACGCGGGGACCGGACAGGTAGCCACCGAACTCCGCGGTGTCGGACACCGAGTAGTTCATGCGAGCGATGCCACCCTCGTACATGAGGTCGACGATGAGCTTGAGCTCGTGCAGCACCTCGAAGTACGCCATCTCGGGCGCGTAGCCGGCCTCGACCATGACCTCGAAGCCCGTCTTGACGAGTTCCTCGGTGCCGCCGCAGAGGACAGCCTGCTCGCCGAAGAGATCCGTCTCGGTCTCTTCCTTGAACGTGGTCTTGATGACGCCGGCGCGGGTGCCACCGATGGCCTTCGCGTAGGACAGAGCCAGGGCCTGGCCCTCGCCCTTCGGGTCCTGGTGAACGGCGATCAGGGCCGGAACGCCCTTGCCGTCGACGAACTGACGACGGACCAGGTGGCCCGGGCCCTTCGGCGCGACCATGGCGACGGTGACGTTCTCCGGAGCCTTGATCAGGTCGAAGTGGATGTTGAGGCCGTGGCCGAAGAACAGCGCGTCGCCGTCCTTCAGGTTCGGCTCGATGTCGTTCTTGAAGATCGACGCCTGAGCGGTGTCGGGGGCGAGCACCATGATGACGTCGGCCCACTCGGCAACCTCGGCCGGCGTGCCCACGGTCAGGCCCTGCTCCTCGGCCTTGGCGCGGGACTTCGAACCCTCCTTGAGGCCGATGCGCACATCGACACCGGAATCGCGCAGGCTCAGCGAGTGCGCGTGGCCCTGGCTGCCGTAGCCGATGACCGCGACCTTGCGGCCCTGGATGATCGACAGGTCTGCATCGTCGTCGTAGAACATCTCGACTGCCACAGTTCTTACCTTCCCTCTGGGTTCTATGAACGCTTGATTGTCTGTTGTTGGTGGGTGAACGGTTCTAGCGGGTGGCCGTGATGGACTTCGGCCCACGGCCGACCGCCACCACACCGGACTGCACGATCTCGCGGATACCGAACGGATCGAGCATGCGCAGGAGCGCATCGAGCTTGGAGCGCGTTCCCGTGGCCTCGATGGTGACGGCCTCCGGAGCGACGTCGATCACCTTGGCGCGGAACAGGTTCACCGTCTCGATGACCTGCGTGCGCACGCTGGCGTCGGCGCGCACCTTGATCAGGATCAGTTCGCGCGCCACCGAGGCCTCGGTGTCCTGCTCGACGATCTTGATGACGTTGACCAGCTTGTTGAGCTGCTTCGTCACCTGCTCGAGCGGGAACTCGTCGACCGTCACGACGATCGTCATGCGCGAGATGTCGGGAACCTCGGTGCCGCCGACGGCGAGCGACTCGATGTTGAATCCCCGGCGGGAGAAGAGTGCGGCGACGCGGGCCAGCACGCCCGGCTTGTCCTCGACGAGAACACTGAGGGTGTGACTGGTGCTCACGGGCGATCCTCTCCTGCAGCGGCCTCGGTGGCAGCCTGCTCACGCGCGGCGCCTTCCTTCATGGCCTCGTGAATGGTTGCGGGGTCGTCCGCAGCCTCGTCATCGTCGAACAGCGGCCGGATGCCCCGGGCCGCCATGATCTCGTCGTTGCTGGTGCCGGCGGCGACCATCGGCCACACCTGGGCGTCGGCGCCCACGATGAAGTCGATGACGACGGGCTTGTCGTTGATCGACTGCGCGGTGCGGATCGCGTCCTCGACGTCCTCCTCGCGCTCGACGCGGATGCCGACGCAGCCCAACGCCTCGGCCAGCTTCACGAAGTCCGGGATCCGCACGGCGCCGTGGGTGCCCAGGTTGGTGTTGGAGTAACGCTCGTCGTAGAAGAGCGTCTGCCACTGGCGGACCATGCCCAGGTTGCCGTTGTTGACGAGCGCGACCTTGATCGGCACGCCCTCGAGCGCACACGTGGCCAGTTCCTGATTGGTCATCTGGAAGCAGCCGTCACCGTCGATGGCCCAGACCTCACGGTCCGGCATGCCCATCTTGGCGCCCATCGCGGCAGGCACGGCGTAGCCCATCGTGCCCAGGCCACCGGAGTTGAGCCACGTGCGCGGCTTCTCGTAGTTGACGAACTGCGCCGCCCACATCTGGTGCTGGCCGACGCCGGCGCAGTAGATCGCGTCCGGGCCCGCGAGACGGCCGACGGCCTGGATCACGTACTCGGGCGACAGCGAGCCGTCCGCCGGACGGTCGTACGCCAGCGGGTAGGTGCGGCGGATGCCGTCGAGGTATGCCCACCACTCGGTGAGGTCGAGGGTCGTGCCCGTCGCCTGGTCGGCGCGGATCGCCTCGATCAGCTCGGTGATGACCTCCTTGCAGTCGCCCACGATCGGGACGTCCGCATGACGGTTCTTCCCGATCTCCGCGGGGTCGATGTCCGCGTGGATGACCTTCGCGTCGGGTGCGAACGAGTCGAGCTGACCGGTGACACGGTCGTCGAAGCGGGCGCCCAGGGTGATCAGCAGATCGCTCCGCTGCAGCGCGGCGACGGCCGCGACGGTGCCGTGCATGCCCGGCATGCCGCAGTTGAGCTGGTGGCTGTCCGGGAACGCGCCACGGGCCATGAGCGTGGTGACGACGGGGATGCCCGTGAGCTCGGCCAGTTCGAGCAGTTCGGCGGACGCGTCGGCCTTGATGACACCGCCGCCGACGTACAGGACCGGGGACTTGGCGTCGGCGATGAGCCGCGCAGCCTCGCGAACCTGCTTGCCGTGCGGCTTGGTGACCGGACGGTAGCCGGGCAGGTGCATCTCCGGCGGCCACGAGAACGTGGTCTGCGCCTGCAGGATGTCCTTGGGGATGTCGACGAGGACCGCACCCGGGCGGCCACTGGACGCGAGGTAGAACGCCTCGGCCAGGATCCGCGGGATGTCGACGCCGTCGGTGATGAGGAAGTTGTGCTTGGTGATCGGCATCGTGATGCCGGAGATGTCGGCTTCCTGGAACGCGTCGGTGCCGATCAGCCCACGGCCGACCTGTCCGGTGATCGCGACGACGGGGACCGAGTCCATCTGCGCATCGGCGAGCGGGGTCACCAGGTTGGTCGCACCCGGACCCGACGTCGCCATGCAGACACCGACCTTGCCGGTGGCCTGGGCGTAGCCGGTCGCAGCGTGACCTGCGCCCTGCTCGTGGCGCACCAGGACGTGCCGAACCTTCTGCGAATCGAAGAGCGGGTCGTACACCGGCAGAACGGCACCACCCGGGATACCGAACACGGTGTCGACCTCGAGCTCCTCGAGGGCGCGGACGACGGACTGCGCGCCGGTGACCCGCTCGGGGGCGACCTGACGACGGTTACCGGTCGGCGTGGCGGCGGCCGCGTTGGTCGGGCCGGCAGCTCCCGACTTGCGCGGCGTGGGTTGAGGCCGTGCGGTTGGTGCGCTCACTGGAAAGTCCTCTGATTCTGGCTCCGGGCAACAAAAAACCCTCGTCAGCATCCGCTGTACGAGGGTGGCGCGTCGTTATCTGGCGAGTTGAAGGAACCGGCTCAGGCGACGACGCGCCGGCCGATTACGAGCAACTCATTCTGTTTCACGCGCTCGACGGTAGGCGCGTGAATGGTAGACAGTCAACTTTGGTGAGTGCGCTGTCCCAGAATGTAAGATGCCTCGGCTGCAGTGCGAAGATGTAGAGGTGTCATCTCCTCAGCAGCCCGTGCCACCGGTGCCATCATCCCATACGCCCGCGGACGACCGACAGGTCATCCGGATTTCCCCGCTCGCCCTGATCGCGTGCTTGTTCCTGCTGTTCTGCTTGAGCTTCCCCGTTCTCGGGTGGCCGGCCGCCTTCGGCTGGACCCTGGTGATCCCGTTCCTCATCGGAGCCTGGGTGCTGCGCGTGCGGACCACCGTCACCCCGGGCGGCCTCGAGCTGCGGCGCACCTTCTCCAGCCAGTCCATATCGTGGGATCAGATCAAGGGCTTCCGCTTCCCCAAGCGGGGCTGGGCGCGCGCGGAGCTGCTCGACGGCACCGAGGTGTCGCTGCCGAACGTGACCTTCGGACGTCTCCCCCAGCTCGCGTCGGCCAGCGGCGGCCGCGTCACCGACCCCTACGCCGCCGCCCGCGTGGCGCAGGCAGAGAAGGCACGCGCCGAAGCCGAGTCCGCCGGAGACTCGGAGCCGGATACCGACTAGCTCGCCCGCGGGAGTAGCGTCCAAGCAGGATGTCTCTCGCTCCCACCGGAGATGACGAGGCTGCCACACCAGCCGAAATCGGGTCCAGCGACCAGCACCTTCACGGGCCCACCAGTTCACGCATTACGCCGCGCTCGGCGAGCACAGCCCGCCGCCGAGAATCGCTGATCGACGAAGGAATTCGCCCATGCCCCCGCTGAGGTCACGCACCACCACCGTCGGACGCAACGCTGCCGGAGCCCGCTCGCTCTGGCGCGCGACCGGCATGACCGACTCCGATTTCGGTAAGCCGATCGTCGCGATCGCGAACTCCTACACGCAGTTCGTGCCCGGCCACGTTCATCTGAAGAACGTCGGCGACATCGTTGCAGAGGCCGTCCGCGCCGCCGGTGGCGTGCCCCGCGAGTTCCACACCATCGCCGTCGACGACGGCATCGCGATGGGACACGGCGGCATGCTGTACTCGCTGCCGAGCCGCGAGATCATCGCCGACTCCGTCGAATACATGGTCAACGCGCACACCGCCGACGCCCTGGTCTGCATCTCGAACTGCGACAAGATCACCCCCGGCATGCTCAATGCCGCGATGCGCCTGAACATCCCGACGGTCTTCGTCTCCGGCGGTCCGATGGAAGCCGGCAAGGCCGTCGTCGTCGGCGGCGTCGCACAGGCCCCCACCGACCTGATCACCGCGATCTCGGCGAGCGCCAACGATGCCGTGACCGAGGAAGGCCTCGACGAGGTCGAGCGCAGTGCCTGCCCGACCTGTGGATCGTGCTCGGGCATGTTCACCGCCAACTCGATGAACTGCCTCACCGAAGCCCTCGGCCTGGCGCTGCCCGGCAACGGCTCCACGCTGGCTACCCACGAGGCCCGCCGCGCCCTGTTCAGCCGCGCCGGCACCACCGTCGTCGAGGCCGCGCTGCGTTACTACCGCGACGAGGACGAGTCGGTCCTGCCGCGGAACATTGCATCCCCCAAGGCGTTCCGCAACGCGATGGCACTCGACGTCGCGATGGGCGGCTCCACCAACACCGTCCTGCACACGCTCGCCGCCGCGCAGGAGGGCGAGGTCGACTTCGACCTCACCACCATCGACGAGATCAGCCGCCAGGTGCCGTGCCTGTCGAAGGTCTCCCCCAACTCGGACTACCACATGGAGGACGTGCACCGCGCCGGTGGCATCCCCGCCCTGCTCGGTGAACTCCGCCGCGCGGGCCTGCTGGAAGAAGACGTCTCCACCGTCCACACGAAGTCGTTCGACGAGTGGCTCGACACGTGGGACATCCGCTCCGGCAAGGCGTCCGACGAGGCGATCGAACTGTTCCACGCGGCCCCGGGCGGCGTGCGCACCACCGAGCCGTTCTCGACGAACAACCGCTGGAGCGCGCTCGACACCGACGCCGAGGGCGGCTGCATTCGCGACCTCGAGCACGCCTACACCGTCGAGGGTGGCCTGTGCGTGCTGCGCGGCAACATCGCCGTCGACGGCGCGATCCTCAAGACCGCCGGCATCGACGAGGAACTGTTCTCGTTCCAGGGTCCGGCCGTCGTCGTCGAGTCTCAGGAGGCCGCGGTGTCGGTGATCCTGCAGAAGCAGATCAAGCCCGGCGACGTCATCGTCGTCCGCTACGAGGGCCCCAAGGGCGGCCCCGGCATGCAGGAGATGCTGCACCCCACCGCGTTCCTCAAGGGCGCCGGGCTCGGCAAGGTGTGCGCACTGGTCACCGACGGCCGCTTCTCCGGTGGCACGTCCGGCCTGTCCATCGGGCACGTCTCCCCCGAGGCCGCGTCGGGCGGTGTGATCGGCCTCGTCGAGGACGGTGACCAGATCCGCATCGACGTCGCGACCCGCACCCTCGAGGTCCTCGTCGACGACGAGACCCTCGCGCAGCGTCGCGCCAAGATGGAGGCGTCCGAGCGTCCGTGGCAGCCGGTGGACCGTCAGCGCACCGTCACCACCGCGCTGCGCGCCTACGCGGCGCTGGCAACCTCGGCCGACAAGGGCGCCGTCCGCTACGTACCGTAACCGGGCCCGCCGCTCCACTTTTCGCTGTGCCGCGTCTCCGATCGGAGGCGCGGCACAGCCATTTCCGGAGCGGCGGACCTGTGGATAACGAGAAATCCATCCACAGATCACGAACCGGGCGCCCTCGGCCCGCTTCCGAGCGGCAGGCTCGGGCCATGGAATTCGAGGGCACACCACTGGTGTTCAGAGCCGACGCGCTCGACCGTGGCTTCACCGATCACGAACTGCGGGCCGCCCGGCGGTCACGTGAGTTGCTCGCAGTCAGGCCGGGGGCGTACGTCCGCGCGACCGACCTCGCCGAGCTGGATTCCGTCGCGCAGCACCGCCTGGCAGTCCTCGCCACCGCGTCCGCGTGCCCGGACGCCGTCGTCAGCCACGTGTCAGCGGCCGTACTGCACGGGATCGAGGTCTGGAACGTGCCGCTGAGGCGGGTCCACTCCACCCTCGACCGCGCCTCCGGCGGCAAGATCACCACGCGCCGTCACGTGCACGTCGCGCGACTGTCCGACGACGTCGGCGTCGTGGACGGGGTGGGCGTCACGACACCCGCCCGCACGGTCGTCGACCTCGCGCGCACGGCTGCGTTCGAGAGCGCCGTGGTGTCGGGGGACCACGCGTTGGCAACCGGACTGGTGACCCGCGCGAGCCTCGACGACGCACTCGCCCGCTGTCGGGGACGGCGCGGAGCAGCGCAGGCGGCGCGAGCCGTGGCGTTCATGGACGGGCGGAGCGAGAGCGTAGGAGAGTCACGTAGCCGCGTCCTGATCCATCGGCTGCGGCTTCCGACCCCGGACCTCCAGCGTGTGATCATCGACGAGCAGGGATCGATCGGGCGGGTCGACTTCCTCTTCGAGAACGAACGCGCGGTCGGCGAGTTCGACGGTCTCGGCAAGTACACCGAGCACCTGCGTCCCGGGCAGACCACCGCGCAGGCCGTAATCGAGGAGAAGCTCCGCGAGGACCGCATCCGAGGTGCCGGCTACGGCGTCGCCCGGTGGGGCTGGCGGGAGCTGAGCTCACCCGAGGAGGTGGTTCGACGACTGCGACGCGCGTTCGGCTGAACCCCGCTGCCGCTCCAGAAATGGTCGTGCCGCTCCCCCGATGGGAGGAGCGGCACGACGAGAACCGGAGCGGCAGTGCCGTCAGATGACGGGGTTCGCCCCGTTGAGGAGGATCCACACAGCAACGCCGACGGCCACACCGAGGATCAGGATCACCGCCGACCCGACGTACGGGCGGGTGGCCCACTTGCGGCGGCCGTCCAAGGAGATCCGGCCGGGGCCGGTCAGGATGATCGCGGCCGCGGCGGCGGCGAGCACGGTCTCGTACTCGATGCCGTCGGGAGCGAAGTACTCGAGGCCGGGCACCATGGACTGCTTCACGCACCAGGCATTGATCATGACGGCCACCACGGTGGCAGCGGCGACGGGTGTGAGCAGACCCAGGATCAGCAGCACTCCGCCCGCGACCTCACCGACCGCGCCGACGACCGCGAGGACGCGCGCGTGATCGAAACCGGAGTCCATCAGGACGTCCCGGTAGCCGCCCAGCCCCGGCCCGTTCCACCACCCGGCGAGCTTCTGCAGGCCGTGCGCGAGCAGTGTGCCACCCACCGCGAGACGCAAGATGAGCAGACCGAGATCCAGTGTGCCGCGCCGGTTGTCCACCCCGCCGTCCGGTGCCGGGGTCGGCACGACCGCGACCGGGGCAGCGACCGTCAGCGCATCGCCGATCGGCTCCGACACGATCGGTTCCGACATGATCGGATCGGTGGCGACCGGAGTGGGCACCGCGCGGGTCGGGACCGTCGGTTCGCCGCGCGAGATCACGGTGGTGGGCTGGTCGTCGAGGCCGGTCGGCGCGGGCGCGGGACGAAAGGTGGGAATCTGCTCCGTCGGCAGACTCGCGGCGTGCCTGTCGTAGAAGTCCAGGTCGTCGTCGGTGTGCGCCAACGGTCGGTTCACCCGGTCGACGGACTGCGCGGGGATCCTCGCGGTCGGCTGATCGTACGGGCTCGGCGCCGTTCCCGCGCCGGTGGACTCGGTGTGATCTTTCGACGTGTCGGTCACGAATTGCAGCCTAGGACGGTTGGTGGGGGTTGACCGGGTAGCGCGGCCCGGCGCGCCGGTCACACCGCGCCGCGTGGCGTACCCCCGTCGGCCTTCCGTAACGTCTGCATCATGACGAAGGGTGTACCGGGCCGAAAGGTGCGAGGGGCGGCCGCGGCAGCCATCTGTTCGATCGCGGTGGTGGCAGCCACCGGATGCGCACGGTTCGACGACTCCACGTCGTCGCCCTTCACCCCCGAGCCGACGTTCGGGTCCGGTGCCGAAGTCCAGCCCCGCGAGCCGTCGGCCCCCTCGTCGGTGCCGCCCGAGCCGTCTGTACCGAACGATCCCTGCTTCGACCGCGACCCCAATGTCGTCGCCACGTGCCTGGACGCGACCGGCGGGCTGGTGATGCTGCCGGACGGGGCCGCGTTCGTGACCGAGCGGCGCACCGGGCGCATCATGCGGGTGGCGCCGGGCGAGCAGCCGACCGAGTTCGCCCGGATCCCCGTCGATTCCGGATCCGACGGCGGTCTGCTGGACATCGCGCTGTCCCCCACGTTCGCCGAGGACCGCCTGCTGTACGCCTACATCACGACCGGCAGCGACAACCGGGTCGTCCGTATCGCCGCCGGGGACACGCCGAAGGAGGTGCTGACCGGCATCCCGCGCGGTGACGTCGGCAACGCCGGGGCGCTGACGTTCTCGACGCCCGGCGAGTTGATGGTCCTGACCGGTGATGCCGGCAATCCGGCGGCCGCGGCGGATCCCGCGTCACTCGCCGGGAAGCTGCTCCGGGTCACGGCCCTGTCGTCGGCCCCGAATCCGCCACGACCGGCCGTCGTGCTGTCCGGGCTGGGCCGGGCGGGCGACGTGTGTGCGGACCACGGCGGCGGTGTGTGGGTCACGGACCGCACGGCGCTCGAGGATCGGATCCAGCGCGTCCGACCGGACGGAACCGTCGGCTCGCCGGCGTGGACGTGGCCGGACAAGCCGGGCGTCGCAGGCTGCGCCGCCACGCCCGGTGCGGTTGCTGTGGCCCTGACGGACGCGAAGGCGATG
Source organism: Prescottella defluvii (assembly GCF_000738775.1). GTDB lineage: Bacteria > Actinomycetota > Actinomycetes > Mycobacteriales > Mycobacteriaceae > Prescottella > Prescottella defluvii. The sequence continues at coordinate 21,152 of NZ_JPOC01000036.1, forward strand.
GCGGTCCTGGCGACCGAACCGGAGACCGGTGCCGTCACGTCGGCGCCGGCCCTGCTCGCGCAGAACCTCTACGGCCGTCTCGGCGGGACGGTGATCAACGGTGCCGGCGAGATCTGGGCGGCCACGGTGAACAAGTCCGGCGGCGAGCCCGGCCCCACCGACGATCGCGTCGTCAAGATTCCGTTGCCGAGCGGAGGCGGCGGGACCGACTGACGCTCAGACGCTCGCGGGTCCGGTCGGCTGCCGATCCGTCCGATCGCGGCGCTCACCCCGGTCGTCGCGGGTCAGCGCACTCGCGATCATCGGCAGCACCAGGACCGTGATCGCGCCGGCCGCGACGAGGATCGACGCGGTCCCGTTGGACATCTCACCTGCCGCCACAGCGACGCCGGTGACCGCGACGATGAGCGGCAGACCCGTCGTGGAGTACAGCGCGATCTGGAGTTGCTCACGGGTGTCGAAGTTCGCGCCGTCCGGTCCCCGGTCGTAGCGCGACGCCACGAACACCGGCAGTCCGCGGGCCACCAGCAGCAGGCCCAGGAAAGCGAGGAGGACCAGCGGCGCACCGGCCACCGCGGACACGTCGATCGCCATGCCGGACGTGACGAAGAAGATCGGGATCAGGAGTCCGAACGCGAGGCCCTCGAGCTTGGACTCGAGCCGCTCGTTGCCGTCGGGCACCGCGCGGCGCAGGATGAAGCCCGCCGCGAAGGCACCGAGGATGACGTCGAGGTCGAACACCGCCGCGACCGCGATCAACGCCACCAGCAGCAACATCACCAGGCGGACGGTCGTCTGGGCGGTGGTGTCCGCACCGCGCCGGATCACTGCGACCAGGTCCGAACCCTCACGCAGGATCCGGGCCGGCAGGATCGCGACGACGACCGCCACCACCGCGAAGGCGGCCAGCACGACGAGGGACATGACCGCGCCGCGCGCCCCGAGCAGCACCGCCATCGCGATCACCGGGCCGATCTCGCCGACCGCGCCGTGGTTGAGTACCGCCTTGCCGACAGGTGTCGTGACGATGCCGCGATCCTTGAGGATCGGCAGCAGCGTGCCGAGGGCCGTCGACGTCAATGCGATCGCCACGGCGATCTCGGAGTGGACCAGGCCCGCCGCACCCAACGCGGCGACGATCGCGAACGCGACGGCCAGGCACACCAGCCACGTCACGAGTGCGCGACGGCCCCCGCGGCCGGTCAGTTCGTCGCGGTCCACCTCGTAGCCGGCGAGGAGAAACAGCATGCCCAGGCCGAGTTCCCGCAGCATCTCGATCTCGCTGCCGGCATTCGCGAGGTCGAGGACGTAGGGACCGATCACGATCCCTGCCACGAGCAGCAACACCACCTCGGGCACCAGCTTGCGCGGCAGTGATCCGGCGAGCAGTGGCGCCACCACCGCTGCGACGGCGATCCAGAACAGCGAGGTGGCGACTGCAGCGTCCATGGGGCGCTACATTATCTGCTACATCAGCTGCATGCGGCGATGACGAGCTCCTTGACGCGCGCCGGGTCGGCCTGGCCGCGAGTCGCCTTCATCACGTCGCCGACGATCTTGCCTGCCGCAGCGACCTTGCCGCTGCGGATCTTGTCGGCGATGTCGGGGTTCGCGGCGAGGGCCGCGTCGACCGCGGCCTGCAGTGCCGAGTCGTCACGCACGACCTCGAGGCCACGGGCGGCCACGACCTCTTCCGGCTCACCCTCGCCGGCGAGCACACCGTCGACCACCTGACGGGCCAGCTTGTTGGTGAGCTTGCCGTCGCCGACGAGCGCGACGACCTTGGCGACCTGAGCCGGGGTGATCGCCAGCTCCGCCAGCTCGACACCGCGGGTGTTGGCCTGCTGCGCGAGGTAGGCGACCCACCACGAGCGGGCCTCGGACGCGGGCGCTCCGGCCTCCGTCGTCGCGATCACCAGATCGAGAGCACCGGCGTTGACCAGGTCGCGCATCTCCTCGTCGGAGACACCCCACTCCTCCTGGATGCGGGCGCGGCGCAGCCACGGCAGCTCGGGCAGCGTGCCACGCAGTTCCTCGACCCACGCGGCGTCGGGCGCGACGGGCTCGAGATCCGGCTCCGGGAAGTAGCGGTAGTCCTCGGCGGTCTCCTTGCGGCGACCGGCGGACGTGGTGCCGTCGGCCTCCTGGAAGTGCCGGGTCTCCTGGATGATCTCGCCACCGGCGACGAGGACGGCAGCCTGACGGCGCATCTCGTAGCGGACGGCGACCTCGACGCTCTTGAGCGAGTTGACGTTCTTGGTCTCGGTGCGGGTGCCGAACACGTCTGCGCCGATCGGCATGAGCGAGACGTTGGCGTCGCAGCGCAGCGAACCCTGGTCCATGCGGACGTCGGAGACGTCGAGGGCCTTGAGCAGATCGCGCAGGGCGGCGACGTACGCGCGGGCCACCTCGGGTGCGCGCTCACCGGCACCGGTGATGGGCTTGGTGACGATCTCCACGAGCGGCACGCCGGCCCGGTTGTAGTCGAGCAGCGAGTGGCTCGCGCCGTGGATCCGGCCGGTGGCGCCGCCGACGTGCAGCGACTTGCCGGTGTCCTCCTCCATGTGGGCGCGCTCGATGTCGACGCGCCAGGTGCTGCCGTCGTCGAGCACGACGTCGAGGTACCCCTCGGTCGCGATGGGCTCGTCGTACTGCGAGATCTGGTAGTTCTTCGGCTGGTCCGGGTAGAAGTAGTTCTTCCGCGCGAACCGGCCCCACGGGGTGATCGAGCAGTTCAGCGCCAGGCCGATGCGGATCGCGGACTCGACGGCGGCCTGGTTGACCACCGGAAGCGCTCCGGGCATGCCGAGGCACACGGGGCACACCTGGGTGTTGGGCTCGGCACCGAACGCCGTGGGGCACGGGCAGAACATCTTGGTGTTGGTGTGCAGCTCGACGTGCACTTCCATGCCCAATACGGGCTCGAACTTCGCGAGGACGGCGTCATAGTCGAGAAGGTCAGCGGACACGGCGGCAGTCATGGCCATGAGTTTATGCGCCCCGTCACCCGAAGAACGCGGCCGCCTCCCGGTAGCGCTCGACGGGCACGGTCTTGAGCTGTTTGGTCGCCTCCGACAGCGGCACCAACTCGATGTTCGTCCCGTGCAGCGCCACCATCTGACCGAACTGGTTGTTGTGCGCGGCGTCGGTCGCATGGACGCCGAACCGGGTCGCCAGCACCCGGTCGTACGGCGTCGGCGTGCCGCCGCGCTGCACGTGCCCGAGGACCGTCGTGCGCACCTCCTTGCCGATGCGGCGTTCGATCTCGACGGCCAGTTGCTGCGCGACCCCGGTGAAGATCTTGTGGCCGAACTCGTCGATGCCGCCCTCCCGGAGGGTCATCGACTCCGGGTCCGGCGAGGCGCCCTCCGCGACGACACAGATGAAGTGGGAGTCGCCGCGCTGGAAGCGCTTCTTGACCAGCGCACACACCTCGTCGACGTCGAACGGCTCCTCCGGCACCAGGGTCAGGTGCGCACCGGACGCCATTCCCGCGTGCAGCGCGATCCAACCGGCGTGCCGCCCCATCACCTCGACGAGCATCACCCGCTGATGCGATTCGGCGGTGGTGTGCAGCCGGTCGATCGCGTCGGTGGCGATGGTCAGGGCGGTGTCGAACCCGAACGTGACGTCGGTGCAGTCGATGTCGTTGTCGATCGTCTTGGGTACCCCCACGACGGGGACCCCGCTGTCGGCGAGCCAGCTCGCGGCGGTGAGCGTGCCCTCCCCGCCGATCGGGATGAGCACGTCGATGCCGTTGTCGTCGAGGGTCTGTTTGATCCGGTCGAGGCCGTCGTGCAGCTTCTGCGGATTGACCCGCGCGGTGCCGAGGATGGTGCCGCCGCGGGCGAGGATGCGATCGATGCGGTCCTCGTTGCGCATCTGCATCTTGCGGTCCTCGAGCAGCCCCCGCCAGCCGTCCTGGAACCCGACGACGGTGCTGCCGTAGCGCGCGTCCGCGGTGCGCACGACGGCGCGGATGACGGCGTTGAGTCCGGGGCAGTCGCCGCCCCCGGTCAGGATTCCGATGCGCATCACGGCCCCTCTCGGCCATCACGGAGAAGAATGGAGCAGAGCGGTCCCTTCTCATCTTGCCGCGCCTGCGCCGATCAGGCACGCCGAGTCGATCACCCGGGTGTGACGAGTCCGGTTTCGTAGGCGAGGACGACGGCCTGGGCGCGGTCGCGCAGCGACAGCTTCGCGAGCACCTTCCCGACGTGCGTCTTGACGGTCTGTTCCGCGACGAACAACCGTTCGGCGATCTCGATGTTCGACAGTCCCGCGGCGATCAGTTCGAGGACCTCCCGCTCACGGGGCGTGAGCGCGTCGAGTTGCCGGCCACGGTGGCGCGGGGTCGCGCGTCGCCGGGTGACGTCCTCGATGAGCCTCCGGGTGACGCTCGGCGCGAGCAGCGCCTCACCGGCCGCGACGACGCGCACCGCCCGGATCAGTTCCTCGGCCGGCGCGTCCTTGAGCAGGAATCCGCTCGCCCCCAGCCCGAGGGCCTCGTAGACGTACTCGTCGATGTCGAACGTGGTGAGCATCAGCACCCGCACCGGCGGTTCCAGTGCCGCCGCGAGGATCTCGCGTGCCGCGTCGAGCCCGTTCATCTCCGGCATCCGCACGTCCATCAGCACGACGTCCGGCCGCAGCCGCTTGACCTCGGTGACCGCGGCACGACCGTCGGGGGCGTCTCCGATGACGCTGATGTCGGGTTGCGCGCCCAGCAGCGCGCCGAAGCCCTGCCGCACCATCGCCTGGTCGTCCGCAATGAATACCGTGATCGCCACCGCCACAGCCTAGGCGAGCGGCGCGCTCGGGATTTGCGCCCTGACCTCGAATCCGCCGTCGTCCCGCACGAGGGTGTCGAGGGTGCCACCGATCGCGGCCGCGCGTTCGCGCATGCCGGCGATGCCGCTGCCACCCGACGACTCCGGCGGTCGGGCAGCCTGCGAGGCAGGACCGTTGTGCACCACGATCGAGGTGACGGTCGGTCCGTACTCGACCGCCACCGTCACCGGTGCGCCCGGGCAGTGCCGGGCGGCATTGGACAGCGACTCCTGCAGGATCCGGTACACCGTCAGTCCCGCGATCTCCGACAGCGCCGCCGGATCGCCGGTGACGTTCCACGACAACGAGATCCCCGCCCGCCGGGTGCCGTCGAGCAACTCCCGGATCTCGCCGACGCCGGGCTGGGGTGCCCGATCGATCGTCTCGGCGTCGCTGCGCAGCACGCCCAGCAGACCGCGGATCTCGTTGAGCGCCTCCCGCGCGGTGGCGCCGATGGACTCGAACTCGGCTTTCGCCTCGTCGGACACCGACGCGATCCGGTACGGCGCGCTCTGCGCCTGCACGACGACCATCGACATGTGGTGGGCCACGACGTCGTGCAGGTCACGGGCGATGCGCGCCTTCTCCTCGAGGATCGCCCGGCGCGCCCGTTCCAGTTCACCGGCCTCCTCCTCGGCGGCCAACTGGCGGCGGGAGAGCACCAGCCAGCGGATCAGGAGACCGAAGACGACCAGCGCGCTGAGCCCCACCGCCCAGCCGATGCCGTCGTCGCCCGGGGTGTTCGCGAAGAACAGCAGCACCGTCGAGATCCACGCCACCGCGACGGTGGGCAGAGCGGCGACGAGACTCACCGCCAACAGCAGCGTCATGATCACGATGATGTGCACGACCTGCCAGGGGTAGACGTACCCCGAGTCCGGGACGAGATCGAACACCCACGGGATCACGAGCGCCGACACCGCCGACACCGCCCATCCGAGAGCCGGATTGGAACGGACGAAGAGGAACGGCCACGCGGCGAGCGCCGCGATGATCGGCTGCACGGGCGGCGGCACCTGATGGGTGAGGTGCAGCGTCGGCCAGGCCACCGCGAACAGGATCACGGTGACGAGACCGATGACGACGTTCACCCCGTGCCCGCGCAACCGGTTCGTCGCGCCACGGACCACTCTCGTTCCACTCACAGGTTCCGACTCTAGGAACTCCGGTCTCGTCGAGCCTCATACCTGAGGGTGAGATCGGCGTGGCTCCGAAGTACGAGCGACGCCGCACCGATCCCGCTCGGGCACTGCACACGATCCCCACCGCCGGGTGATGCCCCAGCGTACGACCCATTTCTAGCGTCGTTTGGCATGCGAACCAGAATCTGGGCCGGCGCGGTCCTGGCCGCCACCTCGATCGTGACCGCCGCCTCGTACGCACCCGCAGCCGACGCGGACACCCCGTTGCGAGAGAACGTCGTCGCTGCCCGGGCCGTCACCGCCCTGACCACCCTGACCGCCGACGACCGGTCACCGGACGTGGTGCCGCGCGATTTCGACGAGGTGATGGGCTATCGACCCACCGTCGAGAACGGGATGCTCGTCAATCCGGACGGGGCGTGCTCGTCGCCGGTGCCGCTGCCGTCCGAGTTCGACACGGCATGCAAGTCGCACGACTTCGGCTACGACCTGCTGCGGTACGCCCACCTGGGCGGCGGCGACCTCGGACCGTGGGCGCGCACCGAGATCGATGCCCAACTGGACCGGCGCCTGCACGACGCGTGCGATGCCCGGATCCGGGACCGCGCACAGTGTTTCGTGATGGCAGACACCGCCGCGACCGCGGTCGGATGGAACTCGCGGAGGCAGGGCTACGGCACCCCCGTCGACGAACCCTGGATCCGGTACGCCCTCGGCGGCTCCCTCACCGTCGCGGGGATGCTGGCCTCCGCGTTCGTGATCCGCCGGGTCCGGTCCCGGGGTGCGGCATGAGCGTCGCCGCGGGCACCCGGGCCGTCACCTCGGGCGCCCTGACGCTTCCCCGTGTGAGCACGACGCTGGCGCTGTCCGGAGGAGCCGTCGCAGCGCTCGCCCCGTCCCTGCTGCCCCGCGGACCCGTCCCCCAGGGTGTCCTGACCGGGGCACTGGCGGCGCTGGCCTGGGGCGCCGTGTCGGTGATGCGCCGGTTCAGGCGTTCGAGCGCGGTGGAACGTCACCGGGACGGCCGCGTCGTCGCGTTGGTGCTCGGCGTCGTCGCACTCGTCTGGTCGGTCGCGACCGCGAATCGCTGGCAGAACGCGGTGCGGGCGGCGATGGGTGCGCCGACGGTCGGTGCCGGGCACTGGGCGGAGGTGGCGTTCTGGGCGAGCGGGACGTGCCTGGCACTGTTCGGGGTAATCCGTGGAACCTGCAGCGTCGCAAGCCGTCTCGGACCGGTACGAGCGGTCGCACTGTCGCTCGTGGCGGGATCGGTTCTCGTTGCTGCCGCCGCTCCCGCCACGGCCTCCGCTGCGTCGCAGCACTTCCGGAGCACGAGCGCACGGATCGACCCGACACTGGCACCCGGTGATCCTCGGTCACTCGTCCCCTGGTCGAGCCTGGGCGCGGAAGGGCGCCGATTCGTCGCCGGAGTGTCCGATCCGCGCAGTGTCCGAACCTATGTCGGCCTCGACTCGGCCCCGACCGTGACCGCGCGAGCCCGGCTCGCGGTCGCCGAGATGGATCGTGCGGGGGCCTTCCTCCGGTCCCGGGTGGTCGTCGCGGTCCCCACCGGTTCGGGGTGGATCGACGGCGAGGCCGCCCGCGGGCTCGAACGCCGCTTCGCCGGCGATGTCGCGACAGTCGGCCTGCAGTACTCGTATGCACCGAGTTGGGCGACGTTCCTGTTCGGTCGGGCCGACGCCGAGGAATCGGCGCGCGCACTGTTCACGGCCGTGTCGGAGCGGATCGGGCAGTTGCCCGCGGCGGAGCGCCCGGCACTGCACGTGTACGGGCAGAGTCTGGGGTCGGTGGGCGGCAGCGCTATCTTCGACGACGCCGCGGACCGGCAGGCACGCACGTGCAGCGTCCTGTGGGCCGGGCCCCCGGCCGGAGCCGTCCGAACCGACGACGCGACGGTGCTGGCGAACAGTTCCGATCCGGTGGTGTGGTGGTCGCCCTCGCTGCTCGCCCGAGCACCCGACCTCCACCGGGTACGCATCGATGCACCTGTGCCACAATGGATTCCCGGCATCAGCTTCCTCCAGACCAGCGTGGACATGCTGTTCGCGCTCGACGCCCCCGCCGGGCACGGGCACCGGTACGGCGACGATCAGGGCCTGCGGATGCCGGACTGCCCCTGATCGGAAGCGTCCCGCGACCGCCGGTGTGCGCCTACCGTGGACCCATGACGGGACAGAGGGAGACGGACGCCGCCCGCGAGATCCTGCGGGACAACTTCGAGCGCATCCGGGAGTCGGTGGTCGAGGTGTGCACCGACCTGACACCCGAGATGTCCGACTACCGCCCCGGCCCGCGGGCCAACTCGATCGCCTGGCTGATCTGGCACCTTACCCGCGTCCAGGACGATCACGTGAGTGACGCGGCGGACGTGGAGCAGGCCTGGACGTCCCGCGGTTGGCGGGAGCGGTTCGATCTCCCGTTCCCCGCCGGTGACATCGGATACGGGCACAGCAGCACCGACGTCGGTCACGTGCACGCCGACGCCCGGTTGCTCGCCGACTACCACGGCGATGTCCACCTGGCGACACTCGAGTACATCGACGAGCTCACCGCCGACGAACTCGACCGGATCGTGGACCGGCGGTGGGATCCGCCGGTCACGGTCTCGGTGCGTCTCGTCAGCGTGATCGGCGACTGCCTGCAGCATCTGGGGCAGGCTTCGTACGTGCGGGGGTTGTTCGCGGCGCGGTGATCCGGTCGTCGAAGCGTCGCTCGACACCGGCATCGGCCTCGACCGCGCACCCCGGTTGCTCGACGAGCCACTCGATCAGCCCGGCGATGCGCCGGGCCTGCGACTCGAGCATGTACACGATCGAGCCCGAACCGAGGTTCGTGTTGGGCCCGTACATCGACGACGGTGCCGTCGGCCGTCCGCACCGACCACCGGTTGGTGCGCTCGTCGAACTCCGCCCCGATGACCGTGACCCCGAACCGGATCAGCGGGCGCAGACGGCACATCGCACGCGGCGCCCGGGTAGGTGTTGTCCCGCCAAACCCCGCCGACATCGTCGCCCTGTTCGAGGATCGTGATCGACGGCTGCCCCACTTCGGCCCTCCTGCCATCGGTTCCGGTCTGCTGCCCCGCAGCCAGGTCCCGGCAGAACGCGCGACAGCCCGGATCCGATGTCCGGATCCGGGCTGTCGACACGCGTGGGTCGAGCGGGTTACGCGACGGGCGACGCGATCGGCCCGCGGGCCGCCTCGTAGGCCGCGCCGACGCGGTACAGGCGCTCGTCGGCCAGGGCCGGCGCCATGATCTGCAGGCCGACGGGCAGACCGTCGTCCGCGGACACACCCGACGGCACCGACATCGCGCAGTGCCCGGCCAGGTTGGTCGGCAGCGTGCACAGGTCGGACAGGTACATCGCCAGCGGGTCGTCGACTTTCTCGCCGAGCTTCCACGGCGTGAACGGGCTGGTCGGCGAGACCAGGACGTCGACCTTCTCGTACGCGGCATCGAAGTCGCGCGCGATCAGCGTGCGGACCTTGAGGGCCGCACCGTAGTAGGCGTCGTAGTAGCCCGACGACAGCGCGTAGGTGCCGATCATGATGCGGCGCTTGACTTCCTTGCCGAAGCCCGCGGCGCGGGTCGCGGCCATGACCTGGTCCGCGCTCATGTCGCCCTCGTCGACCCGCATGCCGTACCGCATGGCGTCGAAGCGCGCGAGGTTGGACGACACCTCACTCGGCAGCACCAGGTAGTACGACGCGAGCGCATGCTCGAAGCTGGGGCACGAGACCTCGACGACCTCGGCACCGAGCGCCGTCAACTGCGCGACCGCGGCGTCGAACGACGAGATGACGCCCGGCTGGTAGCTGTCGGAGTGCAGTTCCTTCACGACGCCGACGCGAACGCCCTTCAGGTCGCCGGTCGCGCCCTGGCGGGCCGCCTCGACGACGGGACGAACCGGCTCGTTCAGTGACGTGGAGTCACGCGGGTCGTAGCCGGCGATCACCTCGTGCAGCAGCGCGGTGTCGAGGACGGTGCGACCGCACGGGCCGCCCTGGTCGAGCGACGACGCGCACGCGACGAGACCGAAGCGCGAGACGGTGCCGTACGTGGGCTTGGTGCCGACGGTCGCGGTGACCGCGGCGGGCTGCCGGATCGAGCCGCCGGTGTCGGTGCCGATCGCGAGCGGAGCCTGGTACGACGCGAGCGCCGCCGCCGAGCCGCCACCCGAACCACCCGGAATGCGCGTGGTGTCCCACGGGTTCCGGGTCGGGCCGTACGCCGAGTTCTCGGTGGACGAACCCATCGCGAACTCGTCCATGTTGGTCTTGCCCAGGATCGGGATCCCGGCCTCGCGCAGCTTGGTGGTGAGCGTCGCGTCGTACGGCGACACCCAGCCCTCGAGGATCTTCGACGCGCACGTGGTGGGCATGTCGGTGGTGGTGAAGACGTCCTTGAGTGCGATCGGCACACCCGCCAGCGCCGACGATGGCGCCTCACCGGCGGCGAGTGCGGAGTCGACCTCCTTGGCCGCGACGAGCGCCTGCTCCCCCGCGACGTGCAGGAAGGCGTGCAGTTCACCGTCGACCTGACCGATCCGGTCCAGGTGCGCCTGCGTGGCCTCCACCGACGAGATCTCGCGCGAGTGGATCTTCGACGCCAGATCGGAGGCGTCGAGACGAGTCAGATCGGTGCTCATTCGCCCTCTCCCAGAATCTGCGGAACGGCGAACCGATCCTGTTCGACGGCCGGCGCACCCGACAGTGCCTGCTCGGGCGTGAGGCCCGGCACGATGACGTCCGGCCGCGTCACGTTCGCGATCGGGTTGGGGTTCGCGGTGGGCGGGACATCATCTGCCGCGACCTCGGACACCGCCTTCACGTGGCTGAGAATCGAATCCAGCTGACCGGCGAACTCGTCGAGTTCCGCGTCGGTCAGGGCAAGCCGGGACAGCCGGGCGAGGTGTGCGACCTCGTCACGGGAGATGGCAGGCACCTTCGGTGACCCCTTTCAGGTCGAAGTGAACGTTCCCGACCAGCCTAGAGCGTGGCCGGATCGGTCGTGCAGCCCGTCACCCCAGCGGCCGCCAGCGCGGGGTGAAAGGATAGGTGGCGGCGGGGGTGCGCATCGTGTCCTTTTCATCGGCTCCATCGGCACCGCCCCGTCCTCGGTATCGGACCCGGCACCGAACGAACGGAAAGGCAGCACGTGTCCTACCTGCTCCGCGTCCAACTCCCCGACCGACCCGGCAGCCTCGGCGCCCTCGCCGTCGCCCTCGGCTCCGCGGGAGCGGACATCCTGTCGCTCGACGTCGTCGAACGGGGATCGGGATTCGCCGTCGACGACCTCGTGGTCGACGTTGCGGCCGGTTCACTGCCGGACACCCTCATCACCGCGGCCGAGAGGCTCCCCGACGTCCGGGTCGACTCCATCCGCCCGTACGCCGGCATCCTCGATACCCACCGCGAGCTGGAGTTGATCGACCACGTCGCCACCGCGCACTCCGACCGACTGCAGGTCCTCGTCGACGGGGCGCCGCGGGTGCTGCGCGTCGGCTGGTCCACCGTCATGGACATCGGTCCGCACGGGTCGTTCCGCGTCGTCGGGAGCCCTGGTGCACCCGAGACCCACGCCGGTGACGCACCCTGGATGCCGCTGCGGGAGGCCACCGTCCTCGACGGCACCGACGAATGGGTTCCGCAGGTGTGGCGCGACATGGACACCACCCTCGCGGCCGCCCCGCTCGGTGACACCGGTCGGGTACTGCTGCTCGGACGCCCCGGCGGGCCGGAGTTCCGCCCGTCGGAGGTGGCGCGACTGGGCTACCTCGCCGGGATCGTCGCCACCGTCCTGCGCTGACGGCTGACGTCAGACCAGTTCGCGCACCAGCGCGGTCAACTCGATCCCGGGAATCGGCGCCCAGTTGCGCTCGGGCGCCGGGACGAAACCGTTGCGGTCGTAGATGCGTCGCGCGTCGACCATGTCGGGCTGCGTCGAGATGACGACCGCATGGTCGCCGCGGTCGTACGCGACGTCGAGCACGTGGCGCACCAGTGCCGAGCCGACGCCCTTGCCGCGTGCGGACTGCGCGACCGCGAGCATGCGGAACTCGAGTTCCCCCTTCTCGGCGACGTCCGCGAAGGGGGACTCCGGTTCGGCGATGGTCACCGATCCGACGATCTCACCGTCGACCAACGCGACCACGACATCGGCCTGGTCGGCCCGGGTCGCGGTGTCGCGCAGTCGCTCCGCGTACATGTCGCTGTCCGATACGAAACCACCGTCGATGTAGACGTCGGCTGTGAGTTCGCCGACGGTGTCGTAGTCGGCGGGGGTGACGGGCCGGATATCGATCATGGCGTCACTATGTCAGCCGCAACCCGCCGTCAGAAAACCGATTCAGATGCCCCGACCGGCGCGGATGAGACACGCACCACATTCGAGACGCCGTGCGATCGGCGCCGCTGCCGCCCGCGTCGCCGCCGCACCGCGGTGCATGCAGCCGCCCCCGAACTGTTCCGACCAGCATCGATGGCACGAAGTTCGCTGTGCGCACACTCGACGGTCCGGCACGGATTTCCGACCATCGGAAATCCTCCGAAAACGACACCATGTCGTAGCGTGGCGTTCGTCACGTAGACAAGCGCGGCGCGACAGTGTGAATGTTCCTGTCGCGCTGCGCTTCTGCCGCGAAACGTCAGATCCCGGCCGGTCCGTTTTCGAGAAGATTGCGGAATCCGGCCTCGTCGAGGATCGGCACGCCGAGCTCCTCGGCCTTGGCCGCCTTCGAACCCGGGGCGTCGCCGATCACGACGAACGCCGTCTTCTTCGACACCGAACCGGCAGCCTTGCCGCCGCGGATCAGGATCGCCTCCTTCGCCTCGTCCCGGGAGAATCCCTCGAGCGAACCGGTGACGACGATGGACAGGCCCTCGAGGCTGCGCACGATCGACTCGTCCCGCTCGTCCTCCATCGTCACGCCCGCCGCACGCCACTTCTCGACGATGTCCCGATGCCAGTCGACGGCGAACCATTCGACGACGGCCGCCGCGATGGTGCCGCCGACGCCGTCGACCGCCGCGAGTTCGTCGACCCCGGCGTTCTCGATGCGATCGAGGCTGCCGAACTCGCCGGCCAACGCCCGTGCCGCCGTCGGACCGACGTGCCGGATGGACAACGCGACGAGCACGCGCCACAGCGGCTGCTGCTTCGCCGAGCCGAGGTTGTCGAGCAGCCGCCGACCGTTCGCCGACAGCTTCCCCGCCTTGGTGCGGAACAGCGACGCCTGCATCAGATCGTCCTCGGTGAGCGAGAACAGGTCACCTTCGTCGCGGATGACGCCGGCCTGCAGCAGCGCGGTCGCCGCCTCGTACCCGAGGACCTCGATGTCGAACGCGCCGCGGCCCGCGACGTGGAACACCCGCTCGCGCAACTGCGCCGGGCACGAACGCTGGTTGGGGCAGCGGATGTCGGCGTCGCCCTCCTTGGCGGGCGCGAGCGTGGTGCCGCATTCGGGGCACTCGGTGGGCATCACGAACTCGGTCTCGGTGCCGTCGCGCACGTCGACGACCGGACCCAGCACCTCGGGGATCACCTCACCGGCCTTGCGGATCACGACGGTGTCGCCGATCAGCACGCCCTTGCGCTTGACCTCCGACCCGTTGTGCAGCGTTGCCAGCGCCACCGTCGAACCGGCCACCAGCACCGGTTCCATGTACGCGAACGGGGTGACCCGGCCGGTGCGGCCGACACTGACCCGGATGTCGAGGAGCTTGGTGGTGGCCTCCTCCGGCGGGTACTTGTAGGCGATCGCCCAGCGGGGCGCGCGGGACGTGGCGCCGAGACGACGGTGCAGTGCCATCTCGTCGACCTTGACGACCAGACCGTCGATCTCGTGCTCGACGTCGTGGCGGTGCTCGTCCCAGTACTGCACCTTCTCGACCACCGCGTCGATGCCGACCACGCGCGAGGTGTGCGACGACACCGGCAGCCCCCATGCCGCGAGCGCGGTGTAGGCGTCGTACTGCCCGACCGGGTCGAAGCCCTCGGTACGGCCGAGTCCGTGACAGATCATGCCGAGCCGGCGGCGGGCGGTGACGGCCGGATTCTTCTGCCGCAGCGACCCCGCCGCCGAGTTGCGCGGATTCGCGAAGGGCGCCTTGCCGTCCTGGACCAGGGACGCGTTGAGCGCCGCGAAGTCCTCGAGCCGGAAGAACACCTCGCCGCGCACCTCGAGCAGCGCCGGAACCGGATATTCGCTTGTGGGCGTGAGAGTTTCGGGAATGTCGGCGATGGTGCGCGCATTGAGCGTGACGTCCTCGCCGGTACGCCCGTCACCGCGAGTGGCCGCGCGGACCAGTCGGCCGTTCTCGTACACCAGGTTCAGCGCGACACCGTCGATCTTGACCTCGCACAGGTAGTGCAGGTCAGTTCCCGTCTCCTGTTCGACCCGGCCGGCCCAGGTGCGGAGCTCGTCGAGGTCGAAGACGTTGTCGAGGCTGAGCATCCGCTCGAGGTGGTCGACGGCGGTGAACTCGGTCGCGAACCCGCCGCCGACGAGCTGGGTGGGCGAATCCGGCGTCCGTAGGTCCGGGTGGAGTTCCTCGAGCGCGTTCAACTGCCCGAGCAGGGCGTCGAACTCGCCGTCGGAGACGATCGGCGAATCGAGGACGTAGTAGCGGAACTGGTGGTTGCGCACCACCTCGGCCAGTTCCTGCCAGCGTTCACGATCCTCTGTGCCGGCCGGTTCCGGCGCAGCATCGGAGGGGCTGGCGACGGCAGGAGCGGCTTCGTTCTGGTCCACCCGGGAAGGTTATCGCAGCCAGCTGACAGATTCCGCCGCCGCAACAGCGGTCGCCGAACGGGAACAGAGGTACCGGCCGGGACCGGAAAACGTGTCGTGAACTCCCGTTCAGGCCATCGCGGACGGGTCGGCACCGTCGGCGAACGCGCGGGTCAGCTCGTTCGCCGACCGCAGCGCCGTGCGCGCCCAGTCGGCGCCCGCACCGGCCAACCCGCACTCGGGTGTCACCGTGACCCGCGACGCCAGCAACTCCCGGGAGAACCCGAGACGATCGAACAGCCGGGTGGCCGGCTCGGCCAGGTCCCGCCAGCCCGGGGTGCGCTCGGGTGCAGCGGTCGACACCAGGCCCAGCGCGAGGTCGACACCGGCGTCGAGCAGTTCCCCGATGCCGTCGAGGTCGGCGGTGCGCAGCGTGCTCACGTCGAGGCCCACCATCGACGCACCACTGCGGCGGAGCAACCCGAGCGGGGCGTCGGCGGCGCAGCAGTGCACCAGCACGGGCGCCCCGATCCGCTCGATCGCCAGTTGCAGCAGGTGGAGGGCCTCGGGCTCGGGCAGCGCGCGCGGGGTCTGCAGGATCGACACCCCCGACAGCGAGCCCGCGAGCACCGCGGGCAGTCCGGGCTCGTCGAGCTGGACCACCACCGGGGAACCGAGGCGCCGCTCGGCATCCGCGACGTGGGCCGCGACGCCCTCGGCGAGCGACTCGGTGAGATCACGCAACGCCCCCGGATCGGTGAGCACCCGGTGCCCACCGAACAGTTCCAGTTGCGACGCGAGCGTCAGCGGGCCGACGGCCTGCACCTTCACCGGCTGGTCGGTGCCCCGACGTCCCGCGAGCTCCCAGGATTCCTCGAACGCGTCGAGATCGCGGGCCAGCAGATCGCGGGCGGTACGGGTGGCCGCTCCGACCCGCTGGGTCAGCCGGTAGCCGGTGGTGGAGGTGTCGAGCGGGATGTCGATCAGCAGCGCCGCGGCGCGGCCGACCATGTCGGCGCCGAGCCCGCGCGCCGGCAACTCCACGAGATGCGGCAGCGCTGCGAGTTCACCGACCACGATCTCCGCGGCCGCCCGCGGATCGGTGCCGGGCCACGAGCCGACGCCCGTCGCGACGCCGACGGGAATGCGGGCCGCCGTCACGGACGGTCCGCGGAGGTTCCCGAGATGGTGCCGCTGCCGAGGACCACGTCGCCGGCCTCGTCCGGGCGGTACAGGACGACGGCCTGCCCCTTCGCGACACCGGTGAGCGGTTCCGACAACTGCACGACGATGCCGCCGTCGACTTCCTCCGCGACGGCGCGGGCGGTCCCGCCGTGGGCCCGCACCTGCACGACACACTCGACCGGACCCTCCGGCGCCTGCCCGGACGTCCAGATCGCGCGGTCGGCGGTGATGGTCCACACCTCGAGCCGGGTGGCCGAACCGACCCGCACGGTGCCGGTGTCGGGTTCGATCGCCGTCACGTAGCGCGGCTGCCCATCGGCGGCCGGGCCCTGGACGCCGAGTCCCTTGCGCTGGCCGATCGTGAAGCCGTGCACACCCTCGTGCTGCGCGAGCACCTCGCCGGTGTCGGCGTCGACCACGGCGCCGGGGCGGATGCCGATCTTCGCGCCGAGGAACGCCCGCGTGTCACCGGAAGGGATGAAGCAGATGTCGTGACTGTCAGGCTTGTTCGCGACCGCGAGTCCGCGCTCGGCGGCCTCCTCGCGGATCTGCTCCTTGGGGGTGTCGCCGATCGGGAACATGGCCCGCGACAACTGCTCCGCGGTGAGCACCGCGAGCACGTACGACTGGTCCTTGTCGGCGTCGACGGCGCGGCGCAGCACGCCGTCCTCGAGTCGCGCGTAGTGCCCCGTTGCGACGGCGTCGAATCCCAGCGCGTAGGCGCGGTCGGCGAGCGCCGCGAACTTGATCTTCTCGTTGCACCGCAGGCACGGGTTCGGAGTCTCCCCCGCCGCGTACGCCTCGACGAAGTCGTCGATCACGTCTTCCTTGAAGCGGTCCGCGAAATCCCAGACGTAGAAAGGGATCCCGAGCACATCGGCCGCACGCTTGGCGTCGCCCGCGTCCTCCTTGGAGCAGCAGCCGCGCGACCCGGTCCGCAGGGTGCCCGGCGCCGTCGACAAGGCGAGGTGGACACCGACCACGTCGTGGCCGGCCGCGACCGCGCGGGCCGCGGCAACCGCGGAGTCCACTCCGCCGCTCATCGCTGCCAGAACTCGCATCTAACGATTCCCTCCTCGCGCGCCTGCGCTCGCCAGTCCGGCGGCACGAGCACGTTCGATCACCTGCGGCAGCGCCGACAGCAGCGCCTCGATGTCCCGCTCGGTCGATGTGTGCCCCAACGAGAATCGCAGCGATCCCCGCGCCAGGACGGGGTCGATCCCCATCGCCGTCAGCACATGACTGGCACTCGCGACACCGGCCGTGCACGCCGACCCCGTGGAACACTCGACGCCGGCGACGTCGAGCAGCATCAGCAGCGAGTCGCCCTCGCAACCCGGAAAAGTGAAGTGCGCGTTGCCGGGAAGCCGGGCGTCGCCGGTGGCACCGTTGAGGATCGCGTCGGGCACGATCGCCTGCACACCCTCGATCAGGTTCTCCCGCAACGTAGTCAACTCGGCGGTGCGCGCCTCCATCTCGGCCGCCGTGATCCGCAGCGCGGACGCGAGGCCGACGATGGACGCCGTGTCCTGCGTGCCGGAACGCAGATCGCGCTCGTGCCCGCCGCCGTGCGAGAGCGGCACACACGGCACCTGGCGCCCCAGCAGCAGCGCGCCGACACCCTGCGGGCCGCCCAGCTTGTGACCGGCGATGCTCAGCGCCGACAGCCCGCTCGCCGCGAAGTCGATCGGCAGGTGCGCCGCGGCCTGCACCGCGTCGGAGTGGATCGGGACGTCGTAGGCAGACGCAATCGCGGCAATCTTCTCGATCGGGTTGATCGTGCCGATCTCGTTGTTGGCCCACATCACGGTGACGAGGGCGGTCTCCTCGGCGTGGGCGGCAAGTTCGGCACGCACCACGTCGGGGTCGACGGCGCCGTTCGCGTCCACCGGCAACCACGTCACCCGGGCGCCCTCGTGCGCGACGAGCCACTCGACGGCGTCGAGCACGGCATGGTGCTCGACGGCGCTCGCGAGGATGCGGGTGCGCTTGGGGTCTGCGTCGCGGCGGGCCCAGTAGATGCCCTTGACGGCGAGGTTGTCGCTCTCGGTGCCACCGGAGGTGAAGATCACCTCGGACGGACGGGCCCCGAGGGAGGCGGCGATGGACTCGCGGGACTCCTCGATCCGGCGCCGGGCCGATCGACCCGATCCGTGCAGCGACGAGGCGTTACCCACCGTGGCGAAGACCTCGGTCATCGCCACGATCGTCGCCGGATACATAGGTGTGGTCGCGGCGTGGTCGAGGTAGACCGCTGAGCTGGTGGCAGGCGAGATCATGACTCGACAAGGATAACCGTTGACGAAGACCCGTCACGCCGCGGAGACCCCTCTCACGCGGCACGCGCGCGACGACGGCCCTCCAGACGGGCGAGGATGCGGTCCGCGCCCACCGCCGCCCCGCGGCGGACCTCGCATTCGCACCGCTCGGCGAGGTCCCGGCGGTCGCCGCCCGGGGCCTGCAACGCCCCCAGTGTGACCCGTGCGCGCAGGCCGCGACTGCGCAACACACGGCGTATCGAGGCCGCGATCGAATCGTCGCCCACGAAGCTCGGTCCGGTTGTGTGGTCCCCCGCCGCGTCGACGTACTCCACCAGCACCGGCTGGACCGGCCTCTGCGCATCGACCGCGGCCTGGAAGAGGGCCGGCCGGAACCTACCGAACGCCTGACCACACCACGTGGTCCCCTCCGGGAAGACGATCACCGTGTCCCCCGCGAGCAGGCGGTCCCGCGCCGCGGCGACCGTGCCGGGCAGACCGCGCAGGTTGCCCCGCTCGATCGGGATCACCCCGGCCCGGCGGGCCACCGCACCGAGCAGTGGCCACGCCAGCAGGTCGGCCCGCGCCACGAACCGCCCCGGCAGCACCGCCGCGAGCACCAGGACGTCGAGCCACGAGACGTGCCCGGCCACCACCAGCGTGCCCGGCGGGACCCGACCCGCCGGCGCGGACACGTCGAGTCGAACACCGATACCGCGCAACGCTGTTCGCGCCAGCATCCGATGGCAAGCGGTCCGCGGGCGCGACGGGAGCAGTCGCACCACCGGCAGCAGCACCGACGACGACGCCACCGCCACCAGCGCGATCCACCGACCGCACGCGAGCGCGACCGGAACCCGTTCGGGATGACGCGGCAGGCACCCGACACCGCACGGGCTCGTCGGCAGCCACGAACGGCTCATGCTGCCGCCTCGACCACCGCCGACGCCCGCCGCAACCGGTCGAGGTAGCGGGTGTCGGCGTCGTGCAGACTCTGCAGCGCCACGAAGTCGGCGACACCGAAGTCCGGGTCGTGTGCGGGTTCCCCGCAGATCTTCGCCCCCAGCCGCAGATAGCCGCGCAGCAGCGGCGGCACCGACGGCCGCAGCGGCGCGGCGATGTCGTCCAGGGGACGGCCGTCCACCCGGACCGGGCGCAGCGGGCGCGCCCACGTCGACGGGTCCGCTGCATGCCGGCTCAGCAGGAAGTCCCGCACACCCCGCACGTTCGCGCCGGCGACGGCGTCGGGCCGGTCCTGCATCGGCACCGACACGCAGCCCATGACGGTGTCGTGGCCGGTGAGCTGCAGGTAGTGCAGGATCCCCGCCCACATCAGCGCGAGGACCGAGCCCGAGCGATGGCCGACGTCCACACAGGCCCGCCCCATCTCGACGACGCGACTCCCCGCGGGGTCGATCGCCGACAGGTCGAACTCGGTGGCGGTGTAGTAGCCCCCGGCGGCGATCGCGGCGTCGGGCGGCAGCATCCGGTAGCAGCCGACGAAGTCACCGGAGACGTTGTCACGGACGAGGAGATGGTCGCAGAAGTCGTCGAACCGGTCGGCGTCGAGGCGCTCGGCCGATTCGGGGAGGACGAAGCCGGGTTCGGCAGCGAACACCCGGTAGCGCAGACGCTGCGCCGCCTCCCGGTGTTCGCGATCGGAGGAGACGAGGAGGGAGTAGCGGGATCCGGTCTCGGTGTAGACGGTCTCGACGAGTGGCGAAGTTGTCATGCGCAAGGTCTATCGAGCCCGTCCGGCGACCAGGCGTCGGCGATGTGTCGCGTCGATGCAGCTTCGGTGAACGCGCCGCGCGCACATTGACGCCCCGCGCGCCCGATCGCGCGCGCGGGAGGCGAGGTTGCGCGCGGGAGGTTGTGGACAACTTTCTCGGGCATCCACAACCTGCCACGGAACGCTCTCCCGGCGCCCCGTGTGCCGCACGATGAGACCTGTGACCCGCGAACCGACCCACCGCCCGCTGCTCCGCCGCAGTGCCCTCGCGCAGGGCTTCACCGACGGCGAACTCCGAACACTGTGCCGCAGTGGCGGATGGGACCGGCTGCGCCCGGGCAGCTACCTGTCGCCCGAAGCGCAGCAGGAACTCGACGACGTGGGCCGCCACCGCGCGCTGCTCGACGCGACCCTCCCGGGCCTGAGCTGCGACGCGGTCGTGAGCCACCAGACCGCGGCGGTACTGCACGGGTTGCCGCTGTGGCAGATTCCGCTCGACCGGATCCACGTCACCCGGGATCGGTCCGGCGGCGGGCGTCGGACCCGGCACCTCCACTCCCACAGTGCGCCACTGACCCCCGGCGATGTCGTCGAGCTGGGCGGGACTCGCGTGACGACCGTCGCCCGCACCGTCGCGGACCTGTGCCGGACGGTACCGTTCGAGCGGGGCGTGGTCGTCGGCGACTGCGCACTGGCGAGGCCCGATCTGACCCGCGATGCGATCGCGGACGCACTCCACTACGCGGCGGGCCGACCCGGTCACCCGGCAGCGCTGCGTGCCCTCGCCTTCCTCGACGGCCGCAGCGAGAGCGTCGGTGAGTCACGCAGTCGCGTCGCACTCTCGGCGCTCGACGTTCCGGTCCCGGACCTGCAGGCGTCGCTGCTCGACGCCGACGGACTCCTGCTCGGACGCGTCGACTTCCTCTTCGCCGAGGCAGGGGTGGTCGGCGAGTTCGACGGAAAGGTCAAGTACGGCAAGTACCTTCGCGACGGCCAGGACCCGGGCGATGCCGTGTTCGCGGAGAAGCAGCGCGAGGACCGGATCCGGGATGCGGGCTGGGAGGTGACGCGGTGGACTTGGCGTGACCTCGACACCCCGCAGGTGATCGGTGCACGGATTCGGCGGGCGATGCAGCGGCATACCGGTCGCCGCCGGCCACTGGGCGCGGTGCTGCGCGCGGATTGACGCCCCGCGCGCCCGATCGCGCGCGCGGGAGGCGAAGTTGCGCGCGGCGCGACCGGATCCGCGCAATGTAGCCCGCGCAACGCGGGACCCCCGCCACCGGAACCGGTGACGGGGGTCTGCGAGCGTGGGGCAGGGATCAGCCCTTGTGTGCCTTCACAGCCTCGGTGAGCTGCGGGGCGACGTTGAACAGGTCGCCCACGACGCCGTAGTCCGCGATCTCGAAGATCGGGGCCTCTTCGTCCTTGTTGACCGCGACGATGGTCTTCGAGGTCTGCATGCCGGCGCGGTGCTGGATGGCACCGGAGATGCCGAGCGCGATGTACAGCTGCGGCGAGACCGTCTTACCGGTCTGACCGACCTGGAACTGGCCCGGGTAGTAGCCGGAGTCGACGGCGGCGCGGGAAGCACCGACGGCGGCACCGAGCGAGTCGGCGAGCTCCTCGACGACCGAGAACTTGTCGGCCGAGCCGACGCCACGGCCACCGGAGACGACGACCGACGCCTCGGTGAGCTCCGGACGATCGCCACCGACGATCGGGGCACGGGAGACGACCTTGACGGCGCTCTCGTCCTGAGCCGGAACCTCGACGACGACCTGCTCGCCGGCACCGGCCTGCGGCTGGGCCTCGACGGCGCCCGGACGGACCGAGATGACCGGAACCTCGCCGTTGGCCTTGGCCTCGACGGTGAACGCGCCACCGAAGATCGAGTGGACGGCACTGCCGTCGGCCTTGATCTCGACGACGTCGGACAGCAGGCCGGAGCCGATGCGAGCTGCCAGGCGACCGGCAACTTCCTTGCCCTCGGTGCTGGCGGCGGTGATGACGGCGGCCGGGCTCGCGACCTCGACCAGGCCGGCGAGGACGTCGACCTTGGGGGTCACGAGGTAGCCGTCGATGTCGTCGGACTCGGCGACGTAGATCTTGGCGGCACCGGCGGCAGCCAGCGCGTCGGCCAGCTTCGCGGCGGTACCGGCCGGGCCGGTGACGACGGCGGCCGGCTCACCGAGAGCGCGTGCGGCCGTGATGAGCTCGGTGCTGACCTTCTTGAGCGCACCCTCGGCGTGCTCGACGAGCACGAGTACTTCTGCCATTGCTTACTTCTCCCTGTCTTCTCTGCTGGTCTCGAGGGGCGCGATCAGATGATCTTCTGGCCCACGAGGTACGCGGCGATCTTGGATCCGCCGTCGCCCTCGTCTGCGACGCGCTCACCAGCGGTGCGGGGGGGCTTGGGGGTGGAGGCGGTGACGGTGGTGCCGGCGTTCGCGACGCCCACGGTCTCCGGATCGACGCCGAGGTCGGCCAGGGTCAGAACCTGAACTTCCTTCTTCTTCGCGGCCATGATGCCCTTGAAGGACGGGAAGCGGGGCTCGTTGATCTTCTCGGTGACCGAGACGATGGCCGGCAGGCCCGCCTCGAGGCCGAAGACGCCCTCGTCCGTCTCACGCTCGCCGGTGACCTTGCCGTCGGCGAGGGTCAGCTTGCGCAGCTGGGTCAGCTGCGGCAGGCCCAGGTACTCGGCGATGATGGCCGGGACGGCGCCGATGCGGCCGTCGGTGGCCTCGTTGCCGGCGATGACGAGATCGGCGGCCTCGCCGTTCTCGAAACCGATCTGGCCGAGGGCCGCGGCGAGGGTCCAGCCGGTCTGGACGGCGTCGGAGCCGTGCAGGGCCGGGTCGTTGACGTGGACGGCCTTGTCGGCGCCCATCGACAGAGCCTTGCGGATCGCGTCGGTGGCGCGGTCCGGACCGGCGCACAGCACGGTGACCTCTCCGCCGTCGCGCTCCTTGATGAGGAGGGCTTCCTCGACTGCGCGCTCGTTGATCTCGTCGAGCACTGCGTCGGCGGCCTCGCGGTCAAGCGTGAAGTCGCCGTCGGTGAGCTTGCGCTCGGACCACGTGTCGGGGACCTGCTTGATCAAAACGACGATGTTCGTCATGGGTCTTCGTCGACCTCCTGTGTCTATCTACCTGATGATCGCGAGCGGCTCCGCGAGATGCCGAGCTCTCGTAAGTAATTTCGTTGCACGTTGGCTGTGCGACAGATTACCCCACCTTAAGTTACCCGCGGGTAACTTAGCCGGAATCCGGTCTCACCATAACCGCCCACCGGGGGTTTCATGCGTGTGATGTGGACCACCCCGACAGTCGTCACTCCCGGTGCCACTAACCTCGCTGGGGTGAGCGAATCCACAGTTGGTTCCACAACCGAGCCCCTCGAGACCAGCGCAGCGTCCCGCGAGGACGCCGACACCGGCGCAACGCTGCCGCTGACCGGCGAGCGGACCGTGCCCGGAATCCCCGAGGAGAACTACTGGTTCCGACGCCACGAGGTGGTCTACCGAGACCTGCTCCCTCGCTGCGCCGGACGCGCCGTCCTCGAGGCCGGATCCGGAGAAGGCTACGGCGCCAACATGATTGCCGACGTGGCGCGCAAGGTCACCGGACTCGACTACGACATCTCGGCGGTCGAGCACGTACGCGCCCGCTACCCCCGCGTGGAGATGCTGCACGGCAATCTCGCGGAACTTCCGCTCGCCGACGAGTCCGTCGACACGGTCGTGAACTTTCAGGTGATCGAACATTTGTGGGATCAAGCACAGTTCCTTCGCGAGTGTCACCGTGTCCTGGCCCCGGGCGGCGAGCTGCTCGTGAGCACGCCGAACCGGATCACGTTCTCCCCCGGCCGCGACACCCCCCTCAATCCTTTCCACACGCGTGAGTTGAATGCCGCCGAGCTCACCGAACTGCTCGTCGAAGCCGGCTTCCGCGTCGCGATCATGACCGGCGTGCACCACGGCGAGCGCCTGCGTGCCCTCGACGCCAAGCACGGCGGCTCGTTCATCGACGCCCAGATCGACCGAGCCCTCGCCGGTGAGCCGTGGCCGGAGGATCTCACCCGCGACGTCGAGGGCATCGACGTCGGCGACTTCGTCCTGCGCGAGGCCGACATCGACGACAGCCTCGACCTCGTCGCCGTCGCGATCAAGGACCCCGTGACGTGACACGAACTCAGGGGGGAACCACGACGTCGCGCGAGCCCGGCATGTTCTGCCTGGTCCTGCACTCGCACCTACCGTGGCTGGCGAATCACGGCCGCTGGCCGGTGGGCGAGGAATGGCTGTACCAGTCTTGGGCGGCGACCTATCTGCCGGTGACGGGCGTGTTGCGCCGGCTCGCCGAGGAAGGCCGCACCCGTCTGCTGACGCTGGGGATCACCCCGGTGCTCGCGGCCCAGCTCGACGACCCGCACAGCCTCGACGGCATGCACCACTGGCTCGGGAACTGGCAGATCCGCGCTCACGAGGCCGCCGGGATGCCGTCGGCGTCGCACAAAGATCTCGGCGCGCGCGAGCACCGCGCGTCGGCTGCCGCCCTCGAGGACTTCGAAACCCGTTGGCGCCACGGCGGATCCGCGGTGATTCGCGAGCTGATCGATGCCGAGGCGATCGAGCTGCTCGGCGGCCCGCTGGCACACCCGTTCCAGCCGCTGCTCGACCCCCGGCTGCGCGCGTTCTCGCTCTCGGAGGGCCTCGCGGACGCCCGCGCCCGCTGGGGTCACACACCGTCCGGCATCTGGGCACCCGAATGCGGCTACACCCCGGGGATGGAGCGTCAGTACGCCGCCGCGGGTGTGTCGCACTTCATGGTCGACGGTCCCGCGTTGCGCGGCGACACGTCGGCCGGACGTCCGGTGTGGGACTCCGACGTCGTGGCGTTCGGCCGCGACCTCGAGGTCAGCTATCGGGTGTGGTCCCCCAAGACCGGATACCCCGGCCACGCCGCGTACCGCGACTTCCACACCTACGACCACGACACCGGCCTCAAGCCCGCGCGGGTCACCGGACGCAACGTGCCGTCCGAGCAGAAGGCCCCCTACGACCCGGCGCTGGCCGCCGAGGCGCTCGACAAGCACGTCGAGGACTTCGTCGAGACGGTCCGGCGGCGGCTGCGCAGCGAATCCGAACGCATCGGCAGGGACGCACTGGTGGTCGCCGCGTTCGACACCGAACTGTTCGGGCACTGGTGGTTCGAGGGACCGCAGTGGCTCGAGAAGGTACTGCGCGCACTGCCCGAGGCCGGGATCGACGTCGGCACCCTCGCCGACGCCCGCGCCCACGGCTACGTCGGCGCACCCGTGGAACTGCAGGACTCGTCGTGGGGTTCGGGCAAGGACTGGCGGGTGTGGGCCGGCGACCAGGTGCAGGATCTGGTCCAGCTCAATGCCGAGGTCGTGCAGACCGCGCTCGACACCATCGACAAGTCCCGAGATGCGAATCCGGACAGACCGGAACTACGGAATCGGGTCCACGACCAGATGTTGCGTGAGACGCTGATGGCGGTCTCGAGCGACTGGGCGTTCATGGTCAGCAAGGACTCGGCAGCCGGGTACGCGCGGGAGCGGGCCCACAAGCACGCCCACGCACTTCGGGAGATCGCCGACGCCGTCGCATCCGGCCGGGACGACGCCGCACGCCGTCTCGCTGACGGATGGAACGCCGCCGACGGCCTGTTCGCCGCCCTCGATGCGCGGCGTCTGCCCGGTCGCGAGACCGATACTGCCGCAGCTGCTGGGAGCGTGTGATGAAGATTCTGATCGTGTCGTGGGAGTACCCGCCGGTCGTGGTCGGCGGGTTGGGGCGGCACGTCCATCACCTCGCGACCGAACTGGCCGCGGCCGGCCACGAGGTGGTCGTGCTGGCACGCCGGCCGTCGGGCACCGATCCGACGACGCACCCGACGGTCACCGAGATCTCCGAGGGCGTCCTCGTCGTCGCCGTCGCCGAGGACCCGCCGCACTTCATCTTCGGCGAGGACATGCTGGCGTGGACGCTCGCGATGGGCCACGCGATGGTCCGCGCCGGTGTCGCGTTGTCGAAGGGAGGCATCGGCGAGGGCTGGCAGCCCGACGTCGTGCACGCCCACGACTGGCTGGTGGCGCATCCGGCGATCGCACTCGCCGAGTTCTACGACGTCCCGCTGGTCTCGACGCTGCACGCGTCGGAGGCCGGACGGCACAGCGGCTGGATCTCGGGTCGGATCAACCGTCAGGTCCACTCGGTGGAGTGGTGGCTGGCGAACGAGTCGGACTCGATCATCACGTGCTCGGCGTCGATGGAGGACGAGGTCACCGCGCTGTACGGGCCCGAACTGCCGCCGATCACGGTGATCCGCAACGGCATCGACGTCACCACCTGGAGCTTCCGCCCGCGCGCCCCGCGGTCGGGACCGGCGACCCTGCTGTACGTCGGACGGCTCGAGTACGAGAAGGGCGTGCAGGACGCGATCGCGGCGCTGCCGAGGATCCGGCGTAGCCACCCCGGCACGACGCTGGCCATCGCGGGTGAGGGCACCCAGTTCGAGTGGCTGCAGCAGCAGGCCCGCACCCACCGGGTGGCACGTTCGGTGACGTTCCTCGGCAACCTCGACCACGAGGAACTGCTGAGCTGGCTGCACGGCGCCGACGCGATCGTGCTGCCCAGCCGGTACGAGCCGTTCGGGATCATCGCCCTCGAGGCGGCGGCCGCGGGCACGCCGTTGATCACGTCCACCGCCGGTGGGCTCGGCGAGGCCGTCGTGGACGGGGTCACGGGCCTGTCGTTCGAGCCGGCGGACGTGGACGGGCTGACCTCCGCGGCACGCGAGGTGCTCGACGATCCCGCCGCCGCCCAGGTGCGGGCACTGGCCGCCCGCGAGCGGCTGACCGCCGACTTCGACTGGGGCAAGGTGGCCGAGGAGACCGTTCAGGTCTATGCGGCCGCCAAGCGTCGGGTGCGGCATCCGTTGGCCCGCCCGGAGATTCCCGAGCGCCCGCTACCGGGTCGGTAGCAGGCGCTCGTTCACCCGATCAGGACTTGGCGCCGGCGCCGTTCCCGTTCACCGCGGGGGCGGCGTCGGCGCCGTTGGTGGCGAGCTTCTTGCGGGCGATGTCCTCGAGCGCAGCGATGTACTTCGCCCGATCCGCTGCCCCCGACTCCCAGTCCGCCCGACGATTCTTGACGGCCTTCGCGGGCGAGCCGACGGCGATGCTGAAGTCGGGGATCTCGCCCTTGACGACCGCGTGCGCGCCCAGGACACAGCCGCGGCCGACGCGCGTGTTCCGCAGCACCGTCACCTTCGCGGCGATCCAGGTGTCGGGCCCGATGCGGACCGGGCCCTTGACGATGCCCTGGTCCTTGATCGGCACGTTGACGTCGTCCATGCGGTGGTCGAAGTCGCAGATGTAGCACCAGTCCGCGACCAGGGTCGAGGCACCGATCTCGATGTCGATGTAGGTGTTGACGACGTTGTCCTTGCCGAAGACGACCTTGTCGCCGATCCGGAGGGATCCCTCGTGGCAGCGCAGGGCGTTTCCGTCACCGATGTGCACCCACTTGCCGATCTCCAGGCGGGACAGACCGGGCGTCGAATGGATCTCGACGTTCTTGCCGAGGAACACCATGCCGCGAGTGATGATGTGCGGGTTCGCGAGCTTGAACTTCGCCAGGCGGTAGTAGCGGACCAGGTACCACGGTGTGTACGCCTTGTTCGCGATGACCCATTTCAGCGAGGCCACCGTCAGGAAACGTGCCTGCTCACTGTCCCGACGTCGAGATCCGCGCCACCTCGAGCGCAACGGTGCGCCCCACATGCTCGTCATGACACGTAAGCCTACGGACCGCCACTGTGCGCCCGGTCACGTGCCCCGCCCAGTTACAGGGCGGCGCGCCTGCTCACGCTGTGGCCACCCCACGAGTTGCCGGTCCAGCCCGGCTCGACCCACACCCGGCGCCGCCGCGAACGCCGACGACGCGCCGCCCGCACCCAGTCGTCGTCGTGCGCGACCGCGTACGCCACGAGCGCGCCGACGACTGCGGTGACGACCGTCGCGACCACCGATGCCATCACCAACCCGACCGCGCCGGCGATGCCGAGGACCAGCATCGAGGTGACGACACGGCCCGCGGACGGCGAGCCGAGAAGATAGTTGTCGATGTCCGAGACACCGGATGACCCAGATTCTGTCCGCGCTCCCGGCTGCATGGATCCATTAGACACAATTCTCCACCGCGTGTCGCAGCAGAATCAGATAAACGATCGACAACGATAATTTCCCCGACGAATTACATCCGTGGCGTCCACACCAACAGGACGAATCAACCGGCCAGCGCGGATTCCACCGACACACACGGCAGTGCGTGCGCCATCGCGACCGGCGCGTGCGTCACCTGACCCGACCAGGCGTTGAGTCCCATGGCCAAGGTCGGGTCGGAGCGCATCGCCGCGCGCCAACCGATTTCCGCGATCATCGCGACAAACGGCAACGTAACGTTTACCAACGCGCGGGTAGAAGTATGGGGAACAACGCTCGGCATATTGGGGACCGCATAAATAATCGAATTGTGAACCATATAGGTGGGTCGGTCGTGGGTCGTGGGACGCGAATCCTCGAAGCACCCGCCCTGATCGATCGCGATGTCCACCAACACGCTGCCCGGCAGCATCCGGGACACCTGCTCGGACGTGACCAGCCTCGGGGCGCGGGCCCCGTGCACCAGCACCGCACCGATCACCAGATCCGCTTCGACCAGCGTCCGCTCGAGCTCCGTCCGGGTCGACACCACGGTCGAGATGCGGGAACCGAAGCGGGCGTGCAGCGCACGCAGTCGCTCGACGTCACGGTCGAACACCGTCACCCGCGCCCCCATCCCCACCGCGACCGCGGTGGCGTGCGTCCCCGCGCTCCCGGCGCCGATCACCACCACCCGGGCCGGTGGAACGCCGGGAACGCCGCCGAGGAGGATGCCGCGCCCGAGTCCGTCGGCGGTGGACTGCAGCGCGTGCGCACCGACCTGGGTGGCGAGGCGTCCGGCGACCTCACTCATCGGCGCGAGCAACGGCAGCGAACCGTCGGCGCGTTCGACGGTCTCGTAGGCGATCGCCGTGACCCCGCTCGACAGCAGCGCCTCGGTGCACTCGAGCGACGCCGCGAGATGCAGATAGGTGAACAGCACCTGCCCGCGGCGCATCAGTCCGAACTCCGGCGCCAGGGGTTCTTTGACCTTCACGATCAGCTCGGCCGCCGCCCAGACGTCCTCGGCGCGATCGACGATCCGGGCACCCGCGGCGACGAACGCACCGTCGGACATCGACGAACCGTCCCCGGCCCCACGTTGGACGACGACCTCGTGTCCCTGCGCACGCAGTTCGGTCACCGCGAGCGGAGTCAACGCGACCCGTAGTTCTCCGCTCTTGATCTCCTTCGGCACACCGATTCGCATGATGCCTCCTCCGACACGCAGACCGGATCCTTCATCGAGGGTCCCACGAAATGCGCCGGGGCGGTTCGACGACCGCACATGGCGGCCGGGATAATCTCTGATCCGAGCAGATCCCTACCCGAGGAGATGTAATGCGGCGTGCCCTACGGTCGTCGGCGGCAACGCTGACGGCGATCTCGGCCCTCCTTCTCACAGGATGCGGCGGAGACTCCGGCACCGCGGACGTCTTCGGCGCGGGCGGATGGCCGGGCATGCACGCCGACGCCCGCAACAGCAATACCAGTGCCGTGACGGGGTCCCGATCATTGGACTTCGAGTGGTCCCGCCCCCTCGGCGGCCTCACCCCGACGAACGCCTCGGTGGCAGCGAACGGGCAGATCTTCCTCACCGCACAGGCCGACGAGGGTTGCAACCTCTTCTCGTTCCAGATCGACTCCGGACGCAAGCGCTGGTGCACCCGGATCGGCGCCGGCGCCGCCACCTCGACTCCCGTGGTGGACGCCGCCACCAACGTCTACATCGGCGACGAGGGTGCAATGACCTCGTTCGATCAGCGTGGCCAACTGCGCTGGCGCACACCGGTATCCGGAACCCCACGCTCCGCTCAGTTCACCGGCGACGGCAACCTGCTGTTCGTGACGCACCTCGGCCAGGTCAACGTCCTCGACCCGCAGACCGGTTTCACGGTGGCACCGTCGTACGACCTGATCCCGCCGGCGTCGTACACCCAGGGCGCCAACATCGAGCCCGTTCCGAACGATCAGGGCCTCGACGGGTGCCTCGCCGGCGGTCCGCAGTGCCCGGTCGCGGGTACCCCGGCGATCGATCCGGGCACCGGCCGCGTCGTGTTCACCTTCTGGCGCCCCTTCGCCGCACAGGCCGACCTGGTCGCGATGCGCTACACCGGCGGTGAGAATCCGAGACTCGTCGAGGACTGGTCGACCAGCACGCTACCGGGCGGACCCGCCGGCGGACCCGCCCTGTCGGCAGACGGAAAGACCGTGTACGCCAACGACAATGCCGGGCACCTGTGGGCGGTCGACGCGGAGACCGGCGAACCACGCTGGAGCCACGACCTCGGCTACCCGGCCCTGGGTACCCCGTCCACGTCCGCCGACGGCCTGATCCTCCCCGCCGGCGGGGAGAACGGCCGACTGCTTGCGCTGCGCGACCGCGGTGACCGCGCCGAACCGGTTTGGGAGCGAAACGATCTGCTACACCTCGGCGTCCCCGCGCAGACCGCCGGCGCCACCGGGTACACCGTCGTGCGCGACGGCGACACCGGACTGGCACTTCTGACATTCGACACCGGGACCGGCGACACCCTCGACCAGGACACTCTTCCCGGGGCCACCGGATACACCGTCGGCACCTCCATCGGACCGGACGGCGAGGTGCTCACCCCGACGCTGATCGGGGAACTGTTCGTCCTGAAGTAGCCGTCAGTCCCGCGCGGCACACACGAACGCGACGGGAGTCCGGCCGATCCTGGTGAGCACCACGGACATCGGCGTCGTGCCGCGCAACTTCAGACGTGGCCGCAGCACGGCCGGATCGATGTCGAGACCGCGGACCAGGATCTCCGCCGAGCCGCAGTCCCGCGCGGCGAGTTCCTGCCGCAGCGCCTTCTCGGTGTACTTGAGTCGCGCCAGCACCCGGAAACCACGCACACCGTCGGGCACGCTGTCCCCGGTGAGGTAGGCGATCCGAGGATCCAACTGCCACAACCCGTGCCGCGCGGCGTAATGCCGCACCAGACCGGACCGCACGACCGCTCCGTCCGGATCGATGATCCACTCCCCCGGCTCGCGCTCGGGGATGTCGTCGGACTCGGCATCGGTGATCTCCCACCCCGTCCCGTCCGAACGCAGCACACTCGCCCGACGCCGCACGCCGGCACCCGCCAGCCCCGGCGACCACAGGCACGCCTCGCGCACACCACCGTCGAGCGAGACCACCTCCACCTCGCCGTCCCAGTCGAGCCGGTCGAAATCCAGCCCCGGAGCGCACTTCACCGCCAGATCCCGCCCGGCGTACACGTCGAGCAGGTCGGGCAGTGGCGGCATCAGCGCCGCCGGATCGTGCGTGCGTCTGCCGCCCGAACGGCGCGCCGGGTCGGCGATCACCACGGTGTCTCGCGTACAGGGCCGCAGCGCGTCGGCCCGCACCAGCGTCGCACCCGGAACGTTGTGGGCCGCCATCGCCAACCGGACAGGGTCGAGGTCGCTGCCGATCACGGTGTCCGCCACCGGAACCAGAGCCGAGAGCTCGGCGCCGATCGAACAGGTGACGTCGTGGACGCGGCGGCCCGCGAGCCTGACGCCGCGGTGCCGCGCCACCGCGATCGGCGTCGCCTGCTGCAACGCATCATCGGTGAACAGCCAGGAATCGGCGCCGTCCAGCTTGGCCTGCGCCTTGCGACGCAACAGCACCGTCTCGATCAGCAGTGCGGTGCGGTCACCGAAACGCGCACGCGCCCGGCCGATGTCGGCCAGTCGCGTGCGCGTGGACAGCTCCGATTCCGCGGTCTCCGCCAGCGCCTCAATGCCTTCGGTGCTGCGCAGGTATCCGACGTCGTCGGTCGTGAAGTCGTATCCCAAAGTTCGTTCGGCTCAGCTCAGTCGGTGGCGCCCGGCTTCACGCCGGTGATCATCACGTTGTAGAAGAAGTTGCGCGGGACGACGTGCTGGAGCACCTTCTCGTCGACCCAGCTCAGCGTCTTGAAGCCGCCGAATGCGAACTTGGCCCAGCCCCAACCCAGCTTCTCCGGCGGCACGGCGGCCTCGAAGGTGCGGACCGGCCAGCCGAGCAACGCCGCGGCGAACTCCTCCGTCTTGGCCTTGACCTCGACCGCTCCGGCTGACTTCGCGATGTTCTCGAGGTCGGTGGGATCGAACGTGTGCAGGTCGACGACGGCCTCGAGCGCGGCGGCCCGGGACGACTCGTCGAGCTCGGCCTGCGGACGACGCCAGTCCGACAGGAACGGCAGCTTGGTGACGTTGGTGGTCGCGGCCCAGGTCGCACGCCCGAGCCAGCGGGCGTAGAAGTTGCCGACGGTGCTGGGCTCGCCGGCGAAGACGAACCGGCCACCGGGCTTGAGCACACGCAGCACCTCGCGCAGCGACTGCTCGACGTCCGGAATGTGGTGCAGGACCGCATGGCCGACGACGAGGTCGAAGGTGTCGTCCTCGTACGGGATGGTCTCGGCGTCGGCGACACGACCGTCGACGGGCAGGCCCAGGTGCTCGGCGTTGCGCATCGCGACCTTCACCATGCCCGGGGACAGGTCGGTGACCGAACCGGTCTTCGCGACGCCGCCCTGCATGAGGTTGAGCAGGAAGAAGCCCGTTCCGCAGCCCAGTTCCAGCGCCCGCTCGTACGGCAGCGGCTGGTCGCCCGCGACGGCGTCGAACCGGCCCCGCGCGTACTCGATGCAACGCTCGTCGTACGAGATGGACCACTTGTCGTCGTAGGTCTCCGCTTCCCAGTCGTGGTAGAGGACCTGGGCGAGCTTCGTGTCCTTCAGCGCAGCCTCGACCTCTTCGGCGGTTGCGTGCGGGTTCGGGGCGGGATCGATCCCGTCGTTCGGGCTTGCAGTCATGTAGCGAATCCTACCCAATGGTAAGGAATGAACAAGTTCTAGTTTTGGGCCGTTCCGGGCCTCGATTCGCGCACTTGTCGCGGTCCCCAGGGCCGGGAATCCGCGACAAGTGCGCAAATCGCAGGACGAACTACTTGCCGGTGAACTGCGCCTTACCGGGGCCGTTCTCGACGAAGGACTCCATGCCGATCGTGCGATCCGCGGTCGCGAACAGCGACGCGAACAGGTGCTGCTCGATCTTCAGACCGGTCGCCAGATCGGTGTCGAGACCCTGGTCGATCGCGGCCTTCGCGGCGGCGATCGCACGGCTCGCGGCACCGGTGAACTGCGACGCCCACTTGCGGGCGGCGTTGTACACCTCGTCGGGAGCGACCATCTCGTCGATCAGACCGATCTGCAGGGCCTCCTCGGCACCGACGAAGCGGCCCGTGAACACCATGTCCTTCGCCTTGGACGGTCCGACCAGACGAGCCAGACGCTGCGTGCCACCACCGCCGGGGATGATGCCCAGCAGCACCTCGGGGACACCGAGCTTGACGTTGTCCCCGGCGATGCGGCGATCGGCACCGAGCGCGACCTCGAGGCCACCACCGAGGGCGTAGCCGGTGATCGCCGCGACCGTCGGCTTCGGGATGTCGGCGATCGCACCGAGCGCCGACTGCAGATCGGCGATGATCTCGCTCATCTGCACGAAGTCGAGTTCCGCCATCTCCTTGATGTCCGCGCCGGCGGCGAACACCTTTTCGCCGCCGTAGACGATGACAGCCTTGACGTCCGCATCGACCGTCGCCTGACGGGCCGCCGCCCGAATCTCTTCCTGCACCTGACGGTTCAGAGCGTTCATCGGCGGGCGCGCCAGACGGATCGTGCCGATACCTTCGGAAACCTCGAGGGTCACAAACTCAGCCATGCGACTGAGGCTACTGGTCGCCACCCCAGGGCAGCGCCCCGGTGCCGTAGTAGCCCTCGTCTCCGGGGAACGCCACCCGAGGCTTGCCGTCCACGAAGCTCAGCTCGGGCAGGATCGGCGAGATCTCCGGCTCCGCAGCGAGAATCGCGTCCACGCCGTCGAACCGGCCGAGCGCGTCGAGCTGACTCCACGTGGGCGGCAACAGGACACTGCGACGCTCACGCCAGTCCTCGACAGCCGCGGCCGGAGTCCGCCACACGACCTCCGCGGCCTCCGACGTGTCGCCGTCCGCCAACTGCCCCTCCGGCAGCACCGCGACGAAGAAGCGGGTGTCGTAGCGACGCCCCTCCTGGACGGGGGTGATCCAGTTCGCCCACGGACGCAGCAGATCCGTTCGCAGGACCAGGCTCTCGCGCGCGAGGAAGTCCGCGAACGACAACTCCCGCGACTCGAGTTGACGCCGCGCCTGCGTGTACCCGGTGGTGTCGGCGACGACGGTGTCGACGGTGGGTCCGGCCAGCAGGACGCCGCACTCCTCGAACGTCTCGCGGACTGCCGCGCACACGAGGGCCTTGGCGCGGGCCTCGTCGACGCCGAACCGCTCAGCCCACCACGACACCGACGGGCCGGCCCAGCGGACGTCGGCGTCACCGTCGGACGGATCCACACCGCCGCCCGGAAACACCGTCATTCCGCCCGCGAACGCCATGCCGACCACGCGCCGCAGCAGAAAGACCTCGACACCCGCGTCACCGTCGCGCACGAGCATCACGGTGGAGGCGTCCTTCGGCGCGGGAGCCGTCGCCGCCGTCTGCGTCTCGTCGAACATTCCGGCCTGCTGCGGGGCACCGGCGGTGGAGGCACCCGACTCTCGAGAAGTTCCCATACCGGGAACTTACGCCCCGAGTGACGGACGCCTCACCACCAGTCCCACCGTGCTGCGGGCGGTCTCAGGCCCGGTGCAGACCGGGATGCCGCGTGCGGCGGGCGAAGAACCGGCCGTCGACACGGTCGAGGGTGATCGCCTGGCTGAATGCCGAGCTCAGGTTCTCGGCCGTGATGACGTCGTCGAGCAGTCCCTGCGAGACCACGCGGCCCTCCGAGAGCAGCATCGCGTGCGTGAATCCCGGCGGGATCTCCTCGACGTGGTGGGTGATGAGGACCGTCGCCGGCGAGTCCGGGTCCGCAGCCAGGTCGCCGAGACGCGCGACGAGTTCCTCACGGCCACCGAGGTCGAGGCCCGCGGCGGGCTCGTCGAGGAGCAGCAGTTCCGGGTCGGTCATGAGAGCACGCGCGATGAGCACCCGCTTGCGTTCACCCTCGGACAACGTCCCGTAGGTACGGTTCGCGAGGTGCTCGGCGCCCAGGCTCTCGAGCATCTCGACGGCCCGCTCGGTGTCCATGTCCTCGTAGCGCTCACGCCACCGGCCGAGCACCGAGTAGCCGGCGGACACCACCAGGTCGCTGACGATCTCGTCGGCCGGGACCCGATGCGCGAGCGCCGACGACGACAGACCGATCCGCGGGCGCAGTTCGGTGATGTCGACCTTGCCGAACGTCTCTCCGAACAACCGGGCCACGCCGGAGGTCGGATGGACCTCGGCGGCGGCCAGGCGCAGCAGCGACGTCTTACCGGCGCCGTTGGGGCCGAGCACGACCCACTTCTCGTCCAGCTCCACCTTCCAGGAGACCGGGCCGACGAGGGTCGCTCCGCCGCGGCGAATCAGGACGTCTTCGAAATCGATGAGGAGATCAGGATCTGGTTCCGACACAGCGACCATCTTCCCGTACTCGGTTGCGGCGCCGCCGACTGGACCGGACCTGCGTGTCGCACCGCGGATCAGGGAATCGGCGCGATCACCGTCATCGAACCGGGTGCCACCTCGGTGAAACCCGCGTCCCGCACCGCCACCGCGGTGCCGCGGCGAACTTCGTCACACAGCGCGGCCCATACGCGCGGGTCGGCATCCCGGACTGCACAACGGAATCCCCCAGCCGCCCACTGCCGCACGCGGTCGACGGGCATCGCCCCCGCCAGGATCATCGCTGCGTGCCCCACCTGGGCGGCAGCCTTCCCGACCGTCATCTCGAGGGATGCGTTGATCCACAGCGTCGGCAGTGCCGGATCGACCGGCCCCGGCTCGTCGTGTTCGAGGTCGGTGCCACCGATCTGCAGCTTCTTGATCCGTGGATCGAGATCGCCCACCCGCCCCGGAACGAGCGCGCGGGCCTGTGCACCGTCGACGTCGGCGGTCACCCCGTCGACCTCCTGCGCCGCGAGCCACTGGGCCCCGCGGGCGCGACGCGCCACCTTGCGGATGCGTGCATCGGTCCACTCCCGCAGCGCATGCTGCCACGGCCCCGGCTCACCGTCGGCGTCCGGCCCGACACGCTCGTCGAGGCACAGCGCCACGGTCGCGGACGCCGCCGCGGCGAGCAGCGCGCTCCGTGCGGGCGGCTCGGCCTTCGGGATGTGCAACACGATCGGCATCGCCAGCACCCGCGCCGGATCATCGGGATCCGGGCGACTGCCGTATCCCGCCGCCAACGCTGCATGGCGTGCCGCGAAACCGTCCCCCGGCTGTGTCACGTGGCCGTCCGCGGACGGGGTCATGCGATCGGCACGCGCCGCACGACACCGTCCACCGCGTCGGCGGCCTCGACCTCGTCGCGGGTCACGCCGAGCACGAACAGCACCGCATCGAGGAACGGATGCGACAGCGCGGTGTCCGCGACCTCACGCAACGCCGGCTTGGCGTTGAATGCGACACCGAGTCCGGCTGCGGTGAGCATGTCGATGTCGTTGGCGCCGTCACCGACCGCGACGGTCTGCTCCATCGGCACCCCGACCTCGGCGGCGAACTTGCGCAGCGCCACCGCCTTCGCGGCCCGGTCCACGATGTCGCCGATCACGCGGCCGGTCAGCTTGCCGTCGACGATCTCGAGGGTGTTGGCCTGGACGAAGTCGAGTTCGAGCTCGTGCGCGAGACCCTCGATCACCTGACGGAAACCACCGGACACCACACCGCAGTGGTAGCCGAGGCGGCGCAGGGTCCGGATCGTGGTGCGCGCGCCGGGGGTGAGCTGTAGGTCGGCGGCGACGTCGTCGATGACCGACGCGTCCAGCCCGGCGAGGGTCGCGACGCGCTGGTGCAGGGATTCGGTGAAGTCGATCTCGCCGCGCATCGCCGCCTCGGTGACGGCGCGGACCTCGTCCTCGACACCGGCACGGGCCGCGAGCATCTCGATGACCTCACCCTGCACGAGCGTGGAGTCGACGTCGAACACGATGAGCCGCTTGGCGCGCCGCGCGAGACCGCCCCGCTCGACGGCCACGTCGACGTTCTCGCCGGCCGCGACCTCGGCCAGACCGGCCCGCAGCTGCGCGTCCGCCTCGGCACCGGTGCCCGACGCGGTGACCATCAGTTCGAGACCGGTGACCGGGTAGTCGGCGACCCCACGGATGGAGTCGATGTTGGCGCCCTGTCGCGCCAGTTCACGCGACAGCGACCGGAACGCTCGCGCGCTGACCGGGCTGCCGAGCACGACGACCGCGTGAGTGGACACCTGACGGCCGGCCGAGTCGGCGCCGATCTCGACGTCGACGTTCATGCCGACGGTGTCCATCGCTTCCTCGAGCTCCTCCTGGAGAGCCTCCGGATCGGTGGGACACAGGACCAGCACGCCGAGCGTGAGGCGACCGCGGATCACCACCTGCTCGACGTCGAGCAGGCTCACATCGTGGCGGGACAGAGCCCCGAAGAGCACCGACGTGACGCCGGGCCTGTCCGGACCTGTGACCGTCACCAGAACAGTGGCGTCTGACGCACCCACCGAGAACTCCGTTCGTTTGGGCTCGAACTACGTACTAAAGGAAATCCGGCCCCCATTCTGCCAAGTCGGGGGGACGGCACGGGAAAGGCCCCGCCAGCTCCCTCGTCATCGGGGATCGGGCGGGGCCTTCCGGTAGAGCAGGGACCTTCCGGTCCGCTAGGACTTGGTGTCCTCCAGGACCGCGGTCGAGTGCTTCGCGCCGGTGAGTCCGACGTGCGCCTCTTCGCGCAGGCGATCGACCATGTGCGGGTAGTGCAGCTCGAACGCCGGACGCTCCGAACGGATCCGGGGCAGCTCGGTGAAGTTGTGCCGCGGCGGCGGGCAACTGGTGGCCCACTCGAGCGAGTTGCCGTAGCCCCACGGGTCGTCGACCTTGACGACCTCGCCGTAGCGGTAGCTCTTGAAGACGTTCCACAGGAACGGCAGCGTCGAGGCGCCGAGGATGAACGAGCCGATCGTGGAGATCGTGTTCAGCGCCGTGAAGCCGTCGGACGGCAGGTAGTCGGCGTACCGGCGCGGCATGCCCTCGGCGCCGAGCCAGTGCTGCACGAGGAACGTGGAGTGGAACCCGATGAACGTCAGCCAGAAATGCCACCGGCCCAGCCGTTCGTCGAGCAACCGGCCCGTCATCTTCGGGAACCAGAAGTAGATGCCGGCGTAGGTGGCGAACACGATGGTGCCGAACAGCACGTAGTGGAAGTGCGCGACGACGAAGTACGAGTCCGTGACGTGGAAGTCGATCGGCGGGCTCGCGAGCAGGACGCCCGACAGACCACCGAAGAGGAAGGTCACGAGGAAGCCGACCGAGAACAGCATCGGCGACTCGAACGTCAACTGTCCCTTCCACATCGTTCCGATCCAGTTGAAGAACTTCACACCGGTCGGGACCGCAATGAGGAACGTCATGAAGGAGAAGAACGGCAGCAGCACGGCGCCCGTGGCATACATGTGGTGCGCCCACACCGCGATCGAGAGTGCCGAGATCGCGATGGTCGCGTACACCAGTCCGGTGTAACCGAAGATCGGTTTACGCGAGAACACCGGGAAGATCTCCGAGACGATCCCGAAGAACGGCAACGCGACGATGTACACCTCGGGGTGCCCGAAGAACCAGAACAGGTGCTGCCACAACAGGACACCACCGGTCCCGGGGTCGTACACGTTCGCGCCGAGGACACGATCGGCGAACAGGCCCATCAGTGCCGCAGTGAGGATCGGGAACGCCACCAGGATCAGGATGCTGGTGATGAAGATGTTCCACGTGAAGATCGGCATCCGGAACATCGTCATGCCCGGGGCACGCAGGCAGACCACCGTGGTGATCATGTTGACCGCGCCGAGGATCGTGCCCAGACCACCCAGGGCCAGGCCCAGGATCCACAGGTCAGCACCGAGGCCGGGCGAGTGCAGTTCGCTCGTCAGCGGGGTGTAGGCGGTCCAACCGAAGTCGGCCGCGCCACCCGGCGTGATGAAGCCGGCGGTGGTGATGAGAGCGCCGAAGAGGTACAGCCAGTAGCTGAACGAGTTCAGACGCGGGAACGCCACGTCCGGCGCGCCGATCTGCAGCGGGACCATGTAGTTCGCGAAACCGAACACGACCGGGGTCGCGTACAGCAGCAGCATGATCGTGCCGTGCATGGTGAACAGCTGGTTGAACTGCTCGTTCGACAGGAACTGCAGGCCGGGAACAGCAAGTTCGGTTCGCATCAGCAGGGCCATCAGGCCACCGATGAGGAAGAACGCGAACGACGTCACCAGGTACATGATCCCGAGCACCTTGGGATCGGTGGTCGTGATCATCTTGTAAATGAACGAGCCCTTGGGTCCCTGCCGTGGCGGGTAAGGCCTCGCTGCTATCTCTGGGACTGGCTGGGGCGCTACGGCAGTCACTAATCCTCCTGAATGTGCCCTTGATCGCTCCGCAGGCTCCGCACTGATCGCCGATCCCGGGCTGGCGAGATGGGCGTTCGCTGGCTTGCGCTCATCGAATCGTAGACGGTGCCTTCGGCGCCCTGGGACCGGGTCCTACTCCCTGTCGTACTCGGGTCCTACTTCCCTCCGCCCGCAAGGCCGCGAGCAGGACTTTAGTCCCCGACCGGACTATCCGCCGGGCACGTCACGGCGTGTCGACACGGGTCGACCGCGACCGAGCGCCGCACCTTCGACGCCGACCGCCCGGCGGTCCACCTTCCGGATTGCTAAGGTTTCCCTTACCTTACCGCCTTATCTTGGAGTCTCCACCAGTGCACACACAGACCCGACGCCGCACCCTCACGTCCCTGGCCGCCGTCGGCGTGGCCGTCAGCCTCGCCCTCACCGGTTGCTCGTCCACCGACAGCGATGCCGATACAACGGCGGCCGCCACCGACGAGTTCCCGCGGACCGTCCAGCACTTCCGGGGCACAACCGAAATCGAATCCCGGCCGCAGCGGATCGTCACCCTCGACAACAGCTACGCCGACGCCGTCCTGCTGCTCGAGTCGCCGCTCGTCGGCTTCGTCGACTACCGCGAGCAGGGCCTGCCCGACTACCTCGGCGCGGCACGCGAGAAGCACGCCGCCGAAGCCGTCTCGGTCGGCAAGGTCCAGGCTGCGAGCCTCGAGAAGGTCGCCCAACTGGAGCCCGACCTGATCCTCTCGGCCGAGGTACGCGACGGAAAGAACTACGAGGCGCTCTCGGCGCTGGCACCGACGGTGTTCTCCCAGTCGACCGGGCCGACGTGGAAGGACAACATCCGACTGGTCGCGAAGGCACTCGGCAAGGAGGACCTGGCCGAGCAGAAGATCGGCGACTACGAGGAACGTGCCAAGGCGATCGGCGACGAGATCAACACCAAGGCGAACAACCCGAAGGTGACCGTCGTGCGCTTCGCCGGCGAGCCGACCGCCCGCCTGTACCGGACGACATCGTTCAGTGGCATCGTCCTCGCGGACGCCGGACTCGCCCGCCCCGCCAGCCAGCAGGCGGATCCCGCGGACGCCGGCAGCATCATGAACTCGATCAGCCCCGAACTGATCAACGAGGCCGATGCCGACGTCATCTTCGTCTCGACGTACGAGGACCCCGAGGGCAAGTCCGCCAAGGCCGCGGAGGCCTTCCTGCAGAACCCGCTGTGGGGAACGCTGAAGGGCCGCATCGTGGAGGTCGACGACGCGATGTGGATGACTCCGGTCAGCATCCAGGGGGCGCACAAGATCCTCGACGACCTCGCGCAGGCCTTCGGGGTCGACCCGCACAACAGCTAACCTGAGTCGTCCCGCCCCCACCGAGCTCGCCGAACAGGAAGCCGCCGCATTGTCCAGTTCCCAGCCCGTCCGCACCGTCCGTCGCACTGCCGTCGCCGTGATCGCGGCGTCGACGGTCCTCGCGGGACTCACCGGATGCAGCGGCGCGACCGAGGACGACGCGAGCACGATCGTGCGGACCACGACGAAGATCGCCGGCGCGGGTGTCGTGAGCGTCGAGCGCGACACCCACGCCGCCTGCGCCGCGCCCACGCCGGCGGAACCGGGCGCACCGGATCCGCTGCGCATCGTCGTCCTCGACAGCGCCGCATTGGATTCAGCGTGTGCACTGGGAATGTGGCAGCGCGTCGTCGGCGCCGCGACGTCCGCCGACGGAACCCCGCAGCCGGCGTACCTCGGGGCCGGGATCTCCGCGCTGCCGAGCGTCGGGTCCGCCTCGGCGCCCGACGTCGACCTGATCGCGGCGGCCACCCCGGATCTGATCCTGGGCTCCGAGCCGGCCGATCCGGCACTCGCCGACCGCCTGCGGGCGGTGGCACCCACCGTGTTCGTCGGCGGCGACCCGGTGCAGTGGAAGGAGCGCGTCCTCGCCTCGGGCCGGGCGATGGGACGTGGCGCCGCCGCGCAACAGGCCCTCGACGCCTACACCGCGGACGCAGCCCGGATCGGAACCGAGATCGACGCCCGCCGGACGCAGGCGTCGGTGATCCGGTTCGGCGGGGATTCTGCGGCGATCCAGGGACCGGGCAGCTTCTCCGGGCAGGTCCTCGCCGACGCCGGTGTCCAGCGCCCGCCGTCCCAACGCCTCGACGTGGCCTCGAAGGACATCGACGGCCTCGGGGAACTCGGAGACGCGGAAGGCGATCTGATCTACGTCAGCTTCGACGGCCCCGACGGGCTCGAACACGGAACGACGGTCATGGAATCCGACGACTGGTACGAACTCGGGGCCGTGACCGACAAGCGCGTCTTCGCCGTCGACGACGCGATCTGGAACGACGGCAACGGACTCGTCGCCGCGCGCGCAGTGCTCACCGATCTGAGGAGTTCATTGAATGGATACGTCAGTTAGGACGAGAAGTCTCGTACGCGGTTTCGCGGCGGTGACGGCAGCGATGCTCGCATGCATCGCCCCGGCCACCGCATCCGCAGCGGTACCGACCGTCCCCGCCTCCGGTCCCTCGATCGCGGTGTACGCGGCCGACGGTGTCACCCCGCTGGGAGACACACCGGTGCACGAGGGCGACCGGATCGTGGTGCGCGGCGCAGGGTTCGATCCGCATGCCAACACCGGCGGACTCCCCCTGCCGGTGCCGCCCGGTGTTCCGCACGGCACGTTCGTGGCGTTCGGCGCGTTCGCCGAGCACTGGCGCCCGTCCCAGGCCGCACCGGCCGAGTCCCGCGTCGGGCAGCAGCGATCGGCGACCGCCTGGGTGATGTCCGAGGACGCACTGAACCGGGTCCCCGACGCCCCC
Organism: Prescottella defluvii; assembly: GCF_000738775.1. Taxonomy (GTDB): domain Bacteria; phylum Actinomycetota; class Actinomycetes; order Mycobacteriales; family Mycobacteriaceae; genus Prescottella; species Prescottella defluvii. The sequence goes on from NZ_JPOC01000036.1 coordinate 63,562, forward strand.
TTCGACTTCCGGCGCACCATCCGGCAGCAGTGGGTACCGCTCGCCGACAACGGTTCCTTCACCGCGACCCTCACTGTGAAGAAGCCCGCGACCGTTCCGGAGGGCGCGGTGTACGGCATCTACACGTACGCCGCCGCCGACGCCGTGAATCCGGCGGAGGAATTGAGCGTCCCGGTCCGCTTCGACCCCTCCCCCGGCCCCAACGCCCCGGTACCGCCGGCACAGGATCTGGTGTGGGGATTCGCGCCTGGCTACACCGATCTGGTCAAGACCACGTTGCAGGGCTCGGTCTCCGGCACCGATGGCGCGAGCGTACGACCCGACGGGCGCATGACGTTCGAATCCGCCTCCGCCGACATCGATCCCACGACCGGCTACGGCGTCGCGAAGTACCGCGGCACCGTCGTGTCCTTCACCCGGTTCCACCTCGCCGAGATCGCGCTGGCGAACCCGTGGATCGAGTTCACCCCGGAGGGCACCTTCCTGTCCGCCGAGACGTCCGACGGCGACATGGTCGGCACCGACGCGATGAGCCGGATCCGCTTCGCGCAGCTCGACACTGCCGCACAGCCGGCTTCCCGCGCCGGAACCGACGTTCCGGCGCGGTTCGCCGTGCCGCTGCGGCCGACGGTCCTGCTGCCGTACTCCGGTCAGGTCGCCTCGCCGGTCTCGTTCCGGTTCTGATGCCGGTCCCTGCCTTCGTCGCGGCCCTGCGCGAACACGTCGGACACGCCCCGCTGTGGCTGCCCGGGGTCAGCGTCGTCCTGTTCGACGACGACGGCCGACTCCTTCTCACGCAGCGTGCCGACAACGGCCTGTGGGCGGTCGTCTCCGGGATCCTCGAACCCGGCGAGGAACCCGGCCCGGCGGTGCTGCGGGAGGTCCGCGAGGAGACCGGGCTCGAGGCGCAACTGCTGCGGGTCGTGAGCATCGGCGCCGCGGGCCCCGTCACCTACCCCAACGGAGACATCGCCAGCTACCTCGACGTGTGCTTCGTCGCGCGAGTCGTGTCCGGGGAGGCCCACGTCGCCGACGACGAGAACCTCGACGTGCGGTGGTTCTCCCCCGACGCCCTGCCCGCCGACATGACCGCGTCGTCGAAGCAGCGCATCGCGGCCGCGCTGCGGGACGAACCGACATGGTTCGCCCGCGACTGAAGACTCAGCCCTGCGCCGTCTCCCACAACCCCATGACATTGCCCTCGGTGTCACGGAAGTAGGCGGCGAAGCCCATCTCACCGACAGGCTGCTTGGCCGCGACCGTCGCGCCGCCGAGCGACTCGATCTTCGCGAGCGCGGCATCGATGTCCGGGACGTCGATCGTGATCACCGGACCCTTCGGATCCTGCTCGGCCCGCTCGAACATGCCGCCCCCGATGTACCCGGGCTCGGCCGGCATCCCGGACTCCGCAGTGGGTCCGGTCCGTACCCCGGTGTACTCCATCTCGGGCATCTCGGTGAGATTCCACTCGAACGCCTCACGGTAGAAGCTGCGCGCCCGGTCACCGTCGTCGAACGGGACCTCGAAATGCACTACTCGACCACTCATTGCCGTCTCCTCGATCGTTGTCGGGTGTCATCGGCTCGGTCCTACCCCTCGACAGTAAGCGCGGCCCACGCCCACGACAACGGCCCCGGCGACTCCTTGCCCACACCAGCGACTTCCGGTCGGCACCCACCGTCCCTCCCGAAAACGCCGACGGCCGAATGCCGCATCGGTTCAGGTGGACTGAACCGATGTGACATTCGGCCGAAGTGGTGCAGTGTGGGGCTAGAAGTCCCAGTCGTCGTCCTCGGTGTTGACGGCCTTGCCGATGACGTAGCTCGACCCCGAACCCGAGAAGAAGTCGTGGTTCTCGTCCGCGTTGGGCGAGAGTGCCGACAGGATCGCCGGGTTCACGTCCGTCTCGTCCTTCGGGAACATGCCCTCGTAGCCGAGGTTCATCAGCGCCTTGTTGGCGTTGTAGCGCAGGAACTTCTTGACGTCCTCGGTGAGCCCGACCTCGTCGTACAGATCCTGCGTGTACTCGACCTCGTTGTCGTACAGCTCGAACAGCAGCTCGAACGTGTAGTTCTTGAGCTCCTCGCGCTCGGCCTCGGTGACCTGCTCGAGTCCGCGCTGGTACTTGTAGCCGATGTAGTAGCCGTGCACCGCCTCGTCGCGGATGATCAGGCGGATCATGTCGGCGGTGTTGGTGAGCTTGGCCCGCGACGACCAGTACATCGGCAGGTAGAAGCCCGAGTAGAACAGGAACGACTCGAGCAGCGTCGAGGCGACCTTGCGCTTGAGCGGGTCCTCACCCTTGTAGTAGTCGAGGATGATCTGCGCCTTGCGCTGCAGGTTCGGGTTCTCCTCCGACCAGCGGAACGCGTCGTCGATCTCCCGGGTGTTGCACAGCGTCGAGAAGATCTGCGAGTAGCTCTTCGCGTGCACGGACTCCATGAACGCGATGTTGGTGAGGACCGCCTCCTCGTGCGGGGTGATCGCATCCGGGATGAGGCTCACCGCGCCGACCGTGCCCTGGATCGTGTCCAGCAGGGTCAGACCGGTGAACACCCGCATCGTGAGCTGCTGCTCGCCCGGCGTGAGGGTGGCCCACGACTGGATGTCGTTGGACACCGGCACCTTCTCCGGCAGCCAGAAATTACCGGTGAGGCGGTCCCACACCACCGAGTCCGTTTCGTCGGGCACGCGGTTCCAGTTGATCGCCGAGACGCGGTCGATCAGCTTGACGCGGGTGCCGTCGGCCGGCGAGTGCACGTGAGGAGCAGAGGTCATCGTTCTTCCCTGTTCGAGTTTCTTTGCGAGGCTTCGGAACTGACGATCACAACATGCACGAGACGCAACCCTCGACCTCGGTGCCCTCGAGCGCCATCTGCCGCAGACGGATGTAGTACAGCGTCTTGATGCCCTTGCGCCACGCGTAGATCTGCGCGCGGTTGACGTCGCGGGTGGTGGCGGTGTCCTTGAAGAACAGCGTCAGCGACAGGCCCTGGTCGACGTGCTGGGTGGCGGCGGCGTAGGTGTCGATGATCTTCTCGTACCCGATCTCGTACGCGTCCTGGTAGTACTCCAGGTTGTCGTTCGTCAGGTACGGCGCCGGGTAGTAGACGCGGCCGATCTTGCCTTCCTTGCGGATCTCGATCTTCGCAGCCACCGGGTGGATCGAGCTGGTGGAGTTGTTGATGTACGAGATCGAACCGGTGGGCGGCACGGCCTGCAGGTTCTGGTTGTAGATGCCGTACTTCTGCACCGACGCCTTGAGCTCACGCCAGTCGTCCTGCGTCGGGATGTCCACGCCGGCATCGGCGAACAGCTGACGCACCCGCTCCGTCGCCGGCTCCCACACCCGGTCGGTGTACTTGTCGAAGTACTCGCCCGAGGCGTACTTGGACTGCGGGAAGCCCTTGAAGTGGGTGCCGCGCTCCTTCGCGATCTCGTTCGACGCGCGGACCGCGTGGAACACGACCGTGTAGAAGTAGATGTTCGTGAAGTCGATGCCCTCGTCGGAGCCGTAGTGGATCCGCTCACGCGCGAGGTAGCCGTGCAGGTTCATCTGCCCCAGGCCGATCGCGTGAGAGTCGTTGTTGCCCTGCTCGATCGACGGCACCGAGTAGATGTGCGTCTGGTCCGAGACGGCGGTGAGCGCACGGATCGAGGTCTCGATGGTCTTCGCGAAGTCCGGCGAGTCCATCGTCAGCGCGATGTTCAGCGAGCCGAGGTTGCACGAGATGTCCTTGCCGACATGGCTGTAGGACAGGTCGTCGTTGAACGTCGACGGCGTCGAGACCTGCAGGATCTCCGAGCACAGGTTCGAGTGCGTGATCTTGCCCTCGATCGGGTTCGCCCGGTTCACCGTGTCCTCGAACATGATGTACGGGTAGCCCGACTCGAACTGCAGCTCGGCGAGGGTCTGGAAGAACTCGCGTGCCTTGATCTTCGACTTGCGGATCCGCTTGTCGTCGACCATCTCGTGGTACTTCTCGCTGACGTTGACGTCCGCGAACGGCACACCGTAGATGCGCTCGACGTCGTACGGCGAGAACAGGTACATGTCCTCGTTGTTCTTGGCGAGCTCGAACGTGATGTCCGGGATCACGACGCCCAGCGACAGCGTCTTGATGCGGATCTTCTCGTCCGCGTTCTCGCGCTTGGTGTCGAGGAACCGGTAGATGTCCGGGTGGTGCGCGTGCAGGTACACCGCGCCGGCGCCCTGGCGCGCACCGAGCTGGTTGGCGTACGAGAACGAGTCCTCGAGCAGCTTCATGATCGGGATGACGCCGGAGCTCTGGTTCTCGATCTTCTTGATCGGGGCACCGTGCTCACGAACATTGCTGAGCAGCAACGCAACTCCGCCGCCACGCTTGGACAGCTGCAGGGCCGAGTTGATCGAACGACCGATCGACTCCATGTTGTCCTCGATGCGCAGCAGGAAGCACGACACGGGCTCGCCGCGCTGCTTCTTGCCCGAGTTGAGGAACGTGGGGGTGGCCGGCTGGAAACGTCCGGCGATGATCTCGTCGACCAACTCGGTCGCGAGGGTCTCGTCACCGGCCGCGAGAGTGAGGGCGACCATGCAGACGCGGTCCTCGAAACGTTCGAGGTAGCGCTTACCGTCGAACGTCTTGAGGGTGTACGAGGTGTAGTACTTGAACGCACCGAGGAACGTCGGGAAGCGGAACTTCTTCGCGTACGCGCGGTCGATCAGCGACTTCACGAACTCACGGGAGTACTGGTCGAGCACCTCGGGCTCGTAGTAGTTCTCCTTCACCAGGTAGTCGAGCTTCTCGTCCAGGTTGTGGAAGAAGACCGTGTTCTGGTTGACGTGCTGAAGGAAGTACTGGTTGGCCGCCTCACGGTCCTTCTCGAACTGGATCTCCCCGTTCGGTCCGTACAGGTTCAGCATCGCGTTGAGCGCGTGGTAGTCCATCTCGCCCGCCGACGCGTCGGGTCGTGCCGCAGCGCGCTCTACACTCCCAGCCGGGGCTGAATCTGTGATTGTCGGTGCCACTGTTCACTCTCCATGAATTGTTCGAGGCCCTCGCGCACGGCGACGACGTCCTCTGGTGTTCCCATGAGTTCGAAGCGGTACAGGTATGGAACCTGACACTTCTGGGCAACCACGTTCCCGGCGTAGCAGTACGACTCGCCGAAGTTCGTGTTGCCGGCAGCAATCACCCCGCGGATGAGCGAGCGATTGTGCTTGTTGTTCAAGAATCGGATGACCTGCTTGGGCACGTAGCTCGTGTCTCGACCCGTCGCCGTCGTGCCACCCCCGTAGGTGGGGAGGATCAGGACGTAGGGCTCGTCGACTTCGAACGCGCCTTCGCGGTCATGGAGCGGGATGCGTGCGGCGGGGACACCGAGTCGCTGGACGAATCGGTGTGTGTTCTCCGACGCGCTGGAGAAATACACCAGCGATGGCATCGGTGTTCACCCTCTTACTCGAGCTGGGATTCGACCGCTCCCGCGACGCTTCAAGCAGCGTTTGCGGTGAGGGCCTTGATGCGATCGGGGCGGAAGCCCGACCAGTGGTCGTCACCGGCCACCACGACGGGGGCCTGGAGGTACCCGAGGGCCATCACGTAGTCGCGTGCCTCGGGGCTCTCGGAGATGTCGACGATGTCGTATTCGAGACCGGCCTTGTCGAGGGCACGGTAGGTGGCATTGCACTGAACGCAGGCGGGCTTTGTGTAGACGGTGATGCTCATGATGGTCCCTCTTTCCACGGCCTGGCGAGCTACGGATGTGTGCTCTGCATGCCGAGGAAAAGGGCCAGTTTTCCAACCCGGGATCCGGTTCGTTCCCGTTGTGCCCCTCGGCTGTGTAGACACTACACCTTGTGGCCGACAGAAACCCACAACCCGAGATCTTGTGAGTGACACGCTTGGTATTCGCACGTTTCCCCACCCCAGGAGGCTCCCCCGGCGTGTCGCGGATCACGCTTGCACCGCCGATTCCAGCCACCCACCCACCGCTTCGAGCAACCCCTCGGCGCGACACGCCGAAGACACGCCGACGCACGTCGGGAGACCGTCACAGGACCCCCGGAAACGTGTCCGCGAGCACACTCGCGACCTTGCGTCGGCGACACCCGCACCGACGCCACGAACACCGGCACGGATGCCGGCCCCCGAACCCGGACGAACGGTCTCGCCGGCACACCGGACAGCTCCCACTGCCGGGCGTAACTGACAAGTAACTGAGCCTCGGTTCGGCACCGCCGCAGCGCGGCCGAGGAGGCCTCTGGCGGCCCCGCCCTGAGCCCACCCCCACACAGCTGAAGGGTCCCTTCATACGCTCGGAGCGCATGAAGGGACCCTTCAGCTGTCAAACGGGATATCAGGCGTTGGCAAGTTCCGCGGACGCATCGACCAGTGCGGCGACGACGCCGGCAACCTGCTGGGCGACCTCGGCGTTCTCGCGCGGGTGCAGCTCGCCGAACTTCTGGATGGTGCCGCCGATGGACAGTTCGGCCTCGAGGACCTTGCCGCCGGCGATGCCGAGGGCCTTGCGGGCGTCGTCGTGCGCCCACTTGGCGGCGTTGGGGCTCGGGGAGGCGCTGATCACCGCGACCGGCTTGTTCGAGACGGCGCCGGCGCCGTAGGGACGCGAGAGCCAGTCGATGGCGTTCTTCAGGACGGCGGGGACGGTGCCGTTGTACTCGGGGGTGACCAGCAGCACGGCGTCGGCTGCGGCGGCTGCGGCGCGCAGTTCGTCGACGCCGGCGATGGTGGCGCCGGGGAGGTCGACGTCCTCGTTGTAGAAGGGGAGCTCGCCGAGCCCCTCGTAGATGGAGAGCTCGACACCCTCGGGGGCGACGGCGGCCGCGGTCTCGGCGACCTGACGATTGACGGAGCCGGCGCGGAGGCTGCCGACGAGGGTGAGAACGCGAGTCTGAGACATGACTGGGAATTCCTTCGGTGATGCGGTGGTTGACGCGACAACAGGTATAGCAGCTTAAACGGACCGTGGTCCACTTGTGTTCCCGCTGGGCTACGATGCCTGACGTGAACAGCCCGCTGCTTCCGCTGGTGGATGCCGAGATCCCCGAGCGATGTGACGCTGCCCGCAATCGGAAGCTCCTGCTCGACGCGGCCGCCCGACTCGTCGCCGAACGCGGAGTCGACGCCGTGACGATGGAGGCCGTCGCTGCCGCGGCCGGAGTCGGCAAGGGCACCGTCTTCCGCCGCTTCGGCAGTCGCTCCGGCCTCATGAACGCGCTGCTCGACCACACCGAGCGCGAACTCCAGCATGCCTTCATGTTCGGGCCCGCACCCCTCGGTCCGGGCGCCGATCCCGTGGTCCGCCTGGTCGCGTTCGGGCGAGCACGACTCGACATGGTCGCTGTCCAGGGCGACATCCTCCGGGCCGCCGAGGACTCCCCGGAGTTCCGGTTCGCCAGTCCGGCGCGCGCGGTGAGCCTGCGGCACATCGTGACGCTCCTCACCGACGCCGGGGTCCACGGGGACGTCGAACTACTCGGAACCGCCCTGATGGCACCGCTCGAGGCAAGCCTGGTGCTGCACCAGATCCGCACCCTCGGACTGTCGGAGCGACGAATCGCCGACGCCTGGGAAGACTTGGCCCACAGGATCGCCCGTTCGGCGGGACTCGCCGTCTAGGGTGTGCTCATGCGCACGCCATTGGTCGTTCTCGCCCTCCTGTCGGCCGCCACGCTGAGCGCGTGCGGAAACAGTGACGACGGCGCCGACGCCGGAACCACGACCTCCGATGCGACGGCGTCTGCCACCGCGGCGCCCGAGGACGCACTGTGGGGGCACACGTTCCTGTCGACCGCAGTCACCGGCACCGCGATCCCCGGCGGCGGCCCGCTCGAGGTCGCTTTCCCAGAGAAGGGGAACATCGCGATGAGCGCCGGCTGCAACCGCGGCGTGGGCGGCGTCGACCTGTCCGGCGGCGTCGTGAAGACCGGGGCGATCGCCACCACCATGATGGCCTGCCCCGACGAACTCGCGGGCGCCGACACGTGGATGACCGACCTGTTCGCCACCCAGCCGTCGTGGGCACTGACCGACGGCGTCCTCACGCTCACGTCGCCCGGAACGACCGTCACACTGGCCGACAAGAAGACGGCGAATCCGGATCGCCCGCTCGTCGGAACGACGTGGGTGGTCGACACGTTGATCAGCCCGCAGGCCGTCATGACGTCGGCAGCCCTGGAGGCGTCGGCGCCGACATTGACGATCGGCGACAACGGCCAGGCCACGGGCACCACCGGCTGCAATCGCTTCAACGGCCCCGCGCAGGTCGGTGACGGCACCGTCACGTTCGGCCCGCTCGCCAGCACCAAGATGGCGTGCCCGGCGGACGTCACCGAGGTGGAGCAGAGCGTGCAGCACGTCCTCGACGGCGAGGTCACCTACACGATCGACGGCAACACCCTGACGCTGATGCGTGCCGACGGCACCGGCCTGGGCCTGCAGGGACACTAGCGGCAGGCGTCAGAGCGTCTCACGCAGCCACTGGCCGAGCACCCGCGCGCTGGCGTCCACCTGCGTCGGCCAGTCCATCGCCGAATCGTCGGCCTGGTCGCTGACGTGTTTGACCAGGCGGCACCGCGCACCGAGCTGCGCGCACGCGAACGCGACGGCGAACCCCTCCATGTCGACCAGGTCGGCCCGGGTGGCGAGGGCATCGCGGATCTCGGCGTCGGAGATGAACGAGTCCCCCGTCGCGAGGACCGATCCGTCACCGTCGTCGAGATCGACGACGTCGCGCACCGGGTGCCCGAGCGCGCGCAGCACCTCGCTGCTGATGTCGTGGTTGAGGACCGCCGACGGCAGGTACAGGCCGCTGTGACGGGTGTGCAGCGCACCGGCGGTGCCGATGTTCACCACGAGCGGCAGCCGGTCCCGGTCGTAGTTCGCGAGGGCGCGGGTGACCGCGACCGCGGCGGCCACCTTGCCGATACCCGTGACGACGACGTCGAGGCCGTCCGGCACGTGCGCGGCCTCGCCTGCCGTGGCGCTCACCACGAGGATGCCGCCGCTGCCGGTACTGCTCATCAGGATCTCCCGAGTCATTCTCCGTCGGCGCCGGTGGGCGCACGGAATCACATCCTGCCGTGCCGGTTCGCGGTGCTGCACACCCGACCCGCGCTCGCTACAGTTCTGCCATGGCAATTTCGCGCGCCCGGATCATCGAGGAACTCGGCGTCGAGCCGACGATCGATCCCGCAGCCCAGATCCGCAACCGTGTGCAGTTCGTCAAGGACTACCTGCGGTCCACGCCGGCGACGGGCTTCGTTCTCGGGATCAGCGGCGGCCAGGACAGCACGCTCGCCGGCCGGCTGACCCAGTTGGCGGTCGAGGAACTGCGCGCCGAGGGAGAGCCGGCCGAGTTCATCACCGTCCGCCTGCCGTACGGGACGCAGTTCGACGAGGACGACGCGCAGGTCGCCCTGAAGTTCATCGCCCCGGACCGCTCGCTCACCGTCAACGTCAAGCCGGGCGCGGACGCGACGATCACCGAGGCGTCGCAGGCGATGCGGGGCCTGCTCGGCGACGGTGGACTGCTGCGAGATTTCGTGCGCGGCAACATCAAAGCCCGCGAACGCATGATGATCCAGTACGCGATCGCCGGCGAGCTCGGCTACCTGGTCGTCGGCACGGATCATGCCGCGGAGGCGCTCACCGGGTTCTACACGAAGTTCGGTGACGGCGGCGTCGACCTCACCCCGCTCACCGGGCTGACCAAGCGTCAGGGCGCGGCGTTGCTCCGCGAACTCGGCGCCCCCGAGTCGACGTGGCGGAAGGTGCCGACGGCGGATCTCGAGGACGACCGACCGTCGCTGCCGGACGAGGTGGCCCTCGGGGTCACCTACCACCAGATCGACGACTTCCTCGAGGGACGGGACGTCACCGACGAGGTGGCCGAGAAGCTCGAGCGGATGTACCGCAACACGCGCCACAAGCGGACCGTTCCGGTCACGCCGCTCGACACGTGGTGGCGCGAGGACTGACGAGTCGCGAGGGGGAAACGATGACCAGGTTTCTGGTGGCAGGTGGCACCGGGGTCGCCGGGCGTTCGGTGGTCGCCGAGTTGTTGCGCCGCGGCGAACCGGTGCGGGTGCTCAGTCGCCGCGGCGGGACGGCGGGCAACGGACTCGAACACGCGACCGCCGATCTGATCTCCGGCGAGGGCCTCGCGGCCGCCCTCGACGGCGTGGACGTCGTGATCGACACGACCGACGGCAAGACGCGCGGCACCCGGGCGGTCCTCACGACCGGGGCCGCGAACCTGCTCGCGGCAGCACGTGAGGCTGGTGTCTCCCGCGCGGTGCTGCTGTCGATCGTGAACGTCGATCGCGGGGCGTTCGCGTACTACCGGGCCAAGACACGGCAGGAGCGGTTGTACGCAGACGCACCGCTGCCGACGCAGGTGGTGCGCGCAACGCAGTTCCACGAGTTCGTCCCGATGATCTGCGCACCGGCATCCAAGGTCGGGCTGATCCCGGCGTTCACCGGCACCCGATTCCAGCCGATCGACACCACGGACGTCGCCCGCGCGCTGGTCGACGCCGCCGGCACCGCCGCGGTGTCCGACGACCCGACGACGGTCGGTGGACCCGAGATCCTGACGATGCGCGAGATGGCGCTCGCGTGGAAGGCCGCCACCGGCGCCCGTGGCCGGGTCACGACCCTCCCCCTGCCGGGCAGCATGGGCACGTTCTGGCGCAATGGCTCGAATCTTGTTCCCGACAACCACTTCGGGACCGTCACGTTCGATCGGTGGCTGGCCGCGCAGTAGCGGCGTTCAGCCGCCCGCGAACGGCGGCAGCACGTCGACCTGCGCGCCGACGGGTTGCGTCAGGTCCCGGGTGAGCTCGGAGTCGACCAGGTAGGCGGCAACACCCAGGATCTTCTCCATTCCTGCGCCGTAGCGGTCCACGAGCATCACCGTCAGGTCCGCCAGATCCGTGTCCGCGGGCACCGACCACGTCTCGGTCGTGCGGTCGGCCGCCTCGGCCGCCGCCGCGAAGTACCGCACCTCGACCGTGCGCACCGCCCCGAATGTGTCAGCCACCGATTGCTCCCATACTGCGCTGCGGGGGAACGAATCCCGCCGCGTTGATGCCGTGACCGGCCCACTTGTCCCACATCGCCGCGCGCCACAGCTCCGCGAGTTCCTCGTCGCCGGCACCGGAGCGCAACGCGTCACGCAGGTCCACCTCACGATCGCTGAACAGGCAGGACCGGACGGTACCCTCCGCGGTCAGCCGGGTGCGGTCGCAGTCCTCGCAGAACGAACGGGTCACCGAGGCGATGATCCCGACCGTCGCCGGTCCCCCGTCCACGAGCCATTCCTCGGCGGGCGCGGACGGATCCTCGCGGCCCACCTCCCGCAGGTCGAAGCGCGATCCGAGGACCGTGAGGAGGGCCTGCGCGTCCACCATGTTCTCCCGCGCCCATTCGTGGTCGGCGTCGAGCGGCATCTGTTCGATGAACCGCAGCGCACACCCGGCATCGAGGCACCACTGCAGCAGATCGACGGCCCCGTCGAGGGTTTCGGCCATCAACACCGCATTGATCTTCAGCGGCGCCAGCCCCGCCTCCTGCGCGGCGCGGATCCCGGCGAGCACCGAGCCCAGCCGGTCCCGCCGGGTCAGTTCGGCGAAGTGCGCCCGGTCGACCGTGTCGAGCGAGACGTTGATCCGGGTCAGCCCGGCGCGCGCGAGGGCGTCGGCCCGGTGCTCGAGTCCCACCGCGTTGGTCGTCATCGACAGCGGAATCCCGGGCACCGCCTCCGCGCAGCCCGCGACGATGGTCTCGAGGTCGCGCCGCATCAGCGGTTCACCACCGGTGAACCGGACCTCCCGCACCCCCAGCCGGTGCACCGCGACTGCGACCAGCCGGACGATCTCGTCGGCGGTGAGCAGCTGCCGGGCCGGGACGGCCGGCAGTCCCTCCGCCGGCATGCAGTACGTGCAGCGCAGCGAGCACTTCTCGGTGATGGAGACCCGCAGGTCCCGCGCGATCCGCCCGAAGCCGTCCACCAACTCGGGGACGTCGGGACGCCCGGTGGTCGCGGGTGCGGTTCGCACGGCAGGAATGCCGACGTCCACCACCGTTCCCGTTCGTACCGCCGTCATGCCCCCAGTATGCCGCTGTACCGCCGACCGAGTGTGGCGAAGATGCCTAGGATTGGCTCTCATGGCACAGCGCCCGGGGCATCGGCACGGCACGGCGAGATCCGTCGAGGAGCACGCGGCGGAGGTGGACCGGCTTCTCACGCCGCTGCTGACCCGGCCGTCCGAGACGGTGCGGCTCGACGACGCCCTCGGCCGGGTCCTGTCCTACGACATCGCCTCCCCCGTCGACCTGCCGCTGTTCCGCAATTCGCAGATGGACGGATTCGCGGTGGATGCCGCGTCGGTCCAGACCGTTCCCGCGACCCTGCCGATCGTCGCGACGGTGCCCGCCGGTCCGGCCGAACCGGCCCCGCACGTGCCCGGCACCGCGGTCCGGATCATGACCGGGGCCGTGATCCCCGACGGCGCGGATGCCGTTGTGCCGGTGGAGGACACCGAGGTGGCCGACGACAAGGTCATCGTCCGGCGGACCCGTGGCCGGGGCGACTACGTCCGTGAGCGGGGCAGCGACGTGCGCACCGGGACGCTGCTGCTGACGGCGGGAACCCTGCTCGAGCCCCGACATCTCGGGGTGCTCGCCGCGGTGGGGCTCGGTGCGGTGGCGGTGCGGACCCGTCCCCGCGTCGCGGTGATCACGACCGGCGCGGAACTGGTGGACGCCGGCACCCGCCCCGCGCCCGGACAGATCTACGACTCCAACGGCGCCGCACTCGCGGCGAGCCTACGGGCCAACGGCGCCGAGGTCGCGGTGGTCGACCGCAGCAGCGACGAGCCCGACGCCTTCCGCGCCGCGCTGCGCCGCGCCGTGGCCCGCGCCGAACTGGTGATCACGTCCGGCGGGGTGTCGATGGGCGACTACGAGGTGGTCAAGGACGTCCTGACCGCGCTGGGGGCGCGGTTCGGTCCGGTCGCGATGCAGCCGGGCGGTCCGCAGGGCCTGGCGCTGGTCGACGAGATCCCGGTCCTGACGTTTCCCGGCAACCCGGTGAGCACCATGGTGTCGTTCGAGGTGTTCCTGCGACCGCTGCTGCGCCGCGCGGTCGGGTTGCCCGCCGTGCCCGCCGAGGACCGCGTGCTCGACCACGACGTGACGTCGATCGCCGGCAAGCGACAATTCCTGCGCGGCCGGCGCACCGACACCGGAGTCGAGGTGGTGTCGGGTCCCGGATCGCATCTCGTGGCCGCCTTCGCGTGGGCCGATGTACTGATGGACGTTCCCGCCGCCGTCACGTCCCTGGCGGCGGGCGATCGAGTGAAGGTGTGGCCCCTGTAGTGAGCGAGCAGAACATGACCGAGCTGAGCCATCTGGACGGCGAGGGCCGGGCCCGGATGGTGGACGTGAGCGCGAAGGCGGACACCACGCGGATCGCGGTGGCGGCCGGCGAACTCGTGACCACCCCCGAGGTGATCGCCCTGGTGCGGGCCGACGACATGCCGAAGGCCGATGTCCTGTCGACCGCGCGGATCGCCGGGATCTCCGGCGCGAAGAAGACCTCCGAGCTGATCCCGCTGTGCCACCAGTTGGCGCTGTCGTCGGTGAAGGTGGAGTTCGGCTTCACGGACACCTCGATCACGATCGAGGCCACCGCGAAGACGAAGGGCCCCACCGGGGTCGAGATGGAGGCTCTCACCGCGGTCGCGGTCGCGGGTCTGACCCTGCACGACATGGTCAAGGCCGTCGACCCGGCGGCGACGCTCGACGGCGTCCGGTTGGTGGCGAAGGAGGGCGGCAAGCGCGGGCGCTGGCGGCGCGACGACGCGACACCGGCCGGCGCATCCCCGAGCGTCGGGGTGCGGACCGGTTCGGCGACCGTCCTCGTCGCGTCCACCGGTGGCGCGCGGGGCACCCGGCCCGACACCACGGGCCCGGCGATCGTCGACTGGCTCGAGGCCCGCGGCCACACGGTGCGTGGCCCGCTGGTCTACGCGGACGCCGACGTCGCGGCGGGTCTGGCCGACGCGCTCGCCGATTCCCCCGCGCTGGTCATCACGACCGGCGGCACCGGGGCCTCCCCCACCGACGCGACACCGGAGGCCACGCTCGCCGTCCTCGATCGGGAACTGCCGGGCCTCGCGGAGGCCATGCGCCGGCGCGGCACCGAGGCGACCCCGCGCGCGTCGCTCAGTCGCGGCGTCGCCGGACTGGCCGGGCGCACGGTCGTGGTGAACCTGCCGGGCTCGCCGGGCGGGGTGAAGGACGGGCTGGCGGTGCTGGATCCGGTCCTCGATCACCTGTTGGCGCAGGTCGCGGGCGGCGGAGCCCACGATGAGTGACGTGCTCGCGCGCATCTGCGCCGAACCCCTCGATCCCGCGGTCGTCGATGCCGCCGTCGCCGGGCCGCAGCACGGTGCTGTGGTGGTTTTCACAGGCGTCGTGCGCGACCACGACGACGGCCGGTCGGTGTCCGCCCTCGAGTACCAGGCGCACCCGGACGCCGAACGGTTCCTCCGGCAGTGCTGCGAGCAGGTCTCCGAGCGCACCGGACTGCCCGTGGCCGCGCTACATCGGGTGGGGCAGTTGACCGTCGGCGATCTGGCACTGGTCGCGGCGGTGGCCGCACCGCACCGCGCCGAGGCGTTCGCCGCGTGCGCCGACCTGGTGGAGCGGATCAAGGCGGAGGTGCCGATCTGGAAGCGTCAGCAGTTCACGTCCGGCCCGTCCGAATGGGTCGGGTTGTGACGTGGCCGGGCCGGTCCGGGGGCCGACCCGTCCGGCCTCGGATACCGGAACCCGGTATGGTGGCCACTACTGGGCGTCCGCTTGCGAGCCGCCCAGCGTCGTAGAACGCTTTCACTTCGCGCCGGACTTGAGCGAGTGCTCGAATGCCCAGAACGGGCATCCATGCCCGCCAACGAGTGCAGACGAGTGCACCAGCACAAGCATTTCTTGCGGCGATCGATCTTGCCTCCCGGCAATGTCGCCACCTTGTGCAGGCCGTGCACCGGGACCTCCCGGCCGTAGGCGTGCATGACGAATGCCCGAAAGGCACCGACGAACTTGTCCACCAGCGTCACCACCCCGTCCGACGAATCGGCCGTCCCCTCCTTCGAGGCCCTGGGCGTGCCCGCCCCGCTCGTCACCGTCCTGACGAACGGCGGCATCACCGCACCGTTCCCGATCCAGGTCGACACCCTCCCCGACACGCTCGCCGGCCGGGACGTGCTCGGCCGCGGCAAGACCGGCAGCGGCAAGACCCTCGCCTTCTCCATCCCGCTCGCGGCCCGCCTCGCCGGCGGCAAGCGACGTCCGGGCAAGCCCCGTGGCCTCGTCCTCGCCCCGACCCGCGAGCTCGCGACGCAGATCACCGCGACCCTCGAACCCCTCGCCGACGCCCACGGCCTGCGCGTGACCACGATTTTCGGTGGCGTCTCGCAGCACCGTCAGGTCAAGGCGCTCGAGGCCGGCGTCGACATCGTCGTCGCGTGCCCGGGCCGCCTCGAGGACCTGATGAAGCAGGGCTTCGTCAAGCTCGACGGCATCGAGATCACGATCCTCGACGAGGCCGACCACATGGCCGACCTCGGCTTCCTGCCCGGCGTGACCCGCATCCTCGCGGCGACGCCGGCCGGCGGCCAGCGACTGCTGTTCTCGGCCACGCTCGACAACGGCGTCGACAAGCTGGTCAAGCGGTTCCTGCAGAACGAGGTCCTGCACTCCGTCGACGAGGCGAACTCGCCGGTCGCGGCGATGACCCACCACGTCTACGACGTCTCCGGCGTCGAGGCCAAGAAGGCTCTGATCCACAAGCTGGCGTCGGGCCAGGGTCGACGCATCCTGTTCATGCGCACCAAGCATCAGGCCCGCAAGCTGGCGCGCCAGCTCACCGAATCCGGGATCCCGTCGGTGGACCTGCACGGCAACCTGTCCCAGGCGGCACGCGACCGCAACCTCGCCGCGTTCTCGGAGGGCTCCGCGCGCGTCCTGGTCGCCACCGACGTCGCGGCGCGCGGCGTTCACGTCGACGAGGTCGAACTCGTGGTGCACGTCGATCCGCCGGCCGAGCACAAGGCGTACCTGCACCGGTCGGGCCGCACCGCGCGCGCCGGCAGCGCCGGTGACGTCGTCACCATCGTGCTGCCCGATCAGCGCAAGGACCTCTCGGCGCTGATGCGCAAGGCGTCGATCAAGGTCACTCCGGTCCAGGTCACCGCCGACTCCGAGCACGTGATCCGTCTCGTCGGCGAGCCGGCACCGCACGTGCAGCCGGCCCCCAAGACCGACAAGCCGGCCGGGGACGCCCGTCGCCAGCAGGGACAGCGCCCGGGTCGTGGCGGCCAGGGCGGCCAGGGACGCAACAGCCGCGGTCCGCGGCCGGAAGGCGCCGCGGGCGCCGGTGGTGGCCGCCGCCGGTCGGGTGGACGTCCGGGCACCGGCACCGGATCCGGTGCGACGGGCACCGGCTCCGGCTCGCAGGGCGGCGGAACCCGCCAGGCCTCGCAGGGCGGCGGCTCGCGCCGCCGCCGCGGCTGACCTTCGACTAGAAGCGTTCCCAGTGGATCGCGTCGGCCAGTGCCCGGCGCGTCCGCCAGCCGAACCGCTCCAGATCGGGCACCTCCTGGAACTGGTCGACCTTCCCGACGCACAGCCACGCGATGGGTCGGACCGGGGCCGGGATGTCCAGCAGTTCGGTGAGGTACTCCTCCTCGTAGAAGGACACCCACCCGACGCCGACGTTCTCGGCGGCCGCAGCCAGCCAGAGGTTCTGGATGGCCAGCACCGCCGAGAACAGTCCGGTGTCGTCGATGGTGTGCCGGCCCAGGATGTTCTGGCCGCCACGCGACGGGTCGTAGGTGACGACGATGCCGGTGCCGCTTTCGCGGATCCCCTCGATCTTGATGGGGTCGAACGTCTTCCGGCGATCCTCCGGTAGCGAGTCGGCGAAGGCACGTCGACGGTCGGCCACATGGTCGGCGAACGTCGCCAGGGTGTCGGGGTTGCGGACGACGACGAAGTCCCACGGCTGCGTGTTGCCGACGCTCGGTGCCGCGTGCGCCGCGCCCAGCACCCGCTGCAGTGTCTCGTCGGGGATCAGCTCGCCGCTGAACTCGGCGCGGACGTCGCGGCGTCGGCGGATGGCTTCGTACACGGAAACAGGAGATTCGGTCACCGCCCCACGGTAGCCGTCGCCGGAAAGCCGCTCGCGCGGATCCGCTCAGGCCCCGCGGACCTCGACGGTGTAGCGGTGCACGCCCATCATCGTGTCCGGGTCGAGAGCCTCGGCCTCCGCTTCGGTGCACGCGTCCAGCGCCGTGTTCACCAAATCGGGATCCAGGTCGGTGCCGATCACGACCAGTTCGGTCCGCCGGTCCTCGCCCGGGCTCCACCGCTGCGGATGGAACGCGATGTGGTCGCCCACCACCTGCAGGAGGTACTTCTGCTGATGCCCGCGGACACCGAAGTACACGTACCCCTTGATCCGGTACACGCCGGCCGGTTGCGTCTCCAGGAAGCGGACGAGCCGCCGCGGGTGCAGCGGCAACTCGGACGCGAACGTGACGCTGTCGTACAGCGTGTGGATGTGGGTGTCGTGGTCGCCGCCGCAGTCACCGCATTCGGTGGCATCGTCCGCGGCGGAGATCAGGTCGTCGAACGACAGTTGCTGACCGGGCCTGGGTTCGGGCCGCGGGGCCCGGTCGAACAGCAGGCCCGGATCCACCCGACCCTGCACCGTGGAGACCACCGCCGCACGCGGATTGATCCGGCACACGTCGCCGAGAAGGGTGTCGTGGTCCTCACCGTCGATGCGGTCGGTCTTGTTCAGCACGATCAGGTCCGCGATCGCGACGTGCTGATCCAGTTCCGGATGCCGCTCCCGGTTGCTCTGGTACTCGGCGCCGTCGACGAGGACCACCAGGCCGCCGTACGTGATGTACCGGTTCTCGCTACCGAGGACCAGCCGAATCATGTTGCGCGGCTCCGCGAGTCCGCTGGCCTCGACGACGATGACGTCGATCTCCGACGTCCGGTGTGCGAGCCGGTCGAGCATCGCGTCCATGTCGCTGACGTCCACCGCGCAGCACATGCAGCCGTTGCTGAGCGCCATCATCGAATCGACCTGTCCTGCAACCATCATCGAGTCGATGTTGACCGAGCCGAAGTCGTTGACGATGACCCCGATCCGGGTGCCGCCGTTGTTGCGGAGCAGATGGTTGAGCAGCGTCGTCTTCCCCGATCCGAGGAAACCGGCCACGACCACGACGGGGATCGACCGCGGACCGCGCTTCTTCGCCACCCCGACCTCCACGCAACCGACGACACCGACCGGCCATCGTACTAGCCCGCGGCCCGAACGATCTCGGGTGTGAGGTCCCGGCGCCCACC
>NZ_JPOC01000037.1 GCF_000738775.1 Prescottella defluvii
GTGCCGGAGCTCGAGATCCTGGGAGTCAACTTCGGTGACAGTGCGCCGTGGCAGGTGCTGGGTGTGCCCTTCGGGGCGGTGGAGAAGCTCTGGCTCCTCGGCATCGTCCTGGTGGTGGTCACCTACATCGCGGCCCGCCGGATCGTCCGGGCCCGGCCCGGGCTGGCGCTGTCGATGGTGCGCGAGAGCGAGGTGGCGGCCTCCTCGATGGGTGTCGACGTGGGCCGGTACAAGGCCGGGGCGTTCTTCGTCGCTGCGGTCTACGCCGGCATCGCAGGCGTCCTCCTCGCGGTGACCGTCCAGTTCATCACCCCGCAGGCGTTCGGGTTCATGCTCTCGACCGACTACCTGGTGATCATCATCATCGGTGGCCTCGGCAGTCTGCGCGGCGCCATCGCCGGTGCCGTGTTCGTCACGGCCCTGCCCCGGCTGCTCGGGCAGTTCGCAGGCAACATCCCGTTTCTCGTACCGGTGGGCCAGGGTGGCATCGACGCCAACGTGATGAGCGTCTTCGTCTACTGCGGCTTGCTGATTCTCGTCATCATGTTTGCCCGCGGCGGGCTGGACCGGGTCCTCGGGTGGATCGCCGGTCCGCAGCGCCGCCCCCGCCCCGCACCCGGGCCCGGTGCCGGAACCGAAGCAGGAGAAGGAGACCGTCTGATGTACACGTGGCTGCACGTTCTCGACTGGCGTGCTACGTCCGATCCGGACGCCCTCGCGATGAGCGACGATCAGGACCGGCTGACCTACCGGCAGTTTCGGGACCGCGTGGAGGAGTCCGCCGCGAGCTGGTACGCGCTCGGAGTCCGGTCGGAGGACGTCGTCGCGGTGCTCGCCCACAATGGCACCGAGTTCCTCGTCCAGACGCTCGGTCTCATCCGGCTCGGCGCGGTGCCACTGCTGGTGAACTGGCGAATGACCGCGCACGAGATCGATCGGCTGCTCGAGATCACCACTCCGGTCGGCATTTTCGCAGACGAGGCTTGCCGGCACCTGGTCGGTGATCGCCGCGATCTCGTCCGCGTGGTGGCCGGGCCGGGCGGTGACGGCTGGACCGCGGCCGGCAGTGTCGCCGCTCCGCCCGCGCCGTACCCGTACGACCGGCTGCGCAGCGATCAGGTGGCGTTCCTCATGCACACCAGCGGCACCACCGGGTTGCCCAAGGTGATTCCGCTCGACCATGGTTCGCTCGTCCGCGGGCTCGCCGGGTTCGCGATCGACATCGGCGACCAGCAGCGCGGCAGCCGGCACTTGGTGATGATGCCGCTGTTCCATCTCGCAGGTTTCGCCCAGGCGATGCAGTGCTTCCTCACCGGGGGAACGCTCTTCATCCACGACGGCGTCGAACTCGACCGCGTCATCGACACGATTGCGCGGGACCGCATCGAGTTCTTCACCGCCGCCCCGACCATCATCGAGATGCTTGTGGACGCGATGGAGGGACCACGCCGGGGCGAGGACCTGTCGAGCCTGCGTGAGGTGCAGTACGGCGCCGCACCAATCGATTCCGAGTTGCTGGAGCGATCGCTACGAGTGGTCTGCCGACGGTTCCGGCAGATCTACGGCAGTACCGAGTTGCAGGGATTCCTGACGGTCCTGCGACCGGAGGATCACGTACCCGGCAGCCCCCGGCTCGGTTCCGCGGGCCGCGTCTCGCAGGGCTGGGAGGCGCGCATCGTCGGCCCGGCCGGGTCCCCGCAGCCGGACGGTGAAGCCGGCGAGCTGTGGGTCCGCAGTGAGAACATCATCCGCGAGTACTGGCGCAATCCGGAGGAGACGCGGGCGGCCTTCACCGACGAGGGCTGGTACCGCACGGGTGACGTGGCGGTGCACGACGAGGACGGATTCCTCCATATCGTCGGGCGCTCCAAGGACATGATCATCAGTGGTGGCGAGAACGTCTATCCCGCCGAGATCGAGCGCGTGCTGCTCGACCATCCCGCCGTGACCGACGTTGCCGTCGTGGCGCGGCCGCATCCGAAGTGGGGCGAGACCCCGGTGGCGTTCGTCGTCTGCGCTCCGGGTGCGGACCCGGACGATGGTGAGCTCGCCCGCCACTGCCGGGAGCGGCTGGCTGGTTTCAAGTGCCCGTCCTCGATCGAGCTCATCGCGGAGTTGCCGCGCAACGCCCTGGGCAAGGTGCGCAAGGTCGAACTGCGCGAACGTTTGGCGACCGGCCTCGTATGAACGGGCCCCGGCCAGGAACGAGAGGAGTGAGGGAACATGCACAACCACTACCGTTCGATCGGGCGGATGCTTCAGCACTGGTCACAGCAGCGCCCGGACTTCCCGGGTATCGCCGTCGAGGGTGTGGACGAGCGCACTTTCGCCGACTGGTACCGGCGCAGTAGCCGACTCGCGACCGGCCTCGCGGCCCTGGCGCCGGCCGGACTACGAGGCCGCGGTATCGGATTCGCCGGTAAGAACGCCGTGACGTGGGGCGAGGTGCTGGCCGCGGCGTCGCTCACGAGAGCCTTTGCGGTGCCCCTCAATTGGCGCCTGAGCCATCGAGAGATGCAGGACATCGTCGCGGACGCGGGTCTGGACGCGATCGTCGTCGAGGCGGAGTTCATGCCGCTGCTGGGGCATCCGGTGCCGGAGGACGGCCGCACCCGGCTCCTCGTCCCGGGTTCGCCGCCCCAGGACTTCGAAGAGTGGCTGGCGCCGTGGTCGTCGGATCCGATAGCGGCACAACCGGACCCGGAAGACATCGCGATCGTCATCTACACCTCGGGGACCTCCGGCCGCCCGAAGGGGGTGCAGTTGTCCAACCGGGCCATTGCCGCCAACCTCGCCTCCGAACCGCCGTGGCGGATCGATCCGGGCGACGTCGTGATGGTGCCGGCTCCGAACTTCCACATTTCCGGGACGGGATGGATCTTCTACTGTCTGGGCCTGGGTGCCGGCTCGCACCATGTTCTGGACGTCCGTCCCGAACTGGTGCTGCGTGTCTTCGCCGGCGGTCGGGTCAATCATGCGCTCACCGTGCCGGCCGTGGTGCAGATGCTGGTCCAGCACGAGGACGCCCGGACATTGACGTACCCGAACCTGGTCACTCTGATCTACGGTGGGTCACCAATGTCGCCGGCCGTCGCAGCGCGGGCCCAGGAGATCTTCGACTGCGACCTGATGCAGGCCTACGGCATGAGCGAGACGTGTGGGCCGATCACCGTCCTCGACGCCGGCGACCATCGCCGTGGCGGCGAGCGGCTGGCCTCGGCCGGCCGGCCGGTGCCCGGTGTCGAGATGGGCGTCTTCGACCCCGTGACCGGGGAACGCGCTCCGGCGCGGACCACCGGTGAGGTCTGGACGCGCAGCGAGATGCTCTTGACGGGGTATCGCAACCAGCCGGACGAACTGGCCGCGGTGCTGCGCCCCGACGGCTGGTTTCGGACCGGTGACGCGGGCTACGTCGACGAGGACGGCTACCTGTTCCTCTGCGACCGGGTCAAGGACATGATCGTCTCGGGCGGCGAGAACGTGTATCCGGTCGAGGTGGAGAACGTGCTCATGTCCCATCCCGGCGTGCGCGACGCCGCCGTCATCGGCGTGCCGCACGAACGCTGGGGCGAGACCGTCAAGGCCGTCGTGGTGCAGGCCGGTGACGACCTCGACACCGACCACCTGATCGACTATTGCCGGGAACATCTGGCGCACTACAAGTGTCCGACGTCGGTCGACGTGGTGCCGGAACTACCGCGCAACCCCAGCGGCAAGCTCCTCAAGCGGGAGTTGCGCGGGCCGTATTGGGCGGGACGGGAACGAGGTATTGCGTGAGTGTTGTCGGAACAACGGAGAGGGGCGACCGTGGCCGCCCGGTATGAGGAGGTGGCCCGGTCGCTGTCCCAGCGGATCGAGGACGGGTCCTACCCGGTCGGATCGAAACTACCGACCGAGATGAGGCTCGCGGACAGCTACGCGGTGTCGCGTGCCACGATCCGCTCGGCGCTGGATTCCCTGGAGCGGCTGGGCATGGTGTCGCGGCGGCGCAGGATCGGGACGCTGGTGGAGTCGGTGCAACCCACCACCGGATACACGCGCACCGTGACGAACATGAACGACCTGGTGCAGTACTCCGTCGAGACCCGGCGGCTGGTGCTGTCCCGGGACGACGTGGTCGCCGATCAGGCCCTCGCCGACCGGATCGGAGGCCACGCCGGCGAGGCATGGGCCCGGATCCGCATGTTGCGGCTCGGGGAGCGGGGGGAGGACCTCCCGGTGTGTCACACCGACGTCTACCTCGACCCCGAGGTTGCCGCGGTCGTGGGGAACCGCCTCGAGCGTCCGGACGGTCTGATCAACGAGATCGTCGAGCGGTGCACCGGGCGGCTGACGGATCGTGTGGAGCAGCGTATTCGCGCATGCGCCCTGCCGGAGGGCCTCGCCGACCAATTGCATGCCGAGGCCGGTTCGCCGTGTCTCGAAATCACTCGCAGATATGTCGAGAGCTCGGGAGCAGTGGCCCAGGTAACCGTGTCGATCCACCCGGGCGATCGCTTCGATTTCAACGTGGCGATGCAGAGGCAGCGTTGAGAAAAGTCATGGAGGAAATTTGAGGATCACCGAGATCCGCGAAATCGATGTGCCGCTGGCCGGTGCCATCTCGAACGCGGTCGTCAGCTTCGATCGGCACAAGGTCTCTCTTGTCGCCGTTTTCACCGATATCGTGCGCAACGGGCGGCCGTTGGTGGGTGTCGCCTTCAACTCGATCGGACGGCACTCCCAGGGCGGCATCCTGCGTGAGCGGATGATCCCGCGGGTGCTCGACGCGGACCCGGACACGCTCCTGTCGTCCGCGACCGGGCTGCTGGATCCGGCACTGGTTCTGCGGTGCGCGCTCACCGACGAGAAGCCCGGCGGCCACGGCGACCGCGCAGCGGCCGCGAGTGCGATCGAGTTGGCCGTCTGGGATCTGCTCGCCAAGTACCACGACGAACCGGCGTACCGGACGATCGCGCGTGCCCACGGACGGACGCCGTTGGTGGACGGGGCGCCGGTCTATGCGGCCGGCGGCTACTACCAGGACGTCGACGACCTCGGCCGGCTGCGCACGGAGATCGCGGGCTACCTCGCGGCGGGATACCCGGCCGTCAAGATCAAGATCGGCGGGCTACCGCTCGACGAGGACCTGCGCCGGCTCGATGCCGCGATCGAGGTCGCCGGGAGCGGACAGCACGTGGCGGTGGATGCGAACGGCCGATTCGACCGCAAGCAGGCCCTGGAATATGCCGAGGCGCTCGCCCCGTACGGGCTGCGCTGGTACGAGGAGGCGGTCGACCCGCTCGACTACGCCCTGTACGGCGAACTCGGTGAGGCCTACGACGGCGTGATCGCGACCGGTGAGAATCTCTTCTCCACACAGGATGTCGGCAACCTCCTGCGATTCGGCGGGTTGCGGCCGGACCGCGACATCCTCCAGATGGATGCGGGTCTGAGCTACGGGTTGACCGAGTACGCGGCGATGATCGCGCTCATGGAGCAGCACGGTTTCGACCGCACCGCGGCGATGCCGCACGGCGGGCATCTGGTGAATCTGCACATCGTCGTCGGGCTGGGCCTGGGTGGTTGTGAGGCCTATCCGGGTGTGTTCCAGCCGTTCGGTGGTTACAGCGCCGACTGCTCCCTGGCCGACGGTCTCATCCGCCCCGCCGACCATCCCGGGTTCGGGCTGGAGGCGAAGGTGGGCCTGGCGGAGCGGATCGCGGGGTTGGTGGCATGACGGCGACACTTCGCATCGCTGTGATGGGCTGCGGTGCAATGGGATCGGTGTACGCGGGTCGACTGTCCGCCGCAGGCCACGATGTGCTGGTGGTGGACTCCTGGGCCGATCACGTTCACGCCATCGCAACCTCGGGCCTGCAGGTCTCGGGTCCGGACGGGGACCGGGTGGCGTCGATACGTGCCTTCCCGACGGCTCCGGACGAGCCGGTCGACCTCGTCGTGCTGGCGGTGAAGGCCGCCGACGTCTCCAGCGCCGCAGCCTCTCTCGGCGGTTTGATCGGCGCCGACACCGTGGTGCTCACGATCCAGAACGGTTTGGGCTCGGCCGACGAGGTCGCCCGGCACGTCGGGGCGGATCGGCTCGCGGTGGGCATCGCCAGCGGTTTCGGTGCGTCGTTGGTCGCCCCCGGCCAGGTGCACCACAACGCGATGCGGGCGATGCGCTTCGGGTCCTACGCGGGTCTCGCGTTCGCGGCGGTGGACCGGGTGGCGGAGGCCTGGCGATCGGCGGGGTTCGACGCCCGGGCCGTCGACGACATCGCTGCCATGCAGTGGGAGAAGCTGATCTGCAACGTCGCCTACAGTGCGCCGTGCGCGTTGACCGGGCTGACCGTGGGCGAGGTGCTCGACCACGAGGAGATGGGCCCGGTCAGCCGGGCGGCCGCGACGGAGGCCTGGGAGATCGCCAAGGCCCGTGGAATTGCTGTCGGCGTGGATGATCCGGTCGCGTTCGTGCGCGACTTCGGAGCCCAGATGCCCGCGGCGAAGCCGTCGGCGCTACTCGACTACGAGGCCGGGCGGATCGGCGAGATCGCGGTGATCAACGGCGCCGTTCCCAGGGAGGCCGCCAAGGTGGGCCGCCTGGCTCCGGTCAACGCGACGCTGGCGGCGTTGGTGCGGACCCGCGAGGCCGGCTTCGGGGGCTGTCCGACCCGCTGATCCGGGCCGCACGGCCGGCTCAGAGGTCTCCGGGACTGCTGAGCCGGCCGCGGACCGCAGTCATCGCCGCGACGGCGGGGGACACGAGGTGGGTGCGCGCGCCGGAACCCTGACGCCCCTCGAAGTTCCGGTTGGTCGTCGACGCCGAACGTTGCCCGGGCCCCAGGGCGTCCGGGTTCATCGCGGTGCACATCGAGCAGCCGGACGAGCGCCACTGGAACCCGGCTCGGGTGAAGATCCGGTCGATCCCTTCGGCCTCGGCTGCGGCCGCGACGGCCTGCGAGCCGGGAACCACGAGGGCCCGGACGCCGGGGGCCACGGTACGGCCGATCAGTACCCGGGCTGCGGCCCGAAGGTCTTCGAGCCGGCCGTTGGTGCACGAGCCGATGAAGACCGTGTCGATCTCGATGTCGCGGACGGGGGTACCCGGCGCGAGGCCCATGTAGGTCAGGGCGCGAGCTGCCACCTCGCGCTCGCCGGGATCGGTGAATGCGTCCGGGGACGGGACGACGCCGTCCAGGGCCACCGAGTGGCTCGGGACGGTGCCCCAGGTGACGGTCGGGGAGATGTCTGCGGCGGACAGCGTCCGGGTGCGGTCGAAGTGGGCGCCGTCGTCGGTACGCAGGGTCCGCCAGTACGCCAGCGCCTCCTCCCACCGAGTTCCTTCGGGAGCGTGGGGGCGGCCGCGCAGGTACGCGAAGGTCACGTCGTCCGGTGCCACCATACCGCCACGTGCGCCGCATTCGATTGTCATGTTGCACAGCGTCATCCGCTGTTCCATCCCGAGTGCCCGGACCGTGCTGCCGCGATACTCGATGACAGCTCCCGCGCCACCGTTGGGGCCGAGGCTGCGTACGACGTACAGGGCGAGATCCTTGGCGCTCACACCCGGAGCGAGGTCGCCTTCGATGCGCACCTGCATCGCCTCCGGGCGCTCCATCCAGAGCGTCTGCGTCGCCAGGACATGCTCGACCTGGCTGGTCCCGATCCCGAAGGCCAGCGCCCCGAACGCGCCGTGGGTGGAGGTGTGGGAGTCGCCGCACACGATCGTCAGTCCGGGCTGGGACAGGCCCTGCTCGGGCCCGATGACGTGGACGATGCCATTGCCGGCCGAGCCCATGGGGTGATGTGGCACACCGAAGTCCGCGCAGTTGCGGCGGACGAGCTCGAGCTGCAGCCGGCTCAACGGATCGGAGACGGGTGAGCCGGGCCCGGTGGTCGGCACATTGTGGTCCTCGGTGGCCATCGTCAGATCGGGGCGACGGACCTGCCGCCCGGCCGCCCGGAGTCCCTCGAAGGCCTGGGGGGAGGTCATCTCGTGCAGAAGATGCAGGTCGACGTAGAGCAGGTCCGGGCTGTTGTCGCCGCGGACGACGACGTGCTCGTCCCAGAGTTTTGCGAACAGGGTGCGCGGTGCCACGGCCGGACGTAGTCGTCAGTCGGTGACGGCCACGGGCTTGCGGCGGTCGGCCCCGGTCCGGGGCGTGTGGCTGACGTCCTCCGGACGGAACTCGCGCATCCAGCAGGCGAACTCGAGCAGGATGTCGTCCGGATCCTGGAAGTAGAACGAGCGGACGTACACGCCGTCGTGCATGGCGGTTGCCACCTGGGACGGGCTGTCGTCGTGGTTCACGATCGGGCCGACCCGGACACCCGCCTCCTTGAGCTTCTGGCGGTAGTCCTGGAACTTCTCCGGCGGGACGTCGAAGGCGATGTGGTTGAGGGAGCTGACGGCGCTCGTCCATTCCCCGAAGCCGGGCTTCTCCATGGGGGCCGACAGGCCGGGCACGCCGTCGGGCGCTTCGGCGAACCAGAAGAAGGCCAGGGAGTTGCCGTTGCCGACGTCGAAGAAGAAGTGCTGGCCGAGATCGTCGGGGAGGTCGACGGTCTTCACCAGGGGGAATCCGAGGATGTTGCTGTAGAAGTCGACGGTGCGTTCCATGTCCGAGCAGACGAGGGCGACGTGGTTGAAGCCGCGGATCTCGAATGTGGGTGTGCTCATGGGGGATTCCTTTCGAGGTCAGAATCTGACTCTAACATCAGATTCATATGTTGCAACGGTTCCGGCCGGTTGCGGGGAGTGGGCGGGCGGAGGTCCGGTAGAAAGGGCGGCGGAGCGGCAGACGGTCCGAAGATTGCGATGGAAGGGTTCACACATGGCTGGTCCGGCGAAGGGCCGACCGACGAAGCGGGGGCGCGAGACACTGGCGGCGATCGAGGTCGCCGCGCGGAAGGTGATCGCGGAGAAGGGCTTTCTGAAGATGCGGGTGGCCGACATCCTCGCCGAGGCGGGGAGGTCTCCGGCGTCGTTCTACAACTACTACGAATCCAAGGAGGCTCTGCTCGAGAGCTGGGCGCGGGCGTTCCAGGACGAGGCTCGGGCGCGTGCGCAGGCGGGCCGTCAGGTGGCCGGCCGTGAACCGCGGGAGCGGGTGGCCGCGTCCGCGCGGGCGCACTGGGAGACCTATCGGGAGCGGCTTGCGGAGATGGTGGGCGTCTTCCAGCTCGCCATGGTCAACGACGATTTCGCCCGGGTCTGGGACGAGCTCTGTGCGGAGGCCATTGCCGGGATCACCGAGGAAGTCACTCGTGCGCAGGAGCGGGGTTACTGCCCGGGCGTCGATCCTCGACTCACCGCCACGGCGATCGTCGGGATGTTGAACATGTTCAGCTACGAGCAGTTGGCGAACGGGCGCGCGGCCGACGTCGACGACGAGGCCTGCATCGCGACGCTGGCGGAGATTTGGTACCGCGCCATCTACTGGCGTCCGTGAATGTGAAGTGTGGACAGCGACTCGGCCCCGTGATACTAAATCTGAACTCAGATTTATAAACTAGGAGTCGCTGTGGCTGTCGAACGCATCTTTGTCGGATTGCCGAGTCTCGGACTGTCCCGTTTCGGTGCCGGCGGACACCCGTGCCAAGGGCTGTACCACCGACGGGCGGGCACCCGCCCGAAGACCGCGGTGATCGCAACGCACTACCAGATCGATTTCTCCGAGCACTACATGGCGGACTACCTGGCGGAGCGGGGGATCGGCTTCCTCGGCTGGAACACCCGGTTCCGTGGCGACGAGGCGCATTTCATCCTCGACTTTGCGCTCAGTGACATCGGGGTGGGGGTCCGCTGGCTCCGCGAGGAGGCTGGTGTCGAGAACGTCGTGCTGCTCGGCAACTCCGGAGGCGGCTCGCTCATGGCCGCCTACCAGTCGCAGGCAGTGGCACCGAAGCTGACCCCGCTGCCCGGAATGCGCCTGGCGGCCGGTGTCGAGGACCTGCCGGCCGGTGACGCCTACATCTCGTCGGCGGCTCATCTGGGTCGGCCCGAGGTGCTCACGTCGTGGATGGACGGTTCGGTCACCGACGAGAACGACCCGCTGGCGACCGATCCGTCCCTCGACCTGTTCAATCCGGACAACGGGCCGTCGTACAGTGCCGAGTTCGTCGAGCGCTACCGGGCCGCGCAGGTCGCCCGCAACCACCGCATCACCCGATGGGTGAAGGACGAACTCGAGCGGCTGACCGCGGCCGGCTACCACGACCGGCCGTTCTCGGTCACCCGCACCTGGGCCGACCCGCGGATGGTCGATCCCACCATCGAGCCCACCGAACGCACACCGAATCTCTGCTACGCCGGTGTTCCGGAGCGCGCCAACCGATCGGTGTTCGGCATCGCTTCGGCGTGCACGCTGCGGACGTGGCTGTCGCTGTGGAGCCTCGAGGACTCCCAGACTCGGGCGCGGGCCCACCTGCCCAACATCACCGTCCCCTCACTGGTGGTGAACGCCCTGGCCGATACCGGTGTGTTCCCCAGCGACGCCGCGGCGATCCACGACCTGATCGGGGCGGAGGACAAGGAGTTCCAGGAGGTGGTCGCAGATCACTACTTCCTCAACGAGGGCGCCCGTGACGAGCTCGCCGACCTGACCGCGGCCTGGATCGAGAAGCGCTTCGGAGTGTCGAAGTAGTCGGTAGCCCCGACCGTCACACGCCCACGCGCTGCCCGGCGTGCGCCGAACCCAGCCACGTGTGCGGGTTGCCGTTCCAGCACCAGCCCAGCTTGGGCTTGCGGTCGCTGATCCACAGGGCCGGCACCCGCTTGTCGCCGCAGCGCGACGCCAGCAGCGAGAAGCACTTGTTCTTCCGCAGCATGTCGGGGCGTGCGGTGACGAGTGCGATGCCCTCGTCGATGGTCAGGGGGCTGCGACCGTCGGCGGTGATCTGCACCAGCGCGTCCTGCGGCGTGACGTTCAGGAAGGCGGTGCCGGTGTCGATGTCGAACAGGAGGTAGCCGGGGCCGTCGGGCACCTCGACCCCCTCGATCGGGCGGAACGTGGTGAGCTCACCGGCCTCGAGGACCGTGAACCCCTGCTGCTTGCCGAGGGCGGTGCGGGCGATCGTCTCCTCGCGGGGCAGCCCGTTCGGAACCAGCAGGAACGGGATGTGGTCCTCGCCGCGTTCGACGTCGGCGTCCGGGCGGGCGGCGACGACGTCGCGGAGCGGGGCGAACCCGTCGCGGAAGGACGCCTCGGACGTTCCGGCGAGAGCGGGGTAGCCGAGGGAGACGAGGTGGTCGAGTTGACGGTCGAACTCGATGAGGGCGTCGGACATGAGCGGATCCTTTCGACGGCGGCGGACGGTTCAACGCGCGCCCGCCGTCTGCGGTTCCCCGCCGACCGGAAAGCTGCCATACTCCGGCCAGGGTCGCCGCGCCGGACGCGGCGGGTTGGAAAGTGGTGAGTGTGATGGCCGCTCCGTCTGTTGTCGACGGAAACGGGTCCCCGACGGTGTCGGTGCATCGGACCGGAGTGCTCGAGGTCTTCCTCCTGGCCCTGGACATCGAGGATCTTCCGGCCGACGAATCGGTGGACCGGACCGGGTTCGAGCCGTTCCTGCCGGCGACGCACGTCGACCCGGCCCGCACACACCTGCCGGTTCGACTGGCGGCGGCGCGGCGGGAAGTCCCGACCGCTGCGGACGGCCCGCAACTCGTGCTCGGAACGGATTCCGGCGCAATCCATGTCGGACGATCGGCCGACTGCCTGTCGCTGTGGAGTGTCCCGGGGCACGGGGCGGTGCTGGCGTGCGAGGCGTTGGTTGCCGATGCCGGCGAGGACTGCATCGACTGGCACACCGGCACCCTGAACGCGACCGTCGATCGGTTGCTCGCGCCGTTCGGACTCACCACCGCGTCCCGGCTGCACGACCTCTTCCCCGGACTCGATGTCTCGTCGGCGAACGTCCCGCTGGCCGGGCTCGTCTGCGGTACCGGACACGATCGGGCCTCCGCCGGAGTGGCGATCGAGGTGACCGGCAACGGCGGCGCCCGGGTGCGGCACCGGGCCGGTGGGAGCGGAACGGACGCGGCCGGGTGGGCGTGGGAATCGATCGCCCTGGTGGACCGCCCCGTGCGTGACGACGCCGCGATCGCGGTTCGCGAGGACGCCGGGGCCATCCTGTTCGACCTCGACGCGACCGCCGACGACCACGACCACGACGTGTTCGGGGTGAGCGAGATGATCCGCGCCCTGGTGCCGTGGGTCGCGGTCCGGGCCCGGCACACCGCGGACTACCGACTGGTGCTCGACCACCTGCGCGACCACGAGACACTCGAGGACGGTCGGTTGCTGGCCGCGCTCGACGACGTCGCTGCGGTCCAGGCGCGGCGCATGGAACGCGTCCTGCTGGTCACCGAGGCGCGGCACGACGGTGTGTCGCTGCCCCGGATGTCGCCCGCGCAGTTGCGGACGGTGCTGGTGCGCCGACTGTCGGACGAGATGACGGTGCTCGACGCCGAACTCGGCGAGGCGACCCGGGTGATCGAACGTGCGTTGCTGCGCAGTGCCGAGCGTCGCGGGAGTCGGCATTCGCGGATCGCCCAGGCCTGGTCCGTCGCCGCCAGTGCCATCGCGGTGGTCGCGGTGTTCGCCGCGCTGGCCGCGGTGCCGGCGGTGGAGGAGCCGACACTGTTCGGGCACTGGCTCGAGGCCCTGGTGGCGACGATCGCGATCACCGCCGGCGTCGTCGTGGTCGCGGTCTTCTGGCGGCGCCCGTCCTGACCCGACGCGCGGACGGCCCCTGCTGGCGTCGGCGGGATGGCAGGATCGGGGCATGGCACTCACGCTGAACCTTGTCGGTGACCCGGCCGCGGATTCGCTGCTGGCGTCGGATCCGCTCGCGCTGCTGATCGGCATGCTGCTCGATCAGCAGGTGCCCATGGAGACGGCGTTCGCGGGGCCGAAGAAGCTCGACGACCGACTCGGTGGCCTCGACGTCCACAAGATCGCGGAGATGAACCCGGACGACTTCATCGCGGTGTGCGCGCAGCCGCCGGCGGTGCACCGGTTCCCCAAGTCGATGGGGGAGCGCATCCAGTCGCTGTGCGGCTACATCGTCGAGCACTACGACGGCGACACCGCCGCCATCTGGACGTCGGGTGATCCGGACGGCAAGGAAGTGCTGAAGCGGCTCAAGGCACTTCCCGGCTACGGCGACCAGAAGGCTCGAATCTTCTTGGCGCTCTTGGGCAAGCAGATCGGCGTGCAGCCGGCCGGCTGGCGTGAGGCCGCCGGATCGTACGGCGACGACGGCTCACGACGGTCCATCGCCGACGTCGTCGACAAGCAGACGCTCCTCGAGGTGCGCGAGTTCAAGCAGGCCGCCAAGGCCGCGGCGAAGGCGGCGAAGGGGAAGTAGGCCGCTCTCACCGCGTATTCACTTTCCTCGTACTGTTCGTCGGCGAGCGGTTCGAGCAGTTCCCGTGTCGTCCCTGTCGTGGTTACGAGTGCCTACTCGACCATCGTGGCCGTCGGCACCCAGCAATCGATGATGCAGGCCATCGGTGCGACGCGTCCGGGAGGGCACGTCGGCTACGTCGGCGTCTCCCACGGGGCCGAACTCGACGGCATGGATCTGTTCTTCGCGACCGTGAACCTACTCGGCGGACCGACGCCCGTGCGTCGCTTCCTGCCCGAGCTGATCCAACTGATCATGAGCGACGCAATCGATCCCGGGGTGGTGTTCGACCTGACCCTTTCCGTCGACCGGGCGGCCGAGGGCTACCGGACGATGGGCGAGCGCCGCGCCACGAAGGTTCTCCTGACCCTCTGATGTCGGCCGCTCCGATCGGCGGTGGTGGTGAAAATGGCTGCGTCCGAGCACCGGTCGTGTGGTACACACCGAAGTCCGTGAACTGCCGAGAGGATCCGTCATGCACATCGCCGATGCCATCGCTGCCAACCGTGCGAACTGGAACGAGCGGGCCGACGTCCACGCGTCCTCCCAGATGTACGACGTCGAGGGGTTTCTCGCCGACCCGCAAACTGTTTCGACGGTTGTCCGAAACGACCTGTCGGTCCTCGAACCGCACCTGCCGGAGACGGGCGTTCGCGGCAAGAGTCTCCTCCACCTGCAGTGTCATATCGGGACCGACACGATCTCGTGGGCGCGTCTGGGGGCGGTGGACGTGCACGGAGTGGATCTGTCGCCCAACTCGTTGCGACACGCGCGCCGGATCGCGGGTGCGGACGGGCGTGAAATCCGTTGGGTGGAGGGCGATGTGCGGTTCGCCTCGAGCCTCGTCGACCGTAGCTTCGACATCGTCGTCACGAGCGCGGGCACGATCGTGTGGCTGCCGGAACTGGGCGACTGGGCGCGGTCGATTCGCGATCTCCTCGTGCCCGGCGGGGTGTTCATGATCCGCGACGACCACCCGATCCTGGGCGCGATGGACCACGAACCGTGGTCGATCTGCGACGACTATCTCGGCGGTGACGGGTACCGCAGCTACGACGATTCGGGCTCGTACACCGAGAACTCGGCCGGTCGGATCAGTCAGGTCACCAACTACGAATGGCGGCACGACCTCGGCGAGGTCGTCGGCGCGCTGCTCGATGCGGGGCTCGTGATCGAGGCTCTGGCCGAGCTGCCGTACATGGACTGGCCGGCGTTCGACGATCTCGTGCCCTGTCGACAAGGCTGGGAGCTGCGGCAGGGCGCGCCCCGGATCCCGCTCAACTTCGCCGTTGTGGCGCGCCGTCCGGCGACCGCCACCGTGGGCGACGACAGCGCAGGATAGACGCCATGGCACACGTGCAACGTTTCGACCATGTCGGCATCACCGTCGCCGACCTCGGCGCGGCGACGGCGTTCTTCGTCGGACTCGGTCTCGAGGTGGAGGGCACCGGGTCCGTGGAGGGCGAGTTCGTGGAGACCGTGTGCGGTATCCCCGGTGCGCACTGCAACATCGTGATGCTGCGGGCGCCCGGCGGTGGGTCCCGGCTCGAACTCTCGTCCTTCGTCACGCCCGATCACGTGCCCGGATCGCCCACGGCGATGGCCAACGAGCTCGGGCTGCGCAACGTGTCCTTCGAGGTCGGCGACCTCCTGGCGGCCGTCGACGCGGTCGCTGCGGACGGGTACGGCCTGGTCGGCGGCATCGGTGAGTACGAGAACAGCGTGCGCATGGCCTACGTGCGTGGGCCCGAGGGGATCATCGTGTCCCTGTTCGAACAGATCGGCTGACGGCGTGACGGGCATGACCGAGACCGCCGAGGCCGAGACGAGGATGCGAGAGGCGCTGGACGCCCTCGGCCACAGCTTTCCCGAGCGGGCCGTCGAGGTGCGCCGACTGCTGGAGCAAGGTGGCTTCACCGCGGAGGAGGCCGCGAGGTCCGTGCGGTTCGGGTGGGGCAGGCCCGGTGGCGTCCCGGACGGGTATCCGACGTTCGGGGGAACGGCGCGCCCGTTGTCACCGTTGCTGAGCGCGCGGTTCCGGCTGGCCGGGACACTGAACGATCTGGCGTGGAAGTTCCCGACGGCCGCACGGGTGGGTTCGGTGCATCGGTCGCGGGCCGTCCGCGACGCCTACCGTGCGCACGCCGAGAATTGGGCGGGTTCGGCGCCGATGCGACTGTCGGCCGACCGACTCTCGATCGCCGCGATCATCAGCGCCGAGGACGGCAGCGTCGCCTACTTCGTGTGGTCCGACGCCATCGAACCGGAGGTGCTCGCCTACGCCGAGGGACACGAGCGGCGACACCGCGACCTCGCGGCATTCCTCGAATGGCTCGGTGGACCTCAGGAGTGACGAGGGGTCACCCGGGCGGCGCGAAGAACTCGAGTGCGATGTTGTCGGGATCGCGGAAGGACAGGCCGGAACCGTAACTCGCGGTCTTGATCCCGCCGTGCGGGATGCCCAGTTCGTCGAGTCTGTCCCGCCAGAACTCGAGTTCGCCTGGGGTGCAGGCGAAAGCGATGTGGTCGAGACCGACTCTCCGTTCGTCGAACGCGGTGTCCGGACGCCCACCGGTGTGGGTGTGCACGCCGAACATCGTGCCGCCGCCGAGCACGAAGACGGCGTGATGGAAGGCGCCGGACTCCTCGTCCTCGTCGAGCACCGGTGGTGATCCGAACAGGCGGGTGTACCACTCGGTGCTGACGGCCATGTCGGACACGGTGACCGCGATGTGGGTGAGGGCTGGGAACGGCGCCACGGTGGACCCCTTCCTCCGGGTGCGTTGATGTTGGAAATCCTATCGCCGACGGGTGGCGGCCGGGGCGGTGTTGGCCCACCCGAATCCCTCGAGTCAGGTCAGCGTCAACTAACTTCCTGGGAAGGTTTGGTGCCGTGACCGTTCGCCGGCGTTCGCTCGCCCGGTGACCATCGAACACACCTACGGGGCGACGACCGGGTTCTCGAGGTTCGCGGTACCGCCCGCCTGACCGCCGACCGGCATGCCGCGGCATTGCTTCGGGTGGTTCAGCGAGATGTCCCCGGGCTCGACAGATGGGACTCGAGCAGTCGAATCATCGAGTCCCGCAGGGTGACGCGACTCAATGGATCGCCCGGCCGGGCGATCTCGTGCAGCGTGAAACCGTCTATCAGGGCGACGAACTGGCGGGCCGGTAGCTCGGGATTGTCGACACCGAACAACTCCAGGGCGCGTTCGGTGGCCTCCTCGATCACGCCCATGATGCGTTGGACCGGCTCGGCGAGTTCGGGTCGCCGTCGCACAGCGAGGTATGCCTCGAACTGCGCGACGGAATCGTCGTTGTCCTGCCCCGTGACAAGTTCCACCAGGGCCTCGGTCAGTTCGTCCCGGCCGACTGTCTCGGACCGGGCTTCGGTGAGCAGCTTGCCCACCTTGTCGGTGACCGCGTCCGCAATCTGCGTGATCGCCGCATCGATCACATCGGGGACCGATTCGAAGAAGTAGCTGGTCGTGGAGGCGGGAAACCCTGCACGGTCGGCGACAGCCCGGAATGTGACTCGCTCGAGCCCCTTCTCGGCGATCACCGCGATTGCCGCAGCGACGAGTTCGGTGCGCCGTTCGCGTCCGCGTGCGTAGTGCGACCGAGGTGAGGGATTCATGGATCGAGAATACTGATCCACCAAAGTCTGGCCATTTGGCCAGACTTTGTTCTAACGTGTCTCCACGCGACGGTCGGTCGGTGGGGCATCGGTCCGGTCTCGACGTTCTGCGGGACGAGTGCGAGTTGTTCAGAGTCGAGGATCGGAGAAGTGACCATGGCATCGACAACCGATGTGATCGTGGTCGGTGCAGGGTTGGCGGGGCTGACGGCGGCCCGCCGACTCGTGGACGCAGGGCTGACCGTGCAGGTCGTCGAGGCGCGTGACCGGGTCGGAGGCCGCACGCTCAATCACGACCTGGGCGACGGCCGGATCGTCGACTCCGGCGGCCAGTTCGTCGGCCCGACCCAGGACCGGGTCCTGGCGCTGGCCAAGGAACTCGAGGTCGAGACCTTCTCGACTTTCGCTCAGGGGCTGAGCACCTACGTCAAGAACGGCACGGCCCGGACGTTCTCCGGTGACGTTCCGCCGGACCCGGCCGCGCTGGCCGACGTGGGCGCGCTGATCCTCCGGGTGAACCGGGCCGCCAGGTCCATCCCGGTCGACGAGCCGTGGAACGCGCGCGGGGCGAGCGCTCTCGACTCGCAGTCGTTGACGAGTTGGATCCGGCGGGGCGCGGTCACCGACGGCGGACTGGACCTGCTCAACGTCCTGCTGGGATCGGCGTTCGGTGGGACCGCCACCGACGCGTCCGCACTGTTCGGCCTGTGGTACGTCGCCGGTGCGGGCAACGAGTACACCCCGGGCACCGTCGAGCGGATGATCGGAGTGCTTGGGGCAGCGCAGGATTCGCGGTTCCACGGTGGCGCCCAGATGCTCTCGCTGCGGCTCGCCGACGAGCTCGGGGATGCGGTGGCGCTCGGCGAGCCGGTGCGGAGGATCGAGCAGGACTCTCGTGGCGTGCGGGTGTTCAGCGACAACCGCCAATGGGCCGCGAGTCGGGTGATCGTCGCCGTGCCTCCCGTGCTGGCCAGCAGAATCTCGTGGGATCCGCTGCTCCCGGCCCAGCAGGACGCACTCTTCTCACGCATGGCACTCGGCACGCTCTGCAAGATCGAGGCCGTCTATCCGGAACCGTTCTGGCGCAAGGAAGGACTGTCGGGTCAGGGCGTCTTCCGGGATCCGGCCTCGCCGGTGTGCTCGATGTTCGACAACTCCCCACCGGACGGTGGCCCCGGCATCCTGATGGGCTTCGTCGGCGGCGCCCAGTGGCGGCGGTGGGTGTCGCTCCCCGCCGGTCAGCGCCGGGGAGCGGTGCTCCGGGCCTTCGCCACGGTCGTCGGGACGCAGGCGCTCACACCCGTCGAGTGGATCGAACAGGACTGGACCAAGGAAGAGTGGACGCGCGGCGGCCCGACGTCGGTGCTCGCGCCCGGCGTGGTCACCGAACTGGGGATGTGGCGGGACGTGCCCTTCCAGCGAGTGCACTGGGCCGGGGCCGAGCACTCGCCGTACTGGAACGGGTACCTCGACGGTGCCGTCCGTTCCGGTGAATCATCTGCAGCCGAAGTCATTGCGGCCGAAGGAGAAATGTGATCATGTCCAATCGTTTCGTGATCAGCGCGCAGCGCGTTCTCGCCGCCACGCTCGACGAGGTGTGGGAGCTGACATCGGACACCGGGCGCTACGGCGACTGGGTGGTGAGCGTCCGGGAGGTGACCGCGCACCACGGTCCCGCGACCGTCGGCAAGTCGTACCGCGAGCGGGTCACGTCGGTCGGGCCACTGACGTCGCGAGCGGAGTGGACCGTTCGCACCCTCGAACCCAAGACGCTCCGAATCGACTCCGGGGTCGGCCTTGCACCGCTGCGCGACGTCGTCAACATTTTCCGGTTCGCGCCGGTCGGCGACGCCGCCACCTCGATGACCTACGAGTTCCACTTCACGCTGGGGCCGGCACCGCTCGGCGCCCTCGTCCACAAGATCCTCGGTTCCTCGATGGCCGCCGATTTCGACGAGTCGATGCGCAAACTCGAGACGGTCATCGTGTCCGAACGTCCGACACAGCACGAACTACGGGAAAGGGACGAAGTCCGATGACGACAACGAAGGCGACGGATTCCGTGCAGGCGATGATGTTGGGCGTGCATGTGCTCGACACCCTGGTGCGTCCGGTGGAGACCATTCCCGAGGGACAGGACGGCGCACTCGTCGAACAGATCGCCATCTCGCCGGCCGGAACGGCGGGTGGGACGGGCCTCGTCCTGGCACGTCTGGGAGCGCAGGTTCGCGCCGCCGGCGCGATCGGCGACGATGTAGTGGGGGAGATGCTCACCATGCTCCTGGAACGTGAGGGCGTCGACACGTCGCTGCTGCACAAGGTTGCCGGTGCGCAGACCTCGGCCTCGGTTCTTCCCATCCGTCCGGACGGCTCGCGGCCGGCACTGCACGTGGTGGGCGCGAATCAGTTCCTCGGCGAGCATGTTCCGTGGGACGAACTGGCGGGTGCCGACTTCGTGCACCTGGGGGCGGTGGAGTTCTACGGCGGCGACCTCGGTGCGCAGATCCTCGAGCGGGCACACGAGCACGGTGCGATCACGTCGGCGGACAGCCTGGCGCAGGGCCTGCCCGGGGTCCTCGACTACATCCGGGCGGCGCTGCCGCACATCGACTATCTGCTGCCGAACGACGAGCAGGTGATCGGCTGGACCGAGGCGTCGTCGTTGCGTGAGGGGTGCGAGCGGCTGCTCGAACTGGGCGCGCGGTGCGTGGTCGCCACGGCGGGAGCGGAGCCGACGATGGTCGCGACCACGGACGGCATCACCGAGGTGCCGGCGTTCCCGGTCGACGTCGTCGACACCAGCGGGTGCGGTGACGCGTTCTCGGCCGGATTCCTGCGCGGCATCTCCCTCGGCCTGGACGTCGTCGCCGCCGCCGAGTTCGGCAACGCCACCGCCGCGCAGACCGCGCAGGGGCTCGGCAGCGCTTACGGGACATACGACGCGGACACGGTGCGCGAGTTCATTGCGGCCCGCCGCTCGGTCGGGGATCTCGTATGACGAGTGCCGGAGATTTCACCGAGTTGCGTGCGTCGGTCGCCGAGACCGCGCGTCAGGTCGCCGCGCGCGGACTGGTGCTCGGGAGCGCCGGCAACGTCAGTGCTCGCGACGGCGACGCGGTCGCGGTCACCGCGAGCGGGGTGCACCTGAGCGACGCGACCGTCGACGACGTCACCGTCGTGGACCTGGACGGCCACGTGATCAAGGGCGCGTTGCGCCCGACGACCGAACTCGAGATGCACCTCGGCATCTACCGATCGACCTCGAACAGCAGTGTGGTGCATGCCCATTCGATGTCGACCGTCGCGCTGTCGTTAGTGGCCGACGAGCTACCCCCGGTGCACTACCAGCAGCTGCTGCTCGGTGGTGCCATTCCGGTGGTGCCGTTCGCGGCGTTCGGGAGCGAGCAACTCGCCACGTCGACGGTCGCCGCCCTGGCGCACCACAACGCGGTGATCCTGGCCCATCACGGCTCCGTGACGGTGGGTCAGTCGCCCACCGAGGCGCTCGACCGGATCGTGCTGCTGGAGTGGTTGTGCGAGGTCTATCTCCGCGCCGCGGCGGTGCAGCAGCCACGCGCGCTCACGCCCGCCGACCTACAGGCCGTGATCGAGATGGCGATCGCGACGCAGTACGGGGAGACGCGCCGCGTGTGAGTAGCGAGCCCGGCGCCGAGTCGCCAGCGAAGCCGCAACGGCGACGCCGGTCGGGGGACTGCGACGATCAGCTGTCGATGTGTGCTGTTAAACCTGTTGTCTACCAAACTAAATGGCATAGTCTTGGCTATCGGCAAGTGGCGATGGCTGATTTGGGTGTTCGCCGGACCCCGCGTACTCGAACTGGTGCGTGTGGCCCCGCCCGTCACCGGGCGGGGCCACACGCATTGCGCATCAGTGGGCGTAGACCTCGGCGTCGTCGCCGTCCCATTGCGGCATGAGCTCGTCTTTGGTTCCGCGGATGAGCGCGAAGCCGATCGCTGCGGCCGACACCATCGCGATTCCGGATGCGAGGAACGCCGCGGAGTAGCCGTCGGTGAAAGCCGCGATCTCGGTGCTGCCGGCGTCGAGGGCGTCTGCGGTGGTGTTCGCGTAGATGACGGTGAAGACGGCCAGTCCGATCGAGCCACCGATATGGAACGTGGAGTTGACCGTTGCCGAGGCAACACCGGCGTCATCGGTGTCGACGCCGATGAGGGCGAGGTTCTGCACCGGTACGAACAGCATCGACAGCCCGATACCGAGCAGAACCAGTCCGGGGAGAACCTCGGTCCAGTAGTTGCCCTCGGGGGTGATGCCGATCAGGTAGAACAGCCCTGCCGCTCCGAACAGGGGCCCGATGACCATCATGTGGCGCGGACCGAACGCGTTGAGCGCCTTGGTGACAAACGGGCTGCATGCCATGATGACGACGGTCATCAGGACATTGGCGGCGCCGGAGACCAGCGGGCTCATGCCCATCACGATCTGGAAGTAGAACGTGAGGTACAGCATCGCGCCGATCATGACCGCGCCGACGACGGCCTGGATCAGGAAGGCGCCACCGCGGACCTTGTCGAGGACGACCCTCAGTGGCAGCAGGGGCTGCTCGACGCGGGTTTCGATCCACACGAATGCCGCCAGCAGCACGACACCGATGGCCAGGAAGGCGACCGTGTCGGTCGATCCCCAGCCGTGCTCGGCTCGCGTGAATCCGTAGACCAGTGATCCCAGACCGAATGTGACCGTCACGGCCCCGCCGATGTCGTAGCGGTTGTTGTCTCCACCGGCTTTGCTCTCGTCCAGCAGCAGGGCGCCGCCGATGATGCCGATGACCACGAAGATCACGTTCACGAGCAGGCACCAGCGCCAGTTCGTGTACTCGGTCAGGACTCCACCGAGGACGAGGCCGATCGCGGCGCCGGTGCCGGCGACGGTTCCGAAGATGGCGAACGCGATGTTGCGTTCGCGGCCGTGAGAGAACGTCACCGTCACCATCGCCAAGGCTGCGGGTGCCAGCAGCGCGGCGAACGCGCCCTGGACACCGCGGGCGATGATGAGCTCGATGCCGCCCTGGGCCAGGCCGCCCCAGGCCGAGGCGGCACCGAAACCGACCATCCCGAGCATGAATGTGCGTTTGCGGCCCCAGTAGTCGGAGATCCGGCCGCCGAGCAGCAGGAGCGATCCGAAGGCGAGAGCGTAGGCGGTGACCACCCACTGGCGTTGGTCGTCGCTGAGTCCGATGTCGAGTTGGGCCTGAGGTAGCGCGATCGTGACGATCGTCGTGTCGAGGACCACGACCAATTCGGTGAGCGCGAGTACCGCCAGAGCCCACCAGCGCATCGCCGGTTTGTTCAGAACTGCGGGCATAGAGGAAGGCCTCCAGGCTTCTTGAAATGAAGTCGCTGGAGGTTTCAAGCCTCGGATCGACAGCTGCGCAGCGCACGCCCGACCGCCCCGGCCACGTAGCCGGGCAGATCCTGAGAATAACATAACTTTACATTCATGCATGTATAGTTACGCAGGTCGGAGGCCTTTCTGTCTATTGAGGAGTGATCGTGCGACCGAACAATCGGGAGAAGATCCTCGACGCCGCGGTGCGCGTCGCTGAACGCGACGGCGCTCGTCGACTGACCCTCGAGGCGACCGCCGAAGAAGCGGGATTGACCCGCGGCGGGATGATGTACCACTTCCGCGACCGCGACGCGCTTTCCCTGGCGATGCAGGAGCACCTCGCACGGCGATGGGAGGCGCGCCTGATCGAGGCCGCGGGCAAGCCCGCTGCCGAGGCGACGCCGATCGAGCGGGTCAGGGCCTATGTCACCGTGGCCACCACGTCGGCCACCGCCGGTGAACTCGACCTCATCCACGACACCGGACACGATGCGGCGCTGCACGAACCCTGGGCCCGCGTGCTGAGCGAATGGACGCCCTCACCGCACGATGCCACTGACGACGCGACGACGATGCGCCTGTTCATCGCCTGCCTCGCCGCCGACGGTCTGTGGTCCTACGACTCGCTCGGTGCGCGTGATCTGCCCGCCGCCACCCGACGTGCACTCGCGCAACACATCATCGACCTCGCTGGACCGCCGGACGCCTCCACGTGAACACCGACATGACCCGTGCGCCCACCAGCGCCGCCCATTCTCACGCTGGCGTCATCGACACCGATCCCGATGAGACCGGCCTTCGCCCACGCGATCTCGATGCCTTCATCGGTCAACAACAGGTCCGGGAACAACTGCAACTGGTCCTGCGCGCGGCCGAACTTCGAGGGGACTCGCCCGATTACATCCTGATGGCGGGCCCGCCCGGGCTGGGCAAGACGAGCATGGCCATGATCATTGCCCGTGAACTCGGTGCCGCGCTGCACCTGACGTCCGGGCCGGCCATCGTGCGCCCGGGCGACCTGGCGGCGATCCTGAGCAACCTCGTCGAAGGTGACGTCTTGTTCATCGACGAAATCCACCGAGTGGCGCGCCCGGCCGAGGAAATGCTCTATCTGGCGATGGAGGACTTCCGCGTCGACGTCGTTGTCGGAAAGGGCCCCGGCGCGATGGCTATCCCGTTGGAGATCGCACCGTTCACGCTGGTCGGTGCCACCACCCGATCCGGTGCACTCACCGGGCCCCTCCGAGACCGATTCGGATTCG
Organism: Prescottella defluvii; assembly: GCF_000738775.1. GTDB lineage: Bacteria > Actinomycetota > Actinomycetes > Mycobacteriales > Mycobacteriaceae > Prescottella > Prescottella defluvii. The sequence continues at coordinate 23,662 of NZ_JPOC01000037.1, forward strand.
TGGGACGTATGGACTTCTACGAACCTTCGGAGCTTGACCAGATCGTCCGCCGCTCCGCAGCCATCCTCGACATCACGATCGATGACAGTGCCAGCAAGGAAGTCGCCGTCCGATCCCGCGGAACACCCCGAATCGCCAACCGGTTGCTGCGACGCGTCCGTGACTACGCCCAGGTGCGGGGCAACGGTACCGTTGATCACGCCACCGCCGTTGCCGCCCTGGCGATCTACGATGTCGATAGCCTCGGTATGGACCGGCTCGACCGGGCCGTCCTTAGCGCTCTGATTCGCAACTTCAATGGCGGCCCCGTCGGCGTCTCCACCCTCGCAGTCGCCGTCGGCGAAGAAACCGCCACCATCGAAGAAGTTTGCGAACCCTTTCTCATCCGGGTGGGAATGATGGCCCGCACCACCCGCGGACGAATCGCCACCCACGCCGCATGGCAACACCTCGGACTGACACCACCACTGTCCTGTGAACCAAGTGCGCCGGATACGTGAACCCCTCGCTGTTGCTCAGTACGGGGAGACAAAGCCTCGGCTCGAAGACTCAACGCGCGCGTCACAGTTGAATACGTCGTGTTGCCAACAAGTTCGGATGGATCGGAAGGCGCAGCAAGTTTCACGGTCCTGGCGGCTTTGTCGGCTCACGAACCGTCGGCGCGTGGCTCGGCCACGAAGTCACACAACTGCTTACGAGTGGTGTATGCGCTGCGCTTACTTGGCGTGTGGACGGCGTGTTTCCGGTTCGGCGGCACCGGCTTCAGGGTGGTGCGCCACTGCCGCGAAAGCGGCTTTGGGTTCCCATTCCATGTCCGGGTAGGTCTGTCCCCGGCGTCCTTCGAGGAGTTTGACGATGCCCAAGCTCGCCCGATCCAAGTCGTCCCTGGGGTCACCGTCGGGGCGGTGTGGGTAGCCGGGCAGGGCGAACAAGTACACGAAGGCGCTGTCCACACCTTCGGTCTCGAAGACCTCCAGCAGTTCGCTCAGGTATGTGGCCTGGCCGGCCTCGTCACGCTCGTATACGCCCTTCAGCCGTATGGGGGCCTTGGTTTCCGGGTCGTGCTCGACCACTTCCAGTACCCGCCCGCCGCGGTCACCCGCACCGCGATAGGCCGCGGTGCCGAACCCGGTGATGGCGAGCGGCTTCGGGCCTCGGGCCAGGGTGCGCACCGCGTCCCGGAACTGGTCGGCGACCTCGGCGGAGCGGATCAGCTCGAACGTCATCATGTCGAAGGGCGTCCAGTCGACCTGCTCGAATTGGATGGCCGCGTAGGTGAGTGTGCCGTGGAAGCGTTCGCGGACCGTGGCCGCGGCGTCGCGGAGGAACGCGTTGATGCGCACGCCGAGTTCACGTATCGCTTCGTCCCGCTGCCCGGGTCGGGCCATCAGATGCCCAACCCGTTCCTCAGGGGTCTCTCCGGGCAGGAATCCGCGGTTCATCACGCTCAGTTCGACCCCTGCGACGAATACGACCGTGGCCCCCTGCTGCCGGAGCCGTTCTGCTCGCTCGGCGCAATCGCGGAAGAGGCCGACGATCTGCTCAGGATGCAGTTCCAGCGGATAGGGCGAGAACCAGACTTCCAGGCCGAGTTCAGCGGCGGCACGGCCGGCCAACTCGAGTCGTTCCGGGTCGCCGCCGATGATCTGGATCGCGTTGCAGTGCAGGTCGTCGCGGATGATGGCCAGCTCGCGTCGGACCACCGCGGGGTCGAAGTGTTCGCGAGATGACTGGCCGTGCACGACGAATCCGGTGTCGTAGGTCATTCCTTTTGCTCGCATGGTGGCGTCCTTTCTTCCGCGTCGAGACTGACACCAAACTTGCGTGCGCGCAAGGTTGCGCTCACGCAACTTTGCGTGCGCGCAGTCCTGTGTGGAACGCTGTCTCCGTGACAACCCATCGACCAGGGCTGCGGGAGCGGAAGAAACAGGCCACGCGTGAGGCGCTACGAGAGGCCGCCCTGCGTCTGGCCGTGGAGCGCGGACCGGGCCAGGTTCGGGTCGAGGACATCGCCGAAGCAGCCGGGGTTTCGCCGCGTACTTACAACAACTACTTCGCCAGCCGAGAGCAGGCGATCGTCTCCGCTGTCACCGAAGACCGGGAGGCGCGCATCGCGGCGGCGGTCGCGGCTCACCCCGCAGGAGTCCGCCTGGCTGACGCCGTCACCGAAGCCGTGATCGAGCAATACGCGAGCACCGGCGAGCGTGATCACGAGGCGCTGCTGCTGATCACCACCCAGACCGCACTGCGCGACGCCTTCCTCGACGCCACCGCCGGCATCGAGCCCCCGCTCACGGTGGTGATCGCCGAACGCCTGGACGACCCCGAAGCGCACACGGCCCGCGTCCTCGCAGCAAGCGTGGCCGCGGCAGTTCGCATCGCTCTGGAGAGCTGGCTCCAGCCGGCCGGAAACGCGGGGGTTGCCGAGACCTTCACTGCCGGAGGACTGGTTGTGCCCTCCGGCTCGCTGCCCGACCAGCTCCGTGCGGCGCTGGCGCCGCTTGCGCCCGCGTTCGACGCCGCCGAGAAACACGCCTCATAGACAAGGTTCGGGCCGCGACGAAGAACCGATCCACAGCGATTCGGTTCAACTGCCGTCAGACCGCGTCGGCCTCCGGCTCGGGGCGCTGCCGCGGCCGTTCGTGTTCCCGGGCGAACGGCCCGTTCGGTGCGCCGTGGGCGAGGACGGCGTGTTCGTAGGCCGACTCGGCGTGCAGTGCGAGGTCGATGCCCGATGTCTCCTGTTCGGCAGTGATGCGGAATCCGACGAGCCGGTCGATGAGCTTGCCGAGGCCGTACGTGACACCGAACGCGTAGAGGCCGACGACGGCGACCGCGAGGACCTGCTTGCCGAGCTGGGCGAACCCGCCGCCGAAGAACAGGCCCTCGACACCGCCGGTCATGACCTCCGAGGCGAGCAGGCCGATGAGCACGGTGCCGACGATGCCGCCGACGAGGTGGACGCCGACGACGTCGAGGGAGTCGTCGTAGCCGAAGCGGAACTTCCAGCCCACCGCGAACGAGCAGACGGCGCCGGCGACGACACCGATGACCGAGGCGCCGACCATGCCGACCCACCCGCAGGACGGGGTGATCGCGACGAGGCCGGCGACGACACCGGACGCGGCACCGAACGTGGTGGGGTGGCCGTCACGCTTCTGCTCGACGACCAACCAACCCAGCAGGCCGGTGCAGCCGGCGACCAGGGTATTGAGGAACACCGCGGCGGCGGTGCCGTCGGCGGCCATCGCCGAGCCGGCGTTGAAGCCGAACCAGCCGAACCACAGCAGCCCGACACCGAGCAGCACCATCGGCAGGTTGTGCGGGCGCATCGGCTCGTTGCGGAAGCCGATCCGCGGGCCGAGCACCAGGGCGAGGGCCAGCGCGGACGCACCGGAGACGATCTCGACCACCAGGCCGCCGGCGAAGTCGAGCGCGCCGAGCTTCGAGATCCAGCCATCCGGCCCCCACACCCAGTGCGCGACCGGCACGTAGACCAGCAGCGCCCACACCGGGACGAAGAACATCCACGACGAGAACTTGGCGCGGTCGGCGATCGCGCCGCTGATCAGTGCCGCGGTGAGGATTGCGAAGGTCAGCTGGAACGTCGCGAACAGGAACTCCGGTACCCCGGACCGCGCGGTGTCCGGGTCGATCCCGGCCATGCCGAAGTGCTCGAGCCCACCGATGAGTCCGCCGCCGACATCGTCACCGAAGGCCAGGCTGTAGCCGACGACCAGCCACACCACCGTGACCAGCGCGATCGAGACGAAACTCATCAGGATCATGTTGAGGACGCCCTTGGAGCGGACCATGCCGCCGTAGAACAGTGCCAGGCCTGGCGTCATCAGCAGAACCAGCGCGGTGCTGACCAGCAGCCACGCGGTGGTAGCGGGATCGATCGTCTCGAGCATGTGAACTTCTCCTCACCGGCGGTGTGTCACCGCACGCGAGAAATGACGATCGCTTCCCGCCGTTTCCGGGGCGGGGCGCCCGTGTTGCTTCTGTGTTTCGGAAATCTCTTCGTGCCCGCCGGGTCCGATTCGAGTGGGGTGTCACTCCTGCGACGAACTGTCGCAGGACGCCGGTAGTCTTTCGCCGTGGCCCTGTACCGGAAATATCGACCAGCTTCGTTCGCGGAGGTGGTGGGTCAGGAGCACGTCACCGAGCCCCTGAGCACCGCACTCGACGCCGGACGTATCAACCACGCCTACCTGTTCTCGGGTCCGCGCGGCTGCGGCAAGACGTCGTCGGCGCGCATCCTGGCGAGGTCGCTCAACTGCGTCCAGGGGCCCACGTCCCGGCCGTGCGGCGAATGCTCGTCGTGCATCGCGCTCGGCCCCGGCGGCCCCGGCAACCTCGACGTCATCGAACTCGACGCCGCCAGCCACGGCGGCGTGGAGGACACCCGCGAGCTGCGTGACCGCGCGTTCTACGCGCCGGCCGAGTCGCGGTACCGGGTGTTCATCGTCGACGAGGCCCACATGGTCACCACCGCGGGCTTCAACGCGCTGCTCAAGATCGTCGAGGAGCCGCCGGAGCACCTCATCTTCATCTTCGCCACCACCGAGCCCGAGAAGGTGCTGCCGACCATCCGGTCGCGCACCCATCACTACCCGTTCCGGTTGTTGGCGCCCAACACCATGCGCGGGCTGCTCGAGAAGATCTGCGCGCAGGAACACGTCACGGTCGAGGATGCGGTGTACCCACTGGTCATCCGCGCCGGCGGCGGTTCGCCCCGTGACTCGCTGAGCGTGCTCGACCAGCTCCTGGCCGGTGCCGGGGAGGAGGGCGTCCGGTACTCGCGGGCGCTCGCGTTGCTCGGCGTCACCGATGTCGCGCTCATCGACGAGGCCGTGGACGCGCTCGCCGCGAGCGACGGCGCCGCCCTGTTCGGCACCGTCGACAAGGTGATGGACGCCGGTCACGACCCGCGCCGGTTCGCCGTCGACCTGCTCGAGCGGCTGCGCGACCTCATCCTCATGCGCGCGGTGCCCGACGCCGCGGAGCGCGGTCTGGTCGACGCCCCCGGCGACGTCCTCGAACGCATGCGTGAGGAGGCCGAGCGGATCGGCCCCGCCACCCTGGCCCGCTACGCAGAACTTGTGCACGACGGCCTCGGCGAGATGCGCGGTGCGACGGCGCCGCGGCTGCTGCTCGAGGTGATGTGTGCCCGGATGCTGCTGCCGTCCGCGACGGACGCGGAATCAGCTGTGCTGCAACGGCTCGAGCGGATCGAACAGGGGGCAGTGATTCCCGCTGCCAACGGCGTCGCTGCCGTTGCCGCCGCACCCGCGCCGGTACCTGCGGCCGCGCCGCGCCCGGCCGCGGTCGAGCCGCCGCCGTCGGGTCCGGTCTACCAGCGTCCGTCGCAGCGCCGCGAGGCACCTGCTGCGGCAACGGAACCGGAGCCGCAGCGTCCACCGGAACCGCAGCGTCCACCGGAACCGGTCCGTCCACCGGAGCCGCAACGTCCACCGGAACCGGTCCGTTCGCCCGAACCGGTGCAAAAGTTGGAGCCGGTCCGCCAGGCGGAGCCTGCGCGCGAACCGGAGCCCGTGCCCGTGCCCGTGGCCGCCGTCGCACCCGAGCCGGAGCCCGTTGCACCCGCCCCGGAGCCCGTGGCGCCCGCACCGGTCCCGGAACCTGTTCCGGCGGTGTCGGATCGTCCGGACGCCGCCGGGGTCCGGGCGGTGTGGTCGGAGGTGCGGGCGAAGGTGCGCGACCGCAGTCGGACCGTCGAGGTGATGCTGTCCGGCGCCACCGTCCGGTCGGTGGACGGCGCACGTCTGGTGCTCAGTCACGACTCCGCACCGCTGGCCAAGCGTCTCGTCGAGCCGCGCAACACCGACGTGATCGGTGCCGCGATGCGCGATGTGTTCGGCGGCGACTGGGAGGTCACGTGCGAGCACGGCACCGCGCCGGCACAGCAGGCGGCTCCGGCCAGTGCGCAGCAGACGAAAGCTCCTGCAGCACCGCGTTTCTCCCGTCCCAGCCAGGGTCGGGCTGCCGTGGCGCCCCCGCCGTCGGCACCCCGCTCGGCCGCGTCGGACCTCGACGACATTCCGCCGCCCGAGGCCCCGGACTACCCGGACGATCCCGGTCCGCCGCCCGTCGACTACGAGGCCACACCTCCTCCCAGCACCCCTGAGGACGAGGCGGAGATGATGGCCGAGGCGGCCGTTCCGGTGGACCAGGCGAGCCGCCGTGATCCGGACGACATCGCGGAGGAGTTCCTCGGCGAGATTCTCGGCGCGCGCAGGATCGACGGCTAGAGCGCGGGAGCGGGGCGGGCGGCGACCGTGGGCCAGAACGTCGCGAACAGTCGTTCACGCCAGTCGTCGACATTCCCGAGGCGCGCCTGCTCGGCCACGTAGGCGCCGACGATCGCGTCAATCAGCGCGTCGTTGTCCAGGTCGGCGCGGAACTCGCCGGCCTCCTTCGCCTCGTCGATCACCTCGGAGACCTGTCGGCGGTAGCTGGCGAGGATCGACCGGAACGACCGACTGAATTCGACGTCCTCGTCGGTGAGGAGAGCGGCCATGCCGCCGAAGCCGATGCCGTGTTCGACTGAGGCGACGGCGCGTTCGATGACCCAGTGCAGTCGCTGCCGGGCATCGAGCGCCGGATGGGCCTGCGGTGGGGTCGCCAGTGGCGACAGCGCTGCCGTCAGCATCTCGCGACGATCCGCATACCGCCGGTAGATCGTCGTCTTCGCGACTCCGGACAGGGCCGCCACCGATTCGACCGTGACGGCTCCCGGTCCTCGGGAGCGCAGGATCTCCAGCACTGCTGCGACGATCCGGGCATTGGCATTTTCGGAAAGGGGCATCGCTCTCCTCGCGGTCCGTCGATTTCGTGGTTCGCGGGCGCGATTCTTTCACGTGCTACGGTGGGCGTAGCGATACGATTCGCGTAGCGTATCGGAGAGGGTGTTTGACGTGCAGAGTGTTCGTCGAGTCGTCCGTGCCATCCCGTTTCCCTTCGTGGGGTACATGCTCGGGCTGGTCGGATTCGTGTGCCTGGGCGGCTTCGTGGCGGCCCTCGCCGGAGGTCATTCGTTCGCTCCGGCGCTGGGTGGCGCGGTCGTCGTCGCCTTCGTCGCGATGGTCCTGTGCTTCCGGGTCCGGTCCTTCGCGATCGCGCAACCGGTCGGAGACGGAGTCGAGCTCAGTTCGGATCTGATGGTCGACGCCGCGGAGCAGGGGGCGGCCGAGCGCTACCTCGCGAGGTACCGCCCGGCGGAATGATCCCCGGAATCCGAGGGTCAGATCTCCGCGGTCGACAGCGTCGGTAGGAAGTGGAACCCGAATCCGACGTTGGTGGTGTTGGTGGGGTCGGGGCCCGGGCCGGGAGTGGTGACCCGGGACTGCGGGATCTGCCGCGGCGCCGGTGCCACCGTCGGCGCCTCGGTCCAATCAGGCTGCGCCGCTTGCAGTTCCAGAGCGATCTCGATCAGTGCAGTCTCGTCCCACGGGCGCCCACCGATCTGGACCCCGAACGGTAGACCCGTCACCGAGGAGCGTCCGGCCGGCGTGCAGACCACCGGCGCACCGGTGAGGTTGGCCCAGCGCACGTCCCCGGTCACGCCGTCGAACACCGAGATGCCGGCGACCTCGACTCGCTTGGACCCGTCCACTCTCGAGCCCGGTACCAGGACGGCATCGAGGTCGCTGTCGGCGAACATCCGGTTGTACTCGTGCTGGTACATCAGCCGATTGCGGGCGGTGGTCATGTAGTCGATCGACGGGACGGCGAGAGCGGCGACTCCGCTCGACGCGACTACGGCGTACTTCGGTCGGTACAACGCGATGTCTTCCACGAATTGCTTGTGGTAGCTGCCCATTTCGGCCGAATCGCCGGTGAGCAGGTCGGGTGCCGGGACCGGCATCGAGATGTCGACGACGGTGCCGCCGAGGCGCCGGACGAGATCGAGGTACTCCGCGAACAGCGTGCCGAGGGGTGCGGGCAGGGCGTCGGCGCTGCGGCGGGCCACGCCGAAACGCTTGCCCGCCAACGGCGTCGCGCCACCCTTCGCGGCGAGCGGGTAGCCGTCTGCCGGTGGGGGCGGGCCGGCGTACGTGGTGGGGGAGTCCGGGTCGGTGCCCGCCATGTAGCCGAGCAGGAGGGCGGCGTCGGCGACGCTGCGGGCCATCGGCCCCACGTGGTCGCGGGTCCAGGTCAGCGGGATCACGCCGTAGGTGCTGCAGCGGCCGAACGTCGGCTTGATCGACGTGATGCCGCACGCGCTCGCTGGGAGACGCAGCGAGCCGCCGGTGTCGGTACCCGTCGCGAGCGGCGCGAAACGCGCCGCGAGGACGGCGGCGCTGCCACCGGACGAACCGCCGGGCGAGTACGCGGTGTTCCACGGGTTGCCCACCTGCTCGGTCGCGATGCCGATCGCGAACTCGTCGGTGTGGGCGTGTCCCATCAGTACCGTGCCGGCATCGCGCAGCCGGCGCCACACGGTGGAGTCGCCCGCCGCGATGTTGCCCTCGAGGACCCGGCTCGACGCGGTCAACGGCAGGCCCGACACCGCGAAAAGATCCTTGAGCGCCAAGGGGATTCCGCACACGAGCGGGGCGTCCCCGTCGGTGCTGCGGCCCTTCGCGGAGAGCCGTCGTGCGGCGGCGTCTGCGGCCTCGTAGGCCATCTCCGGGTAGATCCGGCTCCAGCCGCCGATCTCGCCGTCGAGGGCCGAACTGCGGGACAGGCAGGCGTCGAGCAGCTCCCGGGGGTGCAGGCGTCCGGACTGCAGCAGGCTCGCGGCCTCGACCGCGCCGAGGAACGCGGGATCGGTGACCGTGATCGAGTCGGGCGAGGGCAGGCCCCGTGTCGCGGTCGTGCGGCGCTCGGCAGGGCGCGCGGTCGCGGTACCGCTCGTGCCCAGGGTCGCGGCTCCGGCCGCGCCGAACGCGGCTGCACCCAGGAATCCCCGTCGCGTCAGTCCGCTGCGCGGGCCGAGCTCACCCATCCGAACACCCCTCCCGAGCATGTTTCCCCTGCGGGAGGTTATCGGTCGTCCGGTCGGTGCCCCACCGGCAGGGTCGTGTTCCGCGGGCGGTCGTGATCGCCTCGGTCACAGACCGGGATCGCTTCGGTCCTTCCCGCTAACTGGAACACGTTCTAAGGTGAACGCAGCCGAGGTCTGTGCCTCGTATGGGCAGGTCGCTGCGGCGGCACGCAGACGTGAACAGGAAGGAACACCTCACAGTGACCACAGAGGCATTCATCTATGAAGCCATCCGAACCCCGCGTGGTCGGGGCAAGAGCACCGGTTCGCTGCATTCGGTCAAGCCGATCTCGCTGGTCACCGGCCTGATCGACGAACTGCGCATCCGTTTCCCGGACCTCGACGAGGACCGGATCTCCGACATGATCCTCGGTGTCGTCTCCCCGCTCGGCGACCAGGGCGCGGACATCGCCCGCACCGCGGTCACCGTCGCCGGCCTGCCCGAGACCGTCGGCGGTGTGCAGATCAACCGTTTCTGCGCCTCCGGTCTCGAGGCCGTGAACATGGCCGCGCAGAAGGTGCGCTCCGGCTGGGACGAGATGGTCATCGCCGGCGGCGTCGAGTCGATGTCGCGGGTGAAGATGGGCTCCGACGGCGGCGCCTGGATGCAGGACCCGGCCACCAACTACGACACCTACCTGGTGCCGCAGGGCATCGGCGCCGACCTCATCGCCACCATGGAGGGCTTCACCCGCGAGGACGTCGACGCGTACGCGGCCCGTTCGCAGGACCTCGCGGCGAAGGCGTGGGCGGGCGGCTACTTCGCCAAGTCCGTCGTCCCGGTCAAGGACATCAACGGAATCACCGTCCTCGACACCGACGAGCACATGCGTCCGGGCACGACCCTCGAATCGCTCGCGGGGCTGGCCCCGGCGTTCGCCGGTATCGGTGAGATGGGCGGCTTCGACGCCGTCGCGCTGCAGAAGTACCACTGGGTGGAGAAGATCAACCACGTCCACCACGGCGGCAACAGCTCCGGCATCGTCGACGGTGCCGCCCTCGTGCTCGTCGGCAGCGAGGACGCCGGCAAGGCGATGGGTCTGACCCCGCGGGCCCGCGTCGTCGCGACCGCCACCTCCGGCGCCGACTCGACGATCATGCTCACCGGCCCCACCCCGGCGGCGCACAAGGTGCTCGCCCAGGCCGGGCTCACTGTCGACGACATCGACCTGTTCGAGATCAACGAGGCCTTCGCCTCCGTCGCGATGAAGTTCCAGAAGGATCTGAAGATCCCGGACGAGAAGCTCAACGTCAACGGCGGCGCCATCGCCATGGGTCACCCGCTCGGTGCGACCGGCGCCATGATCACCGGAACGATGGTCGACGAACTCGAGCGCCGCGGCGCCAAGCGCGCCCTCGTCACGCTGTGCATCGGCGGCGGCATGGGCGTGGCCACCATCATCGAGCGCGTCTGACGCTCACGGACCAAGCAGGAGAAACGAAACAGTGAGCGATCAGAACATCATCAACTGGGAGCAGGACGCCGACGGCATCGTCGTGCTGACCATCGACGACCCCAACCAGGGCGCGAACACCATGAACGACCGGTACATCTCGTCGATGAAGGCGACGGTCGACCGGTTGTACGCGGAGAAGGACTCGATCACCGGTGTCGTGCTGACGTCGGGCAAGAAGACGTTCTTCGCGGGCGGCGACCTGAAGAACATGATCAAGGTCGGCCCCGAGGACGCCGAGCAGATCTACAACCACAGCCTCACCCTCAAGGCCGACCTGCGTCGCCTCGAGACCCTCGGCAAGCCCGTCGTCACGTGCATCAACGGTGCCGCCCTCGGTGGCGGCCTGGAGATCGCGCTCGCGACGCACCACCGCATCGCCGCCGACGTCAAGGGCGTCAAGATCGGTCTGCCCGAGGCCACCCTCGGGCTGCTGCCCGGTGGCGGCGGCATCGTCCGCACCGTCCGCATGTTCGGCATCATGACCGCGCTGACTCAGATGCTGCTGCAGGGGCAGCAGCGCGGCCCGCAGCAGGCCAAGGAGGTCGGCCTGGTCGACGAGGTGGTCTCCTCCGTCGAGGAACTGGTCCCGGCCGCGAAGGCGTGGATCAAGGCCAATCCCGAGTCGGGCGTGCAGCCGTGGGACGTCAAGGGCTACAAGATTCCCGGCGGTACCCCCGCCACCCCGGCCTTCGCCGCGAACCTGCCGGCGATCCCGGCGAACCTGCGCAAGCAGCTCAAGGGCTCGCCGATGGAGGCGCCGCGCGCGATCATGGCCGCCGCCGTCGAGGGCAGCCAGGTCGACGTCGACAATGCACTGCTCATCGAGTCGCGCTACTTCACCAACCTGGTCACCGGCCGCGTCGCGAAGAACATGATCCAGGCGTTCTTCTTCGACATGCAGGCCATCGGTTCGGGTGCCTCGCGTCCCAAGGACATTCCCAAGCGCGAGATCAAGAAGGTCGGTGTCCTCGGTGCCGGCATGATGGGCGCCGGCATCGCGTACGTGTGCGCCAAGGCCGGAATCCCGGTGGTGCTCAAGGACGTCACGATCGAGGCCGCCGAGAAGGGCAAGGCGTACTCCGAGAAGATCGAGGCCAAGGCGCTCTCGCGCGGCAAGACCACCGAGGAGAAGTCGAAGGCCCTCCTCGCGCTGATCACGCCCACCGCGGACCCGGCCGACTTCGCGGGCGTCGACTTCGTCGTCGAGGCCGTCTTCGAGTCGCCCGACCTGAAGAGGAAGGTGTTCCAGGAGATCGAGGACATCGTCGAGCCCGACGCCCTCCTCGGCTCCAACACCTCGACACTGCCGATCACCGATCTCGCGACCGGCGTCAAGCGGGCCGAGGACTTCATCGGCATCCACTTCTTCTCGCCCGTCGACAAGATGCCGCTGGTGGAGATCATCCGCGGTGAGAAGACCTCGGACGAGTCGCTGGCCCGGGTGTTCGACTTCGTGCAGGCGATCCGCAAGACCCCGATCGTCGTCAACGACTCGCGCGGCTTCTTCACCTCGCGCGTGATCGGCACGTTCGTCAACGAGGCCATCGGCATGGTCGCCGAGGGCATCGAGCCCGCCACCATCGAGCAGGCGGGCATGCAGGCCGGCTACCCGGCGGCACCGTTGCAGCTGTCGGACGAGCTGAACCTGACGCTCATGCAGAAGATCCGCGCCGAGTCGAAGGCCGCCGCCATCGCCGAGGGCAAGGAACTGCCGGCCGACCCGGCCGGTGACGTCATCAACTACCTCGTCGAGGGCAACGACCGCAAGGGACGCCTCGGCGGCGCGGGCTTCTACGACTACGCGGACGGCAAGCGCACCGGCCTGTGGCAGGGCCTGCGGGATCACTTCGATTCCGGATCGAACCAGGCTCCGATCCAGGACCTGATCGACCGGATGCTGTTCATCGAGGCCATCGAGACGGTCAAGTGCTTCGACGAGGGCGTCATCACGTCCACCGCCGACGCCAACATCGGCTCGATCATGGGCATCGGCTACCCGGCCTGGACCGGTGGCGTCAGCCAGTTCGTCGCCGGCTACCCCGGCGGTACGGCCGGATTCGTCGCTCGTGCAGAGGAACTCGCCGCCAAGTACGGTGAGCGCTTCACCCCGCCGGCGTCGCTGAAGGACTAGTCACGCAGCTCCACCCACGACACCCCCGTCCGGTCTACCGGGCGGGGGTGTCGTGTTCGTGCGCGCCGCGCGGGCTACTCGCCCGCTGCGTGAGCGGCGCGGCGTCGGGCACCCGACGCTTCCAGATGCGCAGTGATGGCGCACGCGGCATCCGCGACGAGTACAGTGTGCCGGATCTCCGGGTTTCCCGCTCGCCCACCGAGGGAGACCGCGGCGACGGGCACTCCGGTGACGTCGACGACCGCCGCCACGTGCGGCGCGCTGCCCGGATCGTGACCGACCCGCGCGGCGAGGATCCCGTCGTTCCTGCGGATGTTCGCCAGGTCGCTCTCGAGCCGTGCGTGCGCAGCCCCGCAGCCGGCGCATCGTCGTTCGCGGGTGTGCAGAAGTTGGGTGAGAGCCTCGGGCGACAGCACCGACAGCAGCGTGCGTCCGGACACCGTGGCGCACGGGCAGTTCCGGTCGCCGACCGTCGTCGACGGCGTCGCCGACCACCGGCCGCTGAGCTGGTCGAGGATCAGCTCGTCCGCCCCGTCGAGGATGGTGAGGCGGACGACCATGCCGGTGCGGAGCATGAGTGAGTGGAGGTGGCGGGAGGACGCGGCGCGCAGCTCCCGGTGACTCGACCGCGGGTTGACGAGAAGTGAGAGCGCTCGGGGACCGAGACGGTACCCGCAGCGGAGCCGGACGATCCAGTCCGAATCGACCAATTGCGTGACGATGCGGTGTGACGACGAGCTCGGCAGGCCGGTTCTCTCCATCACGTCGATGAGGCTCAGCACCTCGTGAGGCGAATCGAACGAGTCGATGATCAGGGTTGCTCGTGCCACGATGCTCCTCGGCGGAGTCCCTCCGCGATACGACGGCATCGTCAGCGCAGTCCCCTTCTCGCGCAGGGATGTACGGCTTCGTGCTTCGCTCGTCGAGTGTTCATGTCGCCTTGTGTGGATGGAAGACCTGGGGCCGACGGGTGTGGGCGGTGATTCCTCGCGGGGACGCACCGCCCACACTCGGTCGTCAGTACTTGATGCTGATCACGCGGGCGTCGAGGAAGTCATGGACGCCGGCGTGGCCGCCCTCGCGGCCGAAGCCGCTGGACTTGACGCCGCCGAAGGGGAGTTCCACCTCGAGTGCGTTGTGCTGGTTGATCCATACCTGGCCGGCGTCGATCCGGTCGGCGACCTTCTCGGCGTTCTCGACACTGCCCCAGACGGAGGCGCCGAGGCCGAAGTCCTGGTCGTCGAGGGTGCTGAGGACGTCTTCGATGTCGGTGTAGGCGACGACCGGAAAGACGGGCCCGAACTGCTCGAGCGCGACGATCTCGGCGGTGTCGTCGACGTCGCGGACGAGGGTGGGCTCGAGGAAGTAGCCAGGCAGATCGGTGCCACGTCCGCCGCCCTTGACGACGGTGCCGCCGCCGGCAACGGCCTTGTCGAGCAGGCCCTGCACGAAAGTGAGCTGGGCCTCGTTGTGCAGCGGACCCACCTTCGTGCCGGGAGCGAGTCCGTAGCCGACGGGAAGGGTGTCCATGGCGGCGGCGAAGGTCGCGCAGAACTCGTCGAGCTTGTCTGCGGGGACGTACGCGCGTTTCGGGGCGACGCACATCTGGCCGGAATTGAAGAAGGCGCTCTTGGCGAGAAATGCTGCCGCATAGCCGATGTCGGCGTCGTCGAGGAGGATCGCGGGGTCGTTGCCACCCAACTCGAGGGTGACCGGGGTGACGGTGTCCGCGGCCTGACGCATGATCTGCTTGCCGACTCCGGTGGAGCCGGTGAACGAGACCTTGCGGATCCGGCGGTGCTCGACGAGGGCCCGACCGACCTCGGGGCCGCCGTACACGACGTCGAGGACGCCCTCGGGAAGAACACCCTTCAGTAGGTCGACGACCTTGCCGACGACGAGGGACACCGACTCGGCGGGCTTGACGATCACAGTGTTGCCGGCGGCCAGTGCGGGGGCGATCTTCGCCATCATGAGGAAGATCGGAAAGTTCCACGGCACGATGGCCGCAACGACACCGAGCGGCCGGTGTTCGATGCGGGCGGTGCGGCCGGCGACGGCGGGGGCGTCGGTGACGTCGTCCCAGTCGATGCGGGCGTGGTGGGCGAGAGACTTGGCGGAGATCCAGATCTCCCCGCCGGCGTCCTCTGCGGTCTTTCCCTGCTCCATCGACAGCAGCGGGACGAGTTCGGGGGTCTTGCGCATCAGCTCGTACGAGCACGCGGCGAGCAGTCCCTGGCGGTAGGCGCGGTCGGTGCGCCAGCGCGCGAACGCGCGGTGCGCGGACGTGATCCGGGCGTCGAGGTCCGCGATGGTGGTGACCGGTGTACGGCCCACCTCCTGCAGCGTCGCCGGGTCGATCGAGACGAGTTCGGTGATGTCGGACATGGTGGTGTTCCCTCCCTACTGTGCCGCCGCGGCCATGGCCGGCGCGATGTAGTTGCGGAAGACCATCGAACTCAGTCCGCCGTCGAGCGGGAGGTCGGCGCCACTGATCCACGATGCCTCGGAGGAGGCAAGGAACAGCAGGGCGTCGGCGATCTCCTCGGCGCGGGCGTGGCGACCGGCCCAGATCGCGGCGCCTTCGATGTTCTCGGCGCCCATGGTGGCGGTGAAGTCCTTCAGTAGCGGCGTTCCGATCGTGCCGGGCGAGGCGCTGTTCGACCGCAGGCCGATGTGCTTGCCGTCGACCGCGAGGTTGCCGGAGTTGATGATCGCGGCTTCCTTGGACAGGTTGTAGCAGACGGTGTCGATGTCCGGGAAGTCCGCGAGCGAGTCGAGGGCGGCATCCCAATCATCGATCGCGAGAAAGGCGTTGAGTCGAGCGAAGTTCTGCTGCCACATGAATCCGGCCTGCGAGGCAGTCGTCACCACGACAGGTTCGGGCCCGAACTTCGGCAGCAGTGCCCGGGTCAGGTCCCGGGGTGCGAGGGTGTTGATCGAGAGAACCGTCCGCCACGGCAGCGTCGCCGCGACACCGGCGTTGTTGATCAGGACGTCGATCGGGCCGTCGATCCGGTCGGCGATCGCGAGGACCCCGGCATGAGTGGACAGGTCACCCACCACCATTCGTGCGACGGCGGAGTCGGTGCTGGCAACGCGGTCGACACCGATCACGGTGGCGCCCTGGGCGGCAAGTTTGGTGACGGCGGCGGCACCGACACCGGAGGAACAGCCCGTGACGACGACTGTCTTGGACGAGAAATCAGGCATGGAAGTCAAAACTCCTTGGAGACGAGGACATCAGGGGTTTGCACACCCGGTGAGACGGACAGCGGCGCGTCACCGGGCCGGCAGGAAGCCGTCCAGGCCGCCCTGCGGACGCATCACCTCGAGCCCCGCAGGCAGATTCGCGTTCACCATCGGCGCGAGAGGCTCGACGGCCGTAGATGTCATCGAACCGAGCGACGAGAACATGCGTCCGTCGGGCGTGACGGCGAGCAGTCCCTCGGTCGTGTCGGTCACGGAGGTGACGTTGCGTCGCGCGACGCCGGTTGCCGGGTCGAGTTCGACGATCGCGGCCTTGACCGGAACGGACACCGGGTGTCCCTGCACCGGGACGTCGTAGCCGTAGAAGACCTCCATCAGGATGGCGCCGTCGACCACGGTCGGATTCCCGTTGCCTCGTACGATGGGCGCGCCGTACACGGCATTCACCGGCAGGGCCTCGTCGGTGACTGCGGTGAGGTCGGCGTCCCAGAGCTTGTCGCCGGACGCGCTGAAGGCCGAGGCGACACCGGGATTGGTGAGGGTGTAGATGGTGCCGGCAGCGTCCACGGCCACGGCGGCCGCGGCGGCGTTCGACTGCGCATTCCACTTCAGCGCGCCGCTATTGCTGTCGAATGCGTAGAGCATGCCCTCGTCGTCACACGTGTAGACCGTCCGCCCGTCGGGGGACAGGACCGGGCTCGATCCACTGCCCGGACCCATCTGGGCCGCGAACGCAATCGAAACCGAACCGAGTCTGCCGCCACGCGGGGATGTCACGTCCAAGCCGTAGAGAGCGCCCTTGTCCGCCTGCGCGTCGGTCGCCGCCACGAAGACCCGCCCCGTCTCCGGATCGACCGCGGGGGTGTTGGCGCTCTGCACGATGCCGCCCATGAGGATCTGGAAGATCGGATCCTTGATAGCTGGATCCATGATTCCGTCGGACCACATGCTCGGCGACATCGGCGTTGCAGTGTGGCGCTTCGCCAACGTGCCCGGCAGTTGCAGAATCGGCGCGCGAAGTGCGCCGGTTGCACGGTCGACGACCACGACCTGGCCGAAGGCTGTCGTGCCCAGCACCGCGCCGTCCTTGGTGAATACGGCCGTGACGAACGGGTTGATCGCGCGTGATCCGTCGGCGAACGGATTGGGCGTCGGCGCGGACGGCAGGTCGATCACCCACCGCAACCGGCCGTCACTCGTGTAGGACCAGAACTGGTCGCCGTCACCGATGAAGATGTTGCCGTCCGTGTCGACGATGGGGGAGGAGATGACGGCACCGGAGTCGACGCCGTCCTTGCCGCTCCATTTCGGCGATTCCCAGACGGTGTTGCCCATACGGTCGAGCACGTGGAGGTTCGCGTGCCCCTCGGCCTTGCCTGTAGCCGCCGCGAGATTGCCGTTCGGCAGCAGCACCGGAAGCGTGAGGAGGGAGGCGCCTTCGAGCGCCGTCCAGCGCGTGTACTCCGCGGATGGCGTCACACCTAACTGCTGCTTGCGATTGGCGGAGTCGCCGTGGAGCGTGACCCAGCCGGTGTTCGCGTACGGCAGTGCACCACCCTGATCAGCGCTCCCGGTGCCGAGGCTACCGAAGCCGCCGATGCCGAGGCTTCCCGTATCTGCTTGTGCGCCTGCGGTACCGACGAGTGTGGTAGCGGCGACAGCCGCTGTGGACACCAGGAGTCGACCGACTTTGCGGGTCGTGATGGAAGTCATAATTAATACTCCTTATTAGTAGTAGGTGGAAGGTACACTACGGCCATGAGCCAGGGAACCCCCTCGACCAAGCAGAAGCTCCTCGAAGTTGCCGAGGAGCTGTTTGCCGCCAGGGGTGTGGAGGCCACGCTGATCGGCGATATCGTCCAAGGCGCAGGTCAACGCAACCCCTCCGCTCTGCGGTACCACTTCGGGTCCCGTGAAGGCGTGCTGCAGGCGATTCGCGAGAAGTACCTCGCGCAGCTGGAGCAGCGCCGCGCCGAACTCCTCGAGAAGTGGCCCGCCCCGGGCCCGTCGACGCCTCGTGATGCCGTCACGATCGTGGTCGCTCCGCTGGTGGAGTTGCTACGCGACGAGGGGGGCCGCAGGTATCTGCGGATCCTCGGTCAGACGTTGTTCGAGCTGAACACCGATCAGATGGTCGGTGTGGACCGGTATCCCAGTCTTGCAAGGTCTTTCGATCTCATGCGCGCCGGGATGGAGCACGTCCCCGACAATCTGGTCGAGGACCGTGTCAAGGGGGTACTGACCCTGGTCTCCGCGGCGCTCGCGACACGCGCTCGGGACGCGGCGACCGGCCGTCGGATGCCGAATTCCATCCCCGACTTCAAGGCGAACGTGATCGCCATGGCCACAGCCGTCCTTACCGCACCCATCGACGTATAGATCTGGCACGCAACGAGCGTCACTTCCGGCGGGCTGTCGGACTTGACGCTCGTTGCTGTCATCCGATGCGAAAGCGTAATTACAACAGCGTATTACAGTTGCATCTGCCGATACCACTCAGTGGGACTGAGTATTTCGATCTCCCTGTTCTCGTGTTGACTCGACCGCGTCGAGCGAATCCGCATCCGGACCGCCGCTCCCTCACTTGCGCGTATCCGCGACCTTCTTCTCCGCCCTGCCCTTCGGCGACACCTACGCAAAGGACCTGACATGGACAGCACAGCTCTCCGCCCCGAGGCCATCGACACTGCGTTCCCCTGGCCGCGCCCGCCGATCGACCCGCCGGCCGCCTACGACTGGCTGCGGGACAACGAACCCATCAGTCAGGTCACGACCGCCGGTGGCGGCAAGGCGTGGCTGGTCACCCGATACGACGACGTTCGCGCACTCCTGTCCGACCGGCGGGTGAGTAGCGATTCCCAGAATCGCGGATTCCCGCACTTCGGCGCGCAGCCCGAACCTGCGGATCAGCAACTGTTCCTTCGCATGGACGCGCCGCAGCACACGATCTTCCGCAACCTGCTGTCGAAGAACTTCACGCTCAGCGCGATCAACAAGATGCGCCCCGCGATCCAGGAACTGGTCGACAAGACCATCGACGAGATGCTTGCGCGCCCGGATCGCAAGGCGGATTTCGTCGAGGCGCTCGCCCTACCGGTACCGAGCACGGTCCTGAGTTGGCTGCTCGGGGTGAAGGCGGAGGATCGTGCCTTCTTCAACGACGCGGCCGATCGGTCCCTCGCATCCACCGATCCCACCAACCCCGAGGCGCTGACCATTGCCATCGAGGCGATGCAGGAACTGCGTGGGTACATTCGCTCGATCTCGGAAGAACGTGCTGCACAGGATGATCCGGGTGAGGACATCATGGGTCAGCTCGTCGGTGCGGTGCGCCGTGGTGAGATCACCATGATGGATGTGGAGAACTCCGGCTTCCTACTGATCATTGCCGGGCACGACACCACCACGAACATGACGGCCCTCGGTACCTACACCCTGCTCGAACACCGCGACCAGTGGGACGAGATGCGCGGCAACCCCGCGCTCATCCGCAACGCCGTCGAAGAACTGCTCCGGTACCTGACCGTCGTCCATCTCGTGATCCTGCGGGTGGCGAGCGAGGACATCGAGATCGGCGGAGTGACGATCAAGGCCGGCGACTCGATCATCCCGCTCAACCTGTCGGCGAATCGTGACGACGCGCATTTCCCGGGAGCCGGTCAGCTCGACATCCATCGGAAGGCTCGCGACCACTTCGCCTTCGGGTACGGCGTCCACCAGTGCATCGGACAGGGCCTCGCTCGCCTCGAACTGCAGGTGATCTTCGAAACCCTCACCCGTCGGGTCCCGACCCTCAGACTCGACACCGACCCCGCGGACCTGCCGTTCAAGCGGTGGTCGGGTATCAACGGGCTGTTCTCCCTGCCCGTCACCTGGTGACCTCCGCTCAGTTGCAGATCCTTCCCGGTAGAGAAGAAGGCCTCCGTTGACCACCATTGCCGAACTCCTGCTCCGTCGAGCCCACGACGACGGTGTCGCCCTGTACGAGGGCGAGCAGGCGTGGACGTACCGCGAGTTCGTCGGACTGTGCGCCGCGCGCGCCGCCTACCTGCTCGACCGACGACGACCCGGCCCGTTCCACGTCGGCGTGCTACTCGACAACCGTGTCGACTTTCCGCTGTGGATCGGGGCCTGTGCGCTCGCCGGTGCAACGTTCGTGGGCCTCAACGGAACACGTCGAGGTCGGGACCTTGCCCGGGACGTCGAGCACAGCGATTGTCAGATCGTGATCACCGAAGGCCGATACGTCGAGGAACTGAGCGCACTCGACGACAGCCGGTGCGGCGATCGTGTTCTCGACGTGGACACCAGCCACCACGACGACGCACTCGCTCCTTATCTCGGCGTCGCGGCCCCGCAGGTTGACGTTCGGCCCGGCGACACTGCGATGCTCATCTTCACCTCGGGGTCGACCAGCGCCCCGAAGGCGTGCATCTGCTCGCACCGCCGGCTCGTCGGGACGGCGGAGGCCGTCGCGTCGTACTTCGGTCACTCGCGGGAGACAGTGAGTCTGGTGAGCATGCCGTGGTTCCACACGGCGGCGATCGTGCAGGGCTGGCTACCGGCACTGTCCGTCGGCGCGGCGTCCGTGATCGCGAAGTTCTCGGTGTCGCAGTTCTTTCCGACCGTCGAGAAGTTCGGTGTCACGCACTTCAACTACGTCGGGAAGCCCCTCGCGTACCTCCTCACCGCTCCGGCCACACCCCGCGACCGTTCGACGACGCTGCGCATGGTGATGGGCAACGAGGCGGCGCCGGGTGACGTCGAGGAGTTCGCTGCTCGGTACGACTGCACTGTCGTCGACGGATACGGTTCGACCGAGGGCGGCATTACCTTCGCGCGAACACCCGACGCACCCGCGGGCAGCCTCGGGATGCCGGCATCCGACGGAATCAAGATCTTGAACGCCGAGACCTTGTCGGAGTGTCCGCGCGCGGAGATCGATGCGAACGGTGTGTTGTCGAACCCCAACGAGGCGATCGGCGAACTCGTGAACACTGAGGGTGCAGCGGGATTCGAGGGCTACTGGAACAATCCGGAGGCCTCGGAGAAGCGGGTGCGACACGGAATCCTGTGGACCGGCGACCTCGCCTACCGGGACACCCGAGGTTTCTTCTGGTTCGCGGGACGGGACGACAACTGGATTCGGGTCGACGGTGAGAACATCGCGTCCACCCAGATCGAGGACGCGATCGGCCGGCACCCCGATATCGCGCTCGTCGGGGCGTACCCCGTTCCCGACGACACCGTGGGGGACCGGGTGATGGTGGCAGTCCAGCTGCGACCGGACGCCGTGTTCGACGCCGGTGCCTTCGACACCTTCCTGCGTACGCTGGACGACTTCTCGCCGAAGTGGCTCCCGAGCTTCGTCCGGATCTGCGACCGGATCCCGACGACCGCGACCACCAAGGTGCTCCGGCGCCGGCTGCGCTCCGAACGGTGGCGGACCGAGGACCCGGTTTGGTGGCGTCCCGAGCGGCAGGGTCCCCTGGAGGCAATGACCCCGACGGTGATCGATGAGTACGAGCGGTCCCTGGAACCGAGAGCGCTCGAGGGCATCTGACGCCGGAAGGGACCGGTGATGCCGGGGCCGTGCACACCGATCCGGTGTGCACGGCCCCCAGCAAGCTGTGCCGAACTAGCCGAGGAGGCGCTCGTTGTAGGCCGCGGCGCGATCCTCGAGCTGAACGACTCGCGCGGCCGGGGTGACCCGGGTGATGCCGGCGGGGAGTGCCGAATCGAGATCGGCGATGTCGACCAACCGAGCCGAGCGAACCGTCCGGGACAGGTCGACGTCCGAGGGGACGGACTGCCAGCGGATCGCGTACATGCCACTGTCGATACCGCTGGTGTCCAACCAGTTCCAGGTACCGGGATCCTCGGCGGAGACGACATAGGTGATCGTGCCGTCCGCGTCGGGTCGGGCCTGCGCCTGATTGAGGCTGCCCGATCGATCGACGTACTCACGCGCGACGCCCCACGGATCGGTCAGCTCGAACCCGAGGTACCGGGCGCCGACCGGATCGAGTGTGACCACGAGCGCCTGCTTCGGGCCAAGGGCGAAGTGTCCGCTCGTCGCGAACCCGAAACCGGACCCGCGTGGCGCCGTCGGAGCCTGGACGTCGTTGGGCGCCTTCGTGTAGATGAAGGTGTTGTCCCAGTCGAGCCAGTACCGGCCGATCGTGCGAAGGAGATCGGCGGTCTGCGTCGCCAGTTGCTCGCGACTGCGGGGTGCGGGCGCGTCAGGTCCGGCCGTGCGGTCGATCTCCAGATGCGACGGTCGTTCTCCCGCCCAGTTGTTCAGCGAGTCGCGCGCAATGAGGAGCCGAGCGGCAGCCGTGGTGCGAATGTGGTTCGGGCGGCCGTCGGCGGGCTCTGGGTCGACGGTGATCGTGAACGATCCGTCGGGATCGATCTGCATACGATCCGAGGTGAGGGACGCCAGGACCGGGGCGCCTTCTTTCGTCACCGCCCCGGTGCCGGGAAGCTCGCCGTAGAGGACGAAGGACAATTGGGCCGGCCGCCGTTCCGGCATGCGTCCCCGAATCACGAAGGTCGACTCTCCGTCGACGGCAGCGTGCCGATGTACGTTGTCGGGGTTGTCGATTCCGTAGCCCGAACGGTCCACGTCGAGGCCGTGCCAGCAGTGGGGAGCCGTGACGACCCAGTTGAAGTGTGGTGCCGAGGAGTCGTCGGTGACCACGGTCTGGGCCGCTGCCGCCGCAATGGAGTCGACCGCTGCGTGAAGAGTGTCTCGTCCGGCTCGGGTGGCACCCTGGGGATCTGCACGGTACATCGCCGCGACGTCGGCCTTCGCTGCGCGCACCAGTGGGTCCGCCGCGACCGCCGCAACAGTCTTCTCGAAATCCAGCTGGGCTGGGGAGTCGAGGGCGCCGCCGGGGGCGAAGGCGCGATCGCAGTCGCCGTCGGAGCTACCCCCGGAAAGGCTCCCGGTCGGGGAGGACCCCAGTGGGCCTGCGGCGACAGGCACAGCGCGCTTGGCGATGTTGTCCTGAACTTCGGCTCGCCACTTGCTGTTCGGTGCGGTGGTGTCGATCTCGAACTCGTACCGGTTGATCATCTCGGGGCGAACGTCCACCGCATCGACGTAGAACTGTTCGTACCAGCGTCGCAGCTGGTACACCGGACCGTCCTCCTCGCACAGGAGCGGATTGTCGATGCGGGCCTTGTTCTTCCAGATCACGACGTCCTGTTCGAACCCGAGGCGCACGAAGTCGCCGATCTTCCGGGCGAGGGCGGCGGACTCGGCGTCGTCTCGGCCCGGGAACTTCTTGACGATGACGCCGTACTGCAGCTCGAACGAGTTGGCGTCGATCGGGTAGTGGCAGTTGATCAGCACGATCGGCAGGTCTGCCTCGTCGTAGTGGTACACGAGGTCGTCGATCATGAAGGACGGCCCGTGGTACGCCGCGACTGAGGTGTTTCCGCGGGAGACCGGAACTCCCGGAACGGGTTTGCGGGGGGCGACATCCTCGCGTCCGACACCGGTCATGAACTGTGTCGCGGTGTGGCCTTCGAAGATCGTCTTGAAATACGTCGGGAAGGCGAGATGAATGTAGAAGAAGTGGGCCATGTCGACGACGTTGTCGATGACTTCACGGCAATTGACGCCCTCGATCGTCGTCGAATACCAGATCCAGTCGGTGTATTCGGGGTCGCCGTAGCCGGCGATACGCGGAATCGTCACGTCCGCGGGTGGCGGGTTGCCCTCGGGGTCGTTCCAGACGAACAGCAGTCCGTCCTGCACCATCGTCGGCCACGTGGTGGTACGGGCGAGCGGCGGGACACGGCGCGCGTACGGGATGTTCTTGCAGCGCCCGTCGCCGCCCCACCGCCAATCGTGGAACGGGCAGGCGATCTCGTTCCCCTTGACGGTTCCCTGCGAGAGGTCGCCGCCCATGTGCCGGCAGTACGCGTCGAGCACGTTGATGCGCTGGTCCTGCCCGGCGAAGACGACGAGCTTCCGGCCGAATGCGTTGATCTGATGCGGATTTCCGTCGAGGAACGTGCGTTCCAGGCCCAGGCAATGCCATCCGCGCGCGAACCGTCTCGGTGGCGCTTGGGCGGTGATCTCGCGGACCGGCGCGTCGTTGTCGTTCATCTTTCCTCCGTGCTGTGGGTCGCGTCCTCGGGGTATCTGTGTGTCGGATACCCCGAAAGTGGGGGGCAGGCTGCGAGCGAACGGGTTCGGGCCACCAGGTCAGGTCTGCGACCAGTGACTGCCGGGGCGCAGGATCAACGCCGCGTGATGGTTGATTTCACATTAGACGACCGTCTACTGTCAAGGGGTGAATGAAGCGCAGGCGGCCGACAAGGCCTGGGGCAGAGACGAAGTGCGCAGAACCGTGCGGATGGCTGCGCGCAAGTTGCTCGCCGAGAAGGGGCTGTCCTTCAGTATGCGTGAACTCGCCGCCGATGCCGGTGTCAACCTCGGCCTGATCCACAAGCACGTCGGCAACAAGGACGATGTCGTGCGGGCGGTGCTCGCGCGCAGTCACGAGAAGTCGGCGGCGATCGTCGAGTCCGTGGATTCGCTCCCGGAGGCGGTACGCGCGTTGTTCATGGTCGGAGTCGCCGATCCCGAGTACGTGCGGATCGTGGCGTGGCTGAATCTGCACGGTCGTTCGGATCTGATTCCGAACGAGGACATGGACGCACTCGAGGCGGTCACCCGGAGATCGCCGGTTTCCGTCGATGATCGGGTCCGGAAGATGGCCGTGCTCGCCGCGATCTCCGGGTGGTCGCTGTTCGGGAGCGGAATCCTGCAGGCGTCGGAGATACCCGACGACGAACGCGAGCAGTACGAGGCCCGGATCGCGGATCTGCTGGCGGCCATCGTGAAGGGGGTCGGCTCGGGAACGGAGGCCTGACGCCGGGTGCCCGGGCGCGCCAACTATATTACGGGGCGGTGGGTCTCGGTGCCGGGTGGATTCGGCGCCCGACCCGCTCCAGTAGAGAGGACGCGGCCGTTGTCGGATGACCGGGGACAGGCCCCCGCCACGTCGATGCTCGATCGGATCGAGCTGGTGCTCGAGGCGCTCGACGACAACGGCTACCTGACGCTGAGCGAGACTGCGCGGCTCACCGGAATCCCCAGTTCGTCGGCGCATCGACTGCTCGAGCGGATGGTGTCGATGCGCTGGCTCCATCGCGACGGGTCGCGGTACGAGCTGGGGGTTCGCCTGTTCGAACTGGGATCGCGGGCAGTGCGCAACCACTGGTTCCATCGGACGGCGTTGCCGATCCTCCAGGATCTGCACCGGTCCACCGGTATGGTCGTCCACCTCGCGGTCCTCGACGGTGCCGACACGATCTACTGGGAGAAGCTCTCGGGCAGCTTCGGTGCGAACGTCCCGTCCCGCCTGGGCGGACGGTACCCGGCGCACCGCT
The DNA here is from genome assembly GCF_000738775.1 of Prescottella defluvii. Lineage (GTDB taxonomy): Bacteria > Actinomycetota > Actinomycetes > Mycobacteriales > Mycobacteriaceae > Prescottella > Prescottella defluvii. Next base: position 48,884 of record NZ_JPOC01000037.1, read on the forward strand.
CGGCGGTCGGGAAGGCGCTGCTCATGAGGTTGCCGCGTGAACACCTCGACCAGCCGACATTCGCGCACCTCGAGGCCGGCGTCGTGGGTGGGCGGAAGGCACTCGAAGCCGAACTGGATCTAGCCCTAGCCGAGGGCATCACCTACGACCGGGGCACGTCGGTTCCGGATCTCGGCTGTCTCGGTGCGTCGATATCGCGGGGCATCCCCAAGCCGGCCGCGATCTCGATCTGTGGTCCGCTCGACCGGATCGTGAACGACCGCAGGATGGCCGAGGCGGTGCAACGTGCGGCCGCGGCGATCGAGCGCGCGGCGCGTCGGGCAGATGCGGCGGCGCGCACCACGTGACGATGCCCGTCGTCCGGGGTCGGACGACGGGCATCGGCGGCATCGATGGGGTGCCGATCAGCCCCGCCACCACGGACGCAGCGGCACGTCCGCCTCGCCGTGGGGGCCCAGCTTGACCGCGAGTACCTGGTGCAGCTGAACGACGTTGCGTTCGAAGCCGAGTCGCGACCCGGCCATGTACAGCCCCCACACTTTCGCGGTGCCTTCGCCGACCTCGGCGACGCACGCGTCCCAGTTCTCGACCAGGTTCCGGCACCAACCGGCGAGGGTCAGCGCGTAGTGCTCGCGCAGATTCTCCTCGTGCCGCACCTCGAGGCCGATGTTCTGGATCTCACTGATGATCCGGCCCGAGCCGGTGAGCTCGCCGTCCGGGAAGATGTACCGGTCGATGAAGTAGCCGGCCTTGGCGCCGCTGCGGTTGCCGGGCCGGGTGATGCAGTGGTTCAGCAGCCTTCCGCCCTCGCGCAGCTTCTCCTTCATGAAGCCGAAGTACGCCGGGTAGTTGTGGACACCGATGTGCTCGGTGAGGCCGATCGACGAGATGGCGTCGAATCCGGTCTCCGGGACGTCCCGGTAGTCCGAGAACCGCACCTCGGCCAGTTCGGACAGGCCCTGCTCGGCAATCGCCTTCTGCGCCCAGTCGGCCTGCTCCCGGGAGAGCGTCGCGCCGATGACCTTGACGCCGCGACGAGCGGCGTAGCGGACCATTCCGCCCCAGCCGCAACCGATGTCGAGCAGGCGATCGCCTTCCTTCAGCCCCAGCTTCTCGAACACCAACCGGTACTTGTTCTCCTGGGCGTCCTCGAGGCTCTGGTCGGCGGACTCGTACGCGGCGCACGTGTACGTCATGGACGGCCCCAGCACGTACTCGTAGAAGGTGTTGGACACGTCGTAGTGGTGATGGATCACCTCGGCATCGCGGGTCTTGGAGTGCCGCAATCCCTCCGCGAACCGTCGCCACCGCGGCAGGTGTTCCTGCGGCGGCGGTGCGATCGGACGCAGGTTGTCCCAGCCGATCGACCGCGTGATGGCGGCCAGTTCCTTCGCCGACGGGCGATGGAAGTGGATGTCGGTCATCGCCTTCAGGATCTCGTACGGGTCACCGGGGTGCACGCCGATCGCCTCGAGGTCGCCGGAGACGTAGGCTCGAGCCATCCCGAGATCGCCCGGTGCGGTCGCCAGGTAGGTGGTGCCGCGGGTCGAGTTGAGGTGCAGGCCGTACGACGCATCCTCCGGGCCGGTCGCGCTGCCGTCGTAGGCAGTGAAACGCAGAGGGATCCGGCCGTCGGACACGGTATCGACAATCTCCGCGATCGTGAGCTTCTGCGGATCGGATGTTGTTCTGAGCGTCGTCACTTTCGTTGCACCGCCTTCGAATAGAGGTCGAGGAAACGCGAATCGGGGTCGTATCGCTTCTTGATCTGGGTGTAGTGGTCGCCGCCGTACATCAGCGCGAAGTCGTCCTCGTCGTAGAACGACTCGGAGTACAGGGATTTGTGGCCGTCGAGTTCGCTGACCTTCTTCTCGATCAGGCGGTTCGCCGCACCGAGGGGTGCACCGGGAACGATCGGCACCGACGACCAGAACCCGATGTTGACGTACGTGCGGTGCGGCTCGAGGGGGTACAGGGGCCACGGGCGGTGAGTATCCAGCGAGGGATGCGCCGGCTCTCGAAGGCGCAACGGGCACAGCCACAGCGGTTCGATCGGAATCTCGTCGAGGAACCAGCGGAGGAAGTCCGTGCAGTGCTCGATGGGTACCTCGACGTCCTGCACGACGCGTTCCCGTGGCGGCAGACCCTTGCGGGCCTCGAGTCGGTCGCCGATGTCGTACTTCTGGTCGAGGCCGATGAGCTTCCAGTAGAAGCTGCTGCGGCGGTAGCGCTTCGGCCAGAATCGCCGGATCTTCGGATTCTGGGTACCGAACGCGCGGGAGCACCAGAACCAGTCGGTGTCCCAGCGCCACAGGTAGTCGTGGATGGTGAGCCGGTCGGTCTTGGGGTGATTGACCGACTCGTGCTGGATGGACCGGTAGTAGATGTCCATGTCGGTGTAGTCGCTCACCGGCCCGGGCTCGTCGGTCTGCACGCCCAGTGTCAGGTAGGCCTCGGTCGGGGTGAAGACGGTGCCGTCGAGATAGTCGACGTCGATGCCGTTCCAGGTCCGTTCGGTGACGATGCGGGCCATCGTGGACTCGAGCTGCTCCAGGTCCGTGAAGCGCAGGTGTCGCAGCGCGACGAACGGCTTCACCGGCTCGAGTTCGATGCGGATGCGTGTCGAATAGCCGAGGGTTCCATACGAGTTGGGGAAGGATCGGAACAGATCGGAGTGCTCGTTGTCGGGCGTCGCGGTGACGATGTCGCCGCTGCCGGTGAGGATGTCGATCTCGAGCACGGACTCGTGCGGAAGGCCGTTGCGGAACGACGTGGACTCGATGCCGAGGCCGGTGACCGCGCCGCCTAGGGTGATGGTCTTCAACTGCGGCACCACGAACGGTGCGAGCCCGTAGGGGAGTGTCGCGGCCACCAGGTTCTCGTACGTGCACATGCCCTGGACGTCGGCCGTGCGGGCGATGGGATCCACCGAGACGACGGCGCCGAGTCCGGACACGTCCAGTCCGGGGGCGCTGCTCTTCGCTCGAGCCCGGAACAGGTTGGACGTCTTCTTCGCCAGGCGCACGTTGGCGTCCGGAGGGATCGCCCGGTAGCTGGCCAGCAGGCGCTGGACTCCCGCACGATGCGCGGCAAGCCCGATTTCGCGGATACCACTCTTGGAGTCGACCACGCCCTGACGCTATCGCTAGTCGGGTCGGTCGGCTATCGATATCCCGGCCAGTCGGATATTTTTAGCTATGCTAATAAACGCCGACGCCCCGGCACGCGGGTGCGTGCCGGGGCGTCGGGGACTGTCGTCAGGCCGGTGTCACGGGGTGACCCACGCCCCGTCGAACAGCATGATGTTGTCCACGCTGCGCTTGACGCCGTGGATGTTGTTGTCCCACGCGATGAAGATCTTGGTCGGACCCCACACCGCGTACGGGGCAGTCTCGTTGGCGCGAGCCTGGACCTTGGCGATCGCGTCCTTCTTGGCATCGTCGGTGGTCGCGGTCTTCACGTCGACGAGGAGCGCGTCCATCTGCGGATCGGCGAAGCCGGCCGCGTTGTTGCGCGAGTCGCTGCCCAGGCCGCCGTACAGGCGCAGGTAGGGCGACTCGTCCATGAAGGCGTATGCCGAGCGCGTCATGTCGAAGTCGTTCTCGACGTACAGCTTGCGGACGAGGTCCGTCACGCTGTTGACGTAGTCGATCTTCACGTCGAAGCCGATCGAGTTCAGCGACGCCTGTGTGGCGAGCGCGGCTGCCTCGGCGCTCTTCTCGCTGTTCGTGAGGTAGGTCAGCTTGCCGTTGTAGCCGTCAGCCTTGGCCTCGTCGAGCAACTGCTTGGCCTTCTCCGGGTCGAACTGCACACCCTCGGCGCCGGAGTACCAGCGCGAGCTCTCCGGGACGAGCGCCGAGTCGGCGATTCCGAGCCCCTCGTTGCTGCGGGCGTTGATCGCCTCCGGGTCGACGCCCAGCACGATCGCCTGACGCACCCGCAGGTCGGCGCCCGGCCGGCCCTCACGATTGTTGATCATGCCGAGCGCGCCGAGCCCCTGCACCGAGAGCCAACCGCTGTAGTCGGCGGCGAGGGTGTCCTTGATCGCGGCCTCGTCACGGAAGACGAACGCCATGTTCAGCTGGCCCGCCTGCAGCGACTCGAACTGGCCGCGAGCACCGTTCGTCGGGACGAAGCGCACCTTGTCGAGGTTCGGACGGCCGTTCCAGTAGTCCTCGCGCGCGGTGAGCAGGAGCTCCTCGTTCGGCGCGAACCGGGTGAGCGTGAACGGACCGGCGCCGATCGGCGTGAACTTGCCGTCGACCTCGGAGGCCTTGGAGACGATCATGCCCGGCCCCATCCCCAGGAGCACCGGGAAACGGTCCCACGGCGTGTTCAGCGTGAACGTCACCGTCTTGGGGTCGGGGGTCTCGATCGAGGTCACCGAGTTGGCCCACACCTGGGCGACGTCGGCCTTGGCGGCGACGAAACGGTCGATGCTCCACTTGACGGCCTCGGCGTCGAGGGGGCTGCCGTCGCTGAACGTGACACCGTCGCGCAACTTCAGCGTGAACTGGGTGTACTCGGCGTTGTTCTCCACCGACTCGGCGAGCTGCGGCACGAAGTCGCCGGTCTCGGAGTCGGCGCGCAGCAGAGTGTCGTAGAGCGCCGCCATCTCGGTGCCGCCGGTGGAACCTGCGGCCTGAGTCTTGGTCGGGTCGAGCGAGTTGGGGAAGGAGTACGACCCGAACGTCACCGCGCCGCCGCGGACGGGGTCGCCCGGGTCGGCGGAGACGTTGACCGGGCCGATGTCGACGGACGCGCCGTCACCCGACTCGCTGTTGGCGGTTGCACACCCGCCGACGAGCAGGGCTGCGGCAGCGCCGAGTGCCGCGAGTCGGATGCCCGACCGGTACCAAGTGTTCTTCAAGGCTCACCTCATTGTTTCGTCGTGCTTCACGGCGCACAGTAAGAAGCCTCCTTACTTCGATGTGATGCAAGTCCCAGTGAGTGGAAACTCGTGCTGTCGGTCACTCGAGCAGCGGTGGCTGTGCGTCCGTCGACCCGGCAGGATGAAGGAAACTCTCGAGCAAGGAGGCCCATCCCGTGGCACAGGTCAGCGCCAGCAGTTCGATCACCGTCACCGCCACCCCCGAGCAGACGCTCGCCGCGCTCGCGGACTACGAGACGGTCCGCCCGCGGATCCTGCCCCCGCAGTACCGGGACTACGAGGTCGTCGAGGGCGGACAGGGCGACGGGACCGTCGCGAAGTGGACGCTGCAGGCCACCGAGAGCCGCTCCCGCAACGTCAAGGCGTCGGTGACCGTCTCGGGGAACACCGTCACCGAGCGTGACGCGAACTCGTCGATGGTCACGACCTGGGAGGTCGCGTCGGCGGGGGCCGGTTCGACGATCACCACGACGACGCAGTGGAAGGGCGCCGGCGGCATCGGCGGCTTCTTCGAGCGCACCTTCGCCCCGCTCGGCCTGCGCAAGATCCAGGAGAAGACCCTCTCGAACCTGGCGCGCGAACTGGGCTGACGCCCCGGACGGACTACGCTGGCGACGCGACTTCAGAAAGGACCATTCAGGTGCAACCAGGTGGACAGCCCGACATGCAGCAGCTCATCGCTCAGGCGCAGCAGATGCAGCAGCAGTTGATGGCCGCGCAGGCGGAAATGGCACAGGCCGAGGTGACCGGTCAGGCCGGTGGCGGTCTGGTGACCGCGACGGTCAAGGGCACCGGTGAGGTCGTCGGCCTCGCGATCGACCCCAAGGTCGTCGACCCCGAGGACGTCGAGACGCTGCAGGACCTCGTGATCGGTGCGATCGCCGACGCGTCGAACAAGGCGCAGGAGATCGCGGCCAGCAAGCTCGGTCCGCTGGCCGGCGGTCTGCCCGGACTCCCCTTCTAGAGGCGCGCCTTGTACGAAGGTCCCGTCCAGGACTTGATCGACGAGCTGGGCAAGCTGCCCGGCATCGGGCCCAAGAGCGCCCAGCGCATCGCGTTCCACCTGCTGACGGTCGAGCCGCCGGAGATCGACCGGTTGCAGGCCGTGCTGCAGAAGGTGCGTGACGGCGTCCAGTTCTGCGTCGTGTGCGGCACCGTCTCCGAAGAGGAGAAGTGCCGCATCTGCTCCGACCCGCGGAGAGACCGGACGATGGTGTGCGTCGTCGAGGAGCCCAAGGACGTGCAGGCGATCGAGCGCACCCGCGAGTTCCGGGGGCGCTACCACGTTCTCGGTGGCGCGCTCGACCCGCTCAGCGGCATCGGCCCGGACCAACTGCGGATCCGGGAGTTGTTGACCCGCATCGGCAATCAGGAGGACGGCGTCGACGTCGCCGAGGTGATCATCGCGACCGACCCCAACACCGAGGGCGAGGCGACGGCGACGTACCTGGTGCGGATGCTGCGGGACTTCCCGGGCCTGACGGTGTCCCGGCTCGCGTCGGGGCTGCCGATGGGTGGCGATCTCGAATTCGCCGACGAGCTCACGCTCGGCCGCGCCCTGTCGGGGCGCCGCACGCTGTAGTCCCGGCTACCGGGGCTGCGCTGTGCCCCCGAGTCCGGGACCCGGACTCGGGGGCACACTGCTCTGTCCGGTCACCGTCATCCGCAGTGACTCGACCAGGTCCGTCAGGCCGGGACCCGTGCCTGCGCCGGTGCGAACGATCCCGTTGACGGGCACACGTAGGCGGTTGCGGGCTTCGCGCATGACGCACAGTCCGGTGCGGGGCGCCTCGGCGACGGTGCTCGCGTACAGCACCGTCCACGCCCGGGGATTGGTGATGACGTCGAGGATCGCGGTGTGATCACGCGCGATCGGCGGCCCCAGTTGCACCCGCCGGCCGACCTCCCGGAACGCGTCCTCGACGACCGTGTGGATCAGGATCTGGCTCGACCGCGGGGGCAGCAACAAGGGATAGGGGGCGAGTTCCCCCAGTTCGACGGTCGAGAACGCGGACACCGGATGCTGGCTCGACGTCGCGATCATCAGGTCCTCGACGCCCAGTTCCAGCGTCTCGAGGCCGGGGCGGTCGACCTCCCCGCGGATCAGTGCGATGTCGGCGTCCCCCGACGACACCGCGTCGATGCGGTCGGTGAAATTCTTGATCACGAACTCGATGTCCAGATCCGGGTGGCGCCGGCGGACGCGGGCGATGGCGTCGAGGCTCTGCGGCGCGAAACTCATGCTCGCGGTGATTCGGATCCGGTCGCGCGGTCCCTTCGCGACGGCGAGGGCTTTGGTCTCGAGGCTGAGCACTTCCTGCGCGATCGGTACGAGCCGGGTTCCGGCGGGGCTCAGGCGCACGACGCGGGTCGACCGTTCGAACAGCGGCGCGCCGAGTTCCTGCTCGAGTTTGGTGATCTGGTGGCTGATGGCGGACTGTGAGATGAAGCAGCGCTCGGCCGCACGGCTGAAACTCAGTTCCTCACTGACCGCGAGGAAGTAGCGCAGCTGACGGAAGTCCATGACGCCATACTACTTATGAGCAATCCAGATAACTGTTTTCCGAATATCCCTGATTACTGGCGTAAACGTCGTTAGCGCTCCTACGGTGTTCCTCATACATCTCGATGAGGAGGTACCCGTGAGCGAAGTAGCAGTCGACCGGACCGAAGTAGTGATCGTTGGTTCCGGATTCGGTGCCCTCGCCACGGCGAAGAAGCTGGCCAAGGCCGGTAAGCCGTTCGTTCTGATCTCGGAGACCACCGAGCATCTGTTCCAGCCTCTGCTCTACCAGGTGGCGACGGGTGTCCTCGCGGCCGGTGAGATCGCCCCGTCGATCCGCGCGATCCTCGCGAAGTACCCCAACGCCGACGTCCGCCTCGGCCGCGTCGTCGACGTGCACCCGGACCAGAAGGAACTCGTCTACGAGGCCGCCGGCCAGCGGCACACGCTCGGCTACGACTCGCTCGTCGCCGCGACCGGTGCCCGGCAGTCGTACTTCGGCCGCGACGAGTTCGCGAAGGTCACCTTCGCCCTCAAGACCGTCGACGACGCCGAGCGTCTGCGCGCCCAGATCGTGCGTTGCTTCGAGGAAGCACACACCACCAGCGACGCCGAACGCCGCAAGAACCTGCTCAGCTTCATCGTGATCGGCGCCGGAGCCACCGGCATCGAGCTGGCCGGCCAGATCAAGGAACTCGCGGGCCGCTACTTCGAGCAGTCGATCCGCGGCATCACCGCCGACGACGTCACCGTCACGCTCGTCGAGGGCGCCGGTGTCGCGATGCCCGCGTACGGCGGCAAGCTCAGCGAATACATGAAGGACTCGCTCGAGAAGTCGGGTGTCGAGGTAGTCCTCAACACCCTCGTCACCGACATCGACGAGCACGGCGCCACCTTCAAGGCCCACGGCAGCGAGACCGGGGAGCGTCGCACCGCCGAGACCATCGTCTGGTCGGCGGGCGTGCAGGCCAACGACTTCGCGGGCGTGCTCGCCGAGCGCACCGGCTGCGACACCGACCGGGCCGGGCGTCTGCTCGTCAACCCCGATCTCACCGTCGGCGGCCGCGCCGACATCTTCGCGGTCGGTGACATGACGTCGCTGAACAACCTGCCCGGCCAGTCGCCCGTCGCGATGCAGGGCGGCCGGCACGTCGCCGCCACCATCCTCGGCAAGACCAAGCGCGGGACCCCGTTCAAGTTCCGCGACAAGGGTTCGATGGCGATCGTCAACCGTTTCTCCGCCGTCACCAAGGTGAAGAGCATCGAGCTCACCGGCTTCATCGCGTGGGTGGTGTGGCTCGCGGTGCACATGGTGTACCTCGTCGGCTTCCGCAACCGCTACGTCGCGGTGATGTCGTGGTTCGGTTCGTTCCTCGGCCACCGTCGCCCGCACTTCTACTACGCGCAGGAGATCGGGCCGATCGAAGCGCCCGACGTGCGGATGTCCGACGACGAACCCGTCCAGGCCGCCGCCTGATCCATCGACTGCGGGCGGTTACTGCACCATCGGCTGAGAGCCGGGCGCAGTAACCGCCCTCGTCATACCCGGGCACCTGCCGCACGCAGCTTCTCTCGGACGCGGCGGACCAACTCCCCGGGGCGGTCGTAGAGGAGCGCCGAGTCGACCTTCACGATCGTCCACCCCAGTTCCTCGAGGCGGGCAGCGCGCTCGATGTCCCATGCGCGTTGCCGCCGGTCGGTCCAGTGATGGGCGCCGTCGTACTCGACCAGGAGTCGCCACCGCTGCCAGCCCAGGTCGGAGCGGGCGAACTCCCGGCCGCCCCGTTCGTGCACGATCTGGGTCTCCGGCCACGGCAGCCCGGCGTCCACGAGCACCAGGCGGGTGTGCGTCTCCGGGGGCGACTCGGCGCCGGGGTCCACGAGCGGTAGCCGATCCAGCAGTTGCCGCCTGCCCGGGGTGTGCGGGTGGCACTTGGCGACCACTGCGATGTCCTCGCCCGAGACTCCGGTCGTGCGGCGCAGGTCGTCGAGCGCGGCGACGGCGTCGCGACGTGGCAGCCGTCGTCCCAGGTCGAAGGCGGTTCGCGCGGCCGTCGCGACCCGCATCCCGTCGATCGTGCAGACTTCGTCGGGCCGTAGCGCGCAGTTGTGGACGAGCATCCCCGGCGGTGAACGCCGATGACCGGGACGGATCACCTCGGCGGGAGTGTGGGCGTCCACCCACTTCGCGCCGTGCAGCGCGGCCGCCGACCAGCCGGTGAGGACGGCGTCCGGCCCCGCGAACAGCCATGCGGCGCGGGCCCGGATCGTTGGGGTGACCACGGTGTGGCGCGGCACGTAGACGTCGCGGAATACGCGGGTGAAGTCGTGGCGCAGACGGTGGACGGTCATGGTGCCGGCGGTGACGGCGTCGGATCCCCGGAACGGTTGCATGAGTGCAGGATCGGCGAGGAATCACTCCCGTGGAGTGGCCGACCGCGATCTGTGGACAACCGATTTCGTCATCCACAGATCGCCGAGGGCGGTTACTGCACCATCGCCCGAGAGTCGTCCGCAGCAACAGCCCGCGTCGGGGCGGTGGGCGGTCGGGACGCGACGAACCAGGCGGTCGCGACGACGGTCGCGCAGCCGACGAGTTGCAGGGCCGTGGGGCGTTCGCCGAGCGCGACGATCGCGGCGGCGACGGCGAGGACGGGTTGCAGGAGCAGCAGCGTGGCGCCGACCTCCGGGGCCAGACGGGGGAGCGAGCGGCCGAGGAGGATCCAGCCCACGAACTGGGCCGAGAGGGCAAGGGCCGCAAGCCAGCCGAACGACGCCCAGCCGGGTGTCAGGTCGATCGGACCCCACCACGATCCCAGGGCCGATCCGGCCACACCGGCCGCCGCGGTCGACACCAGGACCTGGGTGGCCGCGGTGTCGGCGGATCCGCGGCCGCCGACGATGAAGATGTACACCGCGTACGCGACACCCGACAAAAGCGCCAGGAAGGTTCCCCACCACAGGTCCGGGCCCGCCGCTGCGCCGCTGCCGATGCCTCCGGTCAACGCGATGCCCGCGAACAGGACCGGCACCGCGCAGACGAAGCGCACCGGAATCTTGGTCCGGAAGACCAGGAACGACAGCAGCGGAACGACGACCACCTGGACGTTGACGAGAACCGTCGAGATCCCGGCGCCGATGAGCATGATCGCCTGCGACCACAGCGCGAAGTCGACGCCGAGCATCACGCCGGCGACGACGTAGCGCCCCGCGTCCCCGCGGGTGATGCGGTTGCCGCGCCGGTGCTCGAACCACGCGAGCAGGCCCAGCGGCGGCAGCGCGAGCAGGCACCGGTAGAACACCGATGTCGCGGGGGAGACGTCGGCCAGGCGGATGAACACCGCCGTCAGGGAGATCGCGAGGGCGCCGGAGACTGCGAGGAGGCGGGGATCGGCCACACGGGCACGGCGGAACTCGGTGATCTGCACTTGATCAATAGTGGGATCTACCAGCGGAAACGGCAAGTAAGAAATAGCTCTTACCATTCGGTAGTGTTTCTACCGTGTTGAACCTCGATCGAGTACGTGCGCTGTGCGTCGTCGCGCAGGCCGGATCGGTGGCGGCGGCCGCCCGCATCCTGCACGTGACGCCCTCGGGGGTGTCCCAGCAGCTCGCCAAGCTCGAACGCGAGGTGGGTGCGGCACTGCTCGAGCCGGCGGGCCGGGGTATTCGGCTGACCCCGGCCGGCGAACTTCTCGCCCGCCGCGGCGACCAGTTGCTGTCCCACGCCTCCGGGATCGAGGCCGAGATCGCGGCGATGCGCAGTGAGGTCGTCGGCCCGATCCGGTTCGGTGCGTTCGTCACCGCCTCACGGGTGGTGCTGCCGGGTGCGGTGAACTCCCTGCTGTCCCGGTACCCCGTCCACGTCACGGTGACCGAGGCCGAAACCGAGGTGACGCTCGAGTCCGTCGCCCGGGGCCGTATCGACATCGGTGTCGTCGACAGTTGGGAGTCCGCGCCCGTCGAGATCCCGACGACGCTGGAAACGCGACTGATTCACCGGGACACCGCCGACGTCGCCCTTCCCACGGATCATCCGTTCGCGGAGAGCGCCGTGGTTCCGTTGGCCGCACTGTCGGACATGCGGTGGGTGGCGTGGGGTGCGGGGACCGACTTCCACGCGTGGCTGGTGCGGACGCTGCGGCGGCAGGGGTTCGAGCCCCGGGTGGACTTCGAGGCCTCCGACATCTCGACGCATCTCGCCTTCGCCGCCGCCGGGCTCGCGGCGGCGCTGGTGCCCCGACTGGCGGTGGATCGACCGCCGGACGGGGTGAGGCTGGTGCCCACCGAGCCCCGCCTGCACCGTGACATCTACGCGGTGTGGCGGGCCGACACCGCCGGGCCCGCGGTGCGCGCCGGGGTCGATGCCGTGGAAGCTGCGTTCGGGGGCAGGAGAATTCAGGGCTCGTACGACACGTGATCCTGTGCAACGCCCAGATCCCGCGGGCAGTAGCCCGCCGGGTATCCGGGGTAGGTGCGGTTGTGTGGGTCGCGCGCCGACACCGACGCCCGACGCTTCGGGAGCAGTCGCACCACCGCGGACCGGGAGCGCAGCCCGGCCTCGGCGGCGGCCCGCACCCGGGGCGAGCCCTTGGGGAACCCGAACGCGACGGACATGCGGTCGTCGATCAATGCGTAGACGGCCGCCGCGACGGGGCGGGCCAGGGCCTTCGGGTACCACGACTGGAACAGACCGAGCGTGTAGGTGCCGATCCGGTGGTTGTCCGCGCTGTAGACGAAGTGGTCGCGCTCGTAGTCCATCTTGAAGCGCTGGAAGTCCTGGTACGACTCGGGAATATCCTTGATTCCCATCCGAATTCCCACTTGACGGTAGAAGTGGAACGACGCCAGCCGCTCGTGTGGATGCATCCTGCGCCAGCCGTACCGGTCGATCCAGTCGATCGGGTCGTACACGAACGTCGACAGCACGTACAGCATGTCGTCGTTCGAGATCGCGTAGCGGCCGTGCATGCGGTTGATGTTCCGCAGAGACTCCCGGCCGCGCGGCGAATCGTAGCCGTGCTCGACGAGTTCGGCCATCAGCAGCGCGGTGTCGTCGTACCGCTTCTGTGGACGTTTCTCGAACTCGCCCGTGCGGGAAAGTAGTTCCGAGATCGTCGGAACGCAGTACGTGCGGAACAGGGCGAACTCGAGGGAACGTTGGTAGTCCCACGGGAATTCGTAGCCGGCGGTGATCCGCAGGATGTCCTGGTGCCGGGTTGCCGGGTCCAGTCGCTCGATCGTCTCGACCCATCCCTGCCGGCCCCGACCGGGCCGGGGGGCGCGGTCGGGTGGCGGGAAGGTGCCGGCGCGGCGTGAGGGGGTGAGGGTCATCGTGGTCACCGGCCGTGCCGGGCCTTGAGCATCCATGCGGAGATCTTCATGTCCCGCGCGGATCGCTCGAGGGTCATCAGATTCAGTGGGGCCGAGAATTTCTGGACGGTGACGGCCTTGGGTCGGCTGAACTCTCGGAGGCCGTCGGCGCCGTGGATGCGGCCGAACCCGGACTCGCCGATGCCGCCGAAGGGCAGCGACGGGATGCCCGCGAACCCGAGCACCGAGTTCACCGACACCATCCCGGTACGTAGCCGATCCGCGATGTCCTTGCCCCGGGCGCGGTTTGCGGTGAAGACCGAGGCTCCGAGGCCGTAGGACGTGGCGTTGGCGCGCTCGATGCCCTCCTCGAGATCGCGCACCTTGTTGACCACGACGGTGGGCCCGAACGTCTCCTCGCAGACGGCGGACGAGGACTCGGGGACGTCGGTGAGGATCACCGGATCGACGAATCGTTCGTGCACGGAGTCGATTCCGCCGATCACGGCGCGGGCGCCCTTGCCAAGGGCGTCGGCGATGTGGCCGCGTACGACATCGACCTGGCGGGGCAGGGTCATCGGGCCGTAGGTGTCGGCGTCCGTGCCCCCCGGCCGGACCCGCTCGACGGCGGCGGTGAACTTGTCGAGGAACTGCCGGTACACCGGTTCGGCGACGTAGATACGTTCGACGCCCGCGCAGGTCTGGCCGGCATTGCCGAACGCGCCGAAGGCGGCGAACTCGACGGCCTTGTCCAGGTCGGCATCCTCGGCGACCAGCATCGCGTCCTTGCCGCCGCACTCGGCGACCAGAGGGGTCAACGTCTCCGCGCACACCGCCATGACCTTGCGCGCCGTCGGCCCCGATCCGGTGAACGCGATCTTGTCGGCTCCGGCACGGCACAGGTCTGCGCCCGTGGCGCCGAGTCCCGTGATCACCTGCAGCACGGGCTGGGTCGGGGCGAGCGAGTTCCATTTGGCCTCGAGCCACTTGCCGACACCCGGGGTGAGCTCGCTGGGCTTGAACACGATGGCGTTGCCGGCGGCGAGGGCATACGAGATCGAGCCCATCGGTGTGTAGACGGGGTAGTTCCAGGGACCGATGACCCCGACCACGCCCATCGGCTTGTAGCCCAGGGTCGCCGACTGGTTGGCGCTGACCAGTCCGGACGGCACACGCCGCGGCTTGAGGACCTTCTTGGCGTTGCGGGCGGCCCAGTCGAGATGTTCGACCGCGAGCATGACCTCGAGCAGGGCGTCGTCGTGCGGCTTGCCGGTCTCGGCCGACATCACCCGCGCCAGGTCGTCGGCGTCCGAGGCGATGGCCTTCTTGAACTCGAGGAGCCAGTCTCGGCGTCCGCGGAAGCCCTGAGCGTCCCACCAGCGGGCGGCGCCGCGGGCCCGTTCGACGGCGGCCGACACGTCGGATGCGGTCGCGATCGGGTAGTCGGCGAGGACGGCGCCGGTGCGGGGGTCGAGGCTCGCGAAGGTGGTGTCGCCGTCGGGGGTCGGTGAGGTGGACAAGCCGGGTGCCGCGTCGCTCGAAGACAGTTCTCGGGTCATGTCGGGCTTCCTCCATGGGACCGCATCAAATATATTTGATGTGATTTACTGTGGTGACGCTCACACTATTCGGCCCGGCGGATGTGGACAACCCCCACGAGCGGTGGCTGGCGCCGGTCCCGGCCCTCACGAAGACAGGCTCTCGATTCCTCGCAGGCAGGAGCACCTTCCATGACGATCGACTTCACCTCCGAACAGCGGGACTTCGCGCAGGCGGTGGCCGCCTTCTTCCGCAAGGAGTGCGGCACGCGGGAGCAGCGCGACGCCCTCACCGGTCGCGGCGAGCACCACCACAACGAGGGCCTCTACCTGAAGATGGCGGCGCTGGGCTGGCTGGGGATCACGGTGCCCGAGGAGTACGGCGGCTCGGCGGGAACGGCCGTCGACATGTGCATCCTGCTCGAGCAGGCCGCGCGCGGCATGGCGCCGATCGGGGGTATCGGACCGACCCTCATCACCGGCGCGGCGTACGAGAAGTTCGGCACCGACGCGCAGAAGGAGGCGGTGCTCGGCGGCATCGTCCGCGGGGCGTCCGAGTCGATCTCGATGTCCGAGCCCGAGGCGGGCTCCGACGTCGGCAATCTCAGTTGCAGGGCCGAGAAGGTCTCCGACGGTTGGCTGATCAACGGTCAGAAGACGTGGTGCTCGAGCGCGCACTTCGCCGAGAACATCCTGCTGGTGGCCCGCACCGATCGCAGCGGGTCCAAGCACGAGGGCCTCACGATGTTCCATCTACCGACCGACACACCCGGGCTGAAGATCAGCGGCATCGACACCATGGGTGGCAAGGAGGTCAACGACCTCTACCTCACCGACGTCCTGCTCCCCGACGACGCGGTGGTGGGCGAGGTGGGCCGCGGGTGGACCCAGCTGATGACCGGTCTCAACATCGAACGGCTGATCCTGGGCGCCATGATGCTGGGGACGGCGCAGCGGGCGTTCGACGACGCACTCGAATTCGTCACGCAGCGAAAGCAGTTCGGCCGGCCGGTGGGGACCTTCCAGGCGATTCGGCACCGCATCGCCGATCTCGCCACCGAGATCGAGTGCACCCGACTGCTGGTGTACAGCACGGCGCGACTGATCGACGACAACCCGACGAAGATGTTCCCCCGGGAGGCGTCGATGGTGAAGCTCAAGGCCACCGAGACCGCGAAGAAGGTGGCGCTCGAAGGCATGCAGATGATGGGAGGCTACGGATACGCCACCGAGTTCGACATGGAGGGCCACGTTCGCAAGGCGCTCGTGTCGTCGATCTACGGTGGCACCAACGAGATTCAGCGCGACATCATCGGCAAGACGTACGGGCTGTAGGAGCCGGTCGTGGGTACCCCGGTACGGCCCGCGCGTCCGCTGCGTCGGACGCAACTGTCGGACGACGTGGCATCGCACCTGCGGGACGCCGTGATGTCGGGGCGATTACGGCCCGGTGAGTTCGTCCGGCTCGACGAGACCGCGGCCGAGCTCGGCGTGAGCGTCACTCCGGTGCGCGAGGCACTGCTGACCCTGCGTGGTGAGGGCATGGTCGAGTCGGTGCCCAACCGGGGGTATGTCGTCTCGCGGCTCGCTCGCGAGGACGTGCACGACATCTTCTGGTTGCAGGGGCAGATCACGGTGGAGTTGGCGGTGCGTGCATCCGGATCCGCGACCGACGCGGACCTGATCCGGCTCGTGACACTCAACGACGTCCTGCGGGACGCGGCCGCGGTCGCCGACCCGGACCGGATCGCGGACGCCGAGTACGAGTTCCATCGCGAGCTGTGCCGCATCGCGGGCGGGCCGAAGCTGGCGTGGTTCCTGCTCAACGCGGCCCGGTACACGCCGTATCGGCTGTACGCTGCGGATCCGGATTGGAGCGCGTTAGCGGTGCGGTCCCACACGAGTCTGATCGAGGCGATCCGCGCGCACGATCGGTCCGCGGTGGTTCGGCACACCCGTGTCCAGTTCGACGATGCGGCAGCGCGATTGGTCGCGCACCTGGAACGGGCCGGGATCTGGGCCTGACCGGACGATCGAGTCGACCGTCCCGGCGAGCGACTCATCTGGAGAGGAAGACCGAACGATGTCCATCGAGACCGCGATTCATCCGGGCGGGACACCGCCGACGGACCCGCCGTCCGGCGCGGTCGATCTGGCCGATTTCGTCGGGGAGTCGATGCTGCTGATCGGGGCGGGGGCGACGGTCCTGCTGCAACTGGCCCTGCCGGGTGTCGGACGGGGGGTCGCCGAGCACAGCACCACCCTCGACCGGCCGCTGGACCGCCTGCGCACCACGATGACGTACGTGTACGCCGTCACGCTCGGCACGCCGGAGGAGAAGCGGGCGGTGGTGCGACTGGTGAACCGGGTACACGTGCCGGTGCGGTCGGAGCGCTACAACGCGTTCGACCCGGAACTGCAGCTGTGGGTCGCGGCGACGCTGTACCGCAACGGCTTCGACATGTACACGCGGTTCTTCGGTGCGTTGTCGGATGCCGACGCGGAACGCCTGTACCGGCAGTCGGCGGTGTACGGCACCGCACTGCAGGTCAAGGAGGACATGTGGCCGGCCACCCGCGCCGAGTTCGACGCCTACTGGGACCGGATGATCGAGGCAGCCGAGGTGGACGGCCAGGTGCGCGCGTACGTGCGGCGTCTGCTCTCCGGCGGGAAGGCGCCGCTGCCGGTGCGGCTCGCGATGCCGCTGCAGCGCTTCTTCACGATCGGTCTGCTGCCGCCCCGGATCCGCGACCAGTTCGAGTTGCCCTGGAGCCCGCGCGATCAGCGTCGCTTCGACCGGCTCATGGCGGTCCTGCCCGTGGTCTACCGACGGCTGCCACGGCCGGTGCGTCAGGTAACCGCCACGTTCTACCTGCGGGACATGCGGCGACGTCTCGCCACGCACCGCCATCTCATCTGACCGATCTCGTGTGTGGTCAGAGTGCGACGTCCCGTTCGAGTCCGAACCAGAAGTGCTCACCGCCGTCGAAGACGAGTTTGCCCTTGCCGTTCATGACGCCGACGACGGTGTCGTCGTCCACTTTCTTGAAATGGTCGAACACCGGCATGCCGTCGTAGACCATCGTCGCGGTGACCTCACCGCGGAAGAGCACCTCCCACAGGCTCGCCTCGCCGTGCCCGGTCCCGATGTCGGAGAACAGTTGTCCGTCGTCGCCGCGGCACAGCAGTGGCTGGACGTCGGATTCGCTCGCGAACGCCTTTCCGTACCAGTGGGTCTGCTCGAGGAGGCCGCTGGTCCGGTGTCCGGTGTCGAACGCGAAACCACGCCAGCGGTATCCGACGAGGTCGGCGATCCGGCACGGCTCGAGGCGCGTCCACAGTGCGTCGAGTTCCCGCGGATCGATCCGGTCGGTGCGGGCGCGCAGCGCCTCGATGTCGTCGTGCACGCTCATGGTCGACCTCCGATGTCGTCGGGCGTGAATGTGGGTACTGCCTTGATCGCCTCGCCGGACCGCGCCGTTGCCGTCGCCGAGATACTCACGCGGCTCCCGTCTCGCCGAGCAGTGTCGCGAGCATGAGCGTGCGGACGCGCGCCTCGTTGGCCGCGGTCGACTCGAACCGCATCACCCGCCCGACGTCCAGCGCCAGGCTCAGTGCCGCGTGGACGAGGAACCGGCACTCGATCGCGGACAGTTCGGTGCGGGACTCGCGGAGCAGGAGCGCCCACTCCTCGACGTTGAGCCGCTGGGCATTGCACAGTTCGCTGCGCTGCGCGGCCGGCAGACTGCCGATCTCGGCGAAGTACACGCACATCAGTTCGGATTGCGCGAATGACAGGCGCACATAGACGTCCACCAGCGACTCCAGCGCCTGCCGCGGCGTGGCGGAGGTGCCCAGTGCCGTGCTCACGGCCACCGCGAGGCGGTCCGCTGCACGGTGGAACGCCGCGGCCAGCAGGTCCGCCTTGCTCGCGAAGTGGCGGTACACGCCGGACGCGTTGATGCCCGCGGCGTGACCGATCTCCTCGATGCTCACCTCGTGGTAGCCGTGGGCGTGGAACAGTGGAACGGCCTCGTTCAGAAGCACTTCCCTCTTGTTGGACAATGGGATTCCCGTGACCGCGACAACCTCCGGCGACGGCTCCTCGGCGGGGAGTTCGGTTGCGGCGACCGTCCGGCAGGCATCCAGGAGCAGGCGTTCCATCCGCTTCTGCGGAAGCGCCGAGCGGTGGACGGTGATGCTCCCGATGACACTGAGCACGGCGACACAGATCAGGAGATTGTCCCGCCGGTCGAGACCCGGGCGGACCTCGTCGAGCGTCGCGCCGATTCGCCGGTTGACGATCACGATGGCATCGCGGATGCCCTCGCGGTCGTGCGGTTCGAGGTAGCGGCTCTCCCAACGGTAGAGGCCGGCAGTACGCCGGTTGGCGATCGTGGTGCGGACGGCGGCGAGAATCTGCTGGTCGAGACGCCGGGACGGGTTCGGTGCGATCACATTCGGGTCGTCCACCACGGCGTCCTCGAGCGCGGTCGCGAGTCCGGTCGCGGCGTGCAGGAACAGTGCGTACTTGTTGGGGAAGTGGCGGTAGAGCGCCGGGCCGGAAATTCCTACCGTCGAAGCGATCTCGTCGATGCTGACACCGTGGTAGCCGCGCTCGCTGAAGGCCTCGGCAGCCACCGCGGCGATCTGGGCCTTCCGATTCTTCGGCCTGCGCCGGGGCTCGGCGGGGGGCGGGTGCTGTACGTCGATCCGAACGCGTCCCCCGCGAGTTCCAGCCTTCGTTCGTTCCGCCACCGAACCTCCTCACGCGGGGACTGGTGGGCGACAGCATACTTCACGGGGGAGTCGCGGCAGCCCGGGTTCGGGAACTGTATTGCCGGGCCCGTCAGGATGATTCGTCGGTGCGAGAGGGGTTGACAAACACGCCGAACGTCGCGAAAGTTAGCGCCAATTCTTGCGCCACCCCGGTTCGATCCGCCTGGCCGGATGCTTCCGGATGATCGAGGAAGGGATCGGGAATGACCACTCCGACGGGCAGCGGCCTGCGGCGGGAACTGCGGGATTCGGTCCTGGAACTGACCATCGCGCGGCCCGAGCGGATGAATGCTGTCGACATGCCCACGATGCGCGATCTCGGGGCCGCCGTCCGTGCGGCCGGAAGCGATCCGGGGGTGCGGTCGATCCTGATCACGGGGTCGGGTCGGGCGTTCTGCACGGGGGCGGATCTAGCTGCCGCCGTGGCCGATCCGGCCGATCCCACGATCGTCATGGATGTCGCCAACGAGGCGATCCGTGCCATCGTCGAGGTTCCGGTTCCGGTCGTCGCGGCCGTCAACGGGCCGGCCGCGGGGGTCGGGGTCTCGATCGCGCTCGCCGCCGACCTCACCTACGCTGCGGACGGTGCATACTTCCTGCTCCCGTTCGTCGGGATCGGACTGATGCCGGACGGCGGAGCGAGCGTGCTGGTTCCTGCCGCGATCGGCCGGGCGAAGGCCGCCGAAATGGCGTTGCTCGGTGAGCGGGTACCCGCGGCGGATGCCGACCGGTTGGGCCTGGTGTCGCGCACGCTGCCGGACGACGAACTCGTCGCGCACGCCCGCGGTGTCGCGGCCCGGCTCGCAGCAGGGCCGCGCCGTGCGCTCGAGCTCACCAAACGGGCACTGGCGGCGGGCACCCTGGCCGCGTTGGATGCGGCACTCGAACGGGAGAAGGTCGGTCAGGCAGAGCTTCTCGCATCCGGCGACTTCGCCGAGGGGGCGGCTGCGATGTTGCAGAAGCGACCTCCTCGGTTTCCGTGACGGTGGAATCTGCGTCTACTTCCCGTCCTCGGAAACGGGGCGTCGACCGAGCTGATCGTCGCGCCGACAAGTGCTGGTTGCGGGCCAGTTCCCGACGCCGTGCCCGTGCGGTCGCGGACGTCGGCGCGGGGCGGCCCCTACCGAGAATCTCGACTAACAAACTGCTCCCCGAAAACCCTCACGACATGTAATCTGCATCACATCGAACCACGGGTCCGGTCGAGTCGGGAGGACCCGCCACGCACGAGAGGAACCCTCGATGGTCACTTCCGCTGCTGTGCCCGCCGCCGCGCTCGAGGCGCAACGGTCTCGCCGCACCAACTGGAACAACCAGGTTGCGCGGCACGCCCGCATGATCCCGGACCGCGAAGCGTTGCGCTTCCAGGGCACCTCGATCACGTGGTCCTCGTTGCACGATCGGGTCGAACGCGTCGCGAACGCGCTGTCACGCCGCGGCGTCGGGTTCGGGGACCGGGTCCTGATTCTCATGCTCAATCGTCCCGAGTACCTCGAGGCGGTACTCGCCACCAATGCGCTCGGCGCGATCGCGGTGCCCGTGAACTTCCGCATGACGGTTCCCGAGGTCGCATATCTGGTGCGGGACAGCGGCGCACGCGCCGTGGTCACCGACACGACACTGGCACCGCTCGCCGCCGCGGTCCGGGCCGAGACCGGTGCACTCGAACTGGTTGTCACCGTCGGCGCCGGCTCCGAGGGCGACGTCCTCGGGTACGAGGACCTCGTGGCCGAGGGCGGAGAACATCGTGCAGCGCTGGATGTTCCGGACGACACGCCGGCGCTCATCATGTACACGTCGGGCACCACGGGACGTCCCAAGGGGGCAGTGCTCACGCACAGCAACATGGAGGCGCAGGCCCTCACGTGCATTCGTGCCTTCCAGTTGAACCGCTCCGACGACATCGGATTCTGTGCCTCCCCGATGTTCCACATCGCGGCGCTGGGATCGATGGCCCCGAGTCTGATGCTGGGCCTGACCACCGTGATCTACCCGGTCGGTGCGTTCGATCCGAACACCCTGCTCGACGTCCTCGAGGAGGAGCAGGTCACCACACTGTTCCTGGTGCCGGTCCAGTGGCAGGCCGTGTGCGCGGTACAGCAGGCGCAGCCGCGAAAGTTGAAGCTACGCGGCATTTCATGGGGCGCGGCCCCCGCTTCGGACACGGTGCTCCGGGCGATGGCGGAGACCTTCCCGGACGCGTCGAACGTCGCGGTGTTCGGGCAGACTGAGATGTCGCCGATCACCTGTGTGCTCGACGGTGAGGACGCCCTCCGCAAGCTGGGCTCGGTGGGGCGGGTGATCCCGACCGTCCAGGCCCGGGTGGTGGACGACGACATGAACGACGTCGCCCCCGGTGCGGTCGGGGAGATCGTCTACCGCGGCCCGACGATGATGCTCGAGTACTGGCAGAACCCGGCGGCCACGGCGGATGCGTTCCACGGTGGATGGTTCCACTCGGGAGACCTGGTACGCATGGACGACGAGGGCTTCGTCTACGTCGTCGATCGCAAGAAGGACATGATCATCTCCGGCGGAGAGAACATCTACTGCGCCGAGGTGGAGAACGCACTGTTCGCGCATCCGAAGATCCTCGAGGCAGCCGTGATCGGGCGGCCGGACTCCGAGTGGGGCGAGATTCCCGTCGCGGTGGTCGCTCTCCGGCCGGACGCGGGCGAAAGTCTCACCCTCGCAGACCTGCAGCCGTTCCTCGACGAGCAGTTGGCGCGCTACAAGCATCCGAAGGACATCGTGTTCGTGGAAGCGCTGCCGCGCAACGCGAGCGGCAAGGTCGTCAAGGGTGACCTGCGAGGTGGGACGGCCGTCGTGCAGGGCTGACCGCGCAGGGGGCCGTAGGGGTCTCGCGTTCGACACGGAACTGGGGAGGGCCGGCGGATGAGCTACGAGTTGCCCACCGCGAAGGGGCCGATGCAGGACGTCGCGCTCCAGAGCGGGTACCTCATCGGCTTCTCCGTGCAGGCTCTCGTCGCACTGGTGCGGACGGTGGTGCGGGGGAGGCTGTCGCTCGGTGAGACGGTGAGCCAGACGCTGTTCATCGGCCGGGTGAGCACCGGTCCGTCTCTGCTGCTGATGATTCCGATCGGTGTCTTCGTCGCAGTGTCGGTCGGTGAACTGGCGGGGCGGATCGGTGCCGGCGGCTACTCCGGTGCGGTGGTGGCGTTCATCATCGTGGGGCAGGCATCGGCGCTGGTGTGTGCGTTGATGATGGCGGGGGTCGCGGGGTCGGCGATCTGTACCGACTTGGGCTCGAGGAAGATTCGCGAAGAGATCGACGCGCTGGAAGTCATGGGAATCGACGTGCTCGAGCGGCTCGTCGCGCCCCGACTGGTCGCGGCCGTCGTGGTATCGCTCGCACTGTGCGCGATGGTCACCTTCGGCGGCGTGATGGCCTGCTACCTCTACCACATCTACGTCCAGCACCTGCCGGCCGGAACATTCATGGCGACCTTCAGTCAGTACGGTCGCATGTCGGACTTCGTGATGGCGCTGGTGAAGGCCGCGGTCTTCGCACTCACCTCGACGCTCGTGGCGACGTTCAAGGGACTGCACGCCAAGGGCGGGCCCCGGGGAGTGGCCGACGCCGTCAACGAGGCCGTGGTGATCGCATTCGCACTCGTGTTCATCGTGAACACCGCGCTGTCGGCGCTGTACACGGTGATCGTCCCGGCGGTGGGGGCGTACTGATGGTCGGTTTCGACACGAGGGTGCGATTACGCCGGGCGGCCCGCCCGGTAGTCGCCGTGCTCGACGGTGTCGCTGACGTGGGCCGCCACGTCACGTTCTTCTCTCGTACCGTCGTGTCGCTGCCGTACGCGGCGACGCGGTACCGCAAGCACGTCCTGGCCCAGATCAGCGAGGTCAGTTTCGGCACCAACTCGGTGCTTGCGGGCGGCGGAACCATCGGCATCGTGTTCGCGATGTCCCTCGCCGCGGCGATGATGCTCGGCGTCGAGACCCATCGTGGGCTCGAACTCATCGGGATGACAACGCTTTCCGGAATGCTGTCGGCCATCGCCAACACCCGCGAACTGGCGCCGGTGGTGGTCGCGATCGCTCTGGCGGCGAAGGTGGGGACGGGATTCACCGCGCAGTTGGGAGCGATGCGGATCTCCGACGAGATCGATGCTCTCGACTCGATGGCGGTCCGGTCGATCCCGTTCCTGGCCGGCACCCGGGTCCTGGCCGCGATGGTGTGTGTCCTGCCGATCTTCATGATCGGTCTGCTCGCCAGCTACCTGTCGACCCGACTGGTGATCGTGTTCTGGGGCGGGGCCTCGGCGGGTACGTACGACTACTTCTTCCATCTGGCGTTGTCACCGACCGATCTCGTGTACTCGGCGATCAAGGCCATCGTGTTCGCGGGCGTCGTCGCCCTCGTGCACTGTTCGTACGGCTACTTCGCTTCGGGTGGTCCGGCGGGGGTGGGTCAGGC
>NZ_JPOC01000038.1 GCF_000738775.1 Prescottella defluvii
CCCCGCCGGTACAACGCGACGACCTGCAGCACCGTCTCCGTCGACAGGCTCGACGGCGTGAAGCGGAGCCGCTGCGACGCCCCCTGCACCTCGACCGCGAGACCCTCGACCGCACTGAACCGGATGCCCTGGGCTTCGGTGCTGGCGGTGAGCAGGACCCGATGGATGTCCGCGGGCACGGCCGTCAGATCGATCGAGACGCTGTCGTCCGCGGTGAGAGCGACACCGGCGACCTTCGGGTTGTTGAAGAACACGAAGTCGTCGTCCGAACGCACCTTGCCGTCGTCGGCGAGCAGCACCGCCGCGATGTCGACGAGTCCCGACTGCCCGGACGTGGTCAACCGGACCGTGTACCGGTCCTCGCCCAGGTCGGTCTTCGAACCCTTGACCACGTCCAGCATCGCGTTCCCCATCGTTCCTGTTCGTCGTGTGACGGTCCGTCGACCGCGACCCATGCTGACACACCGGGTCCGCGGAACCGCTCGCCGATCTCGGCGTCCGTGTGCTGCTAGGCCGTCAGGCCGGCGGTGACCATGTCGACCAGGGTTTCGGCGAGCGCGTCGAGGGAGGCCGGCCCGTGGTCGAGAGACTCCTCGTTCCGGGTCTCGTAGACGGCGAACGCCCCGACGATCATGTTGAACGCCGTGTCGATGCGGTCGGCGGCGACGGTGCCCGGCAGGTGCGCGAGGGCCTGACGGAACCCGGCGATGGTTCGCTGATCGGCCGGGTCGAGGGTGGCGACGCAACTGTCGGAGTTGTAGTCGATGCGCGGGGTCATGCGTGCGGCGTACCGCGCGAAGTCGGAGTGCGGCAGTGCACCTCGAACGTGGTCCGCGATCGGGTACACCACCGCCTCGACGAGCCCCCGCACTCCCAGGTCACGCCCCTCGGCCGCGGCGGCGTCGAGGAATTCCGTACGGGCGTGGGTCGGATCGGCTTTCATGTTGCGGTCTACTCCTCGAGTCGTTCTGGTGGGTGGGCGCGGCTCCGATGCCCAGCGGTCGATGGGAGTCGGAGCCAGCGGCGTATCAGGCGGTGAGACCGGCCGTGACCATGTCGACGAGCGTGTCGGCAAGCGCGTCGAGGGTGGCCGGCCCGTGGTCGAGGGATTCCTCGCGGCGGGACTCGTAGGCGGCGAGGGCACCGACGATCATGTTGAAGGCCGTGTCGATGCGGTCGGCGGCGACGGCGTCCGGCAGGTGCGCGAGTGACCGACGCAGACCGGTGACGATGCGCTGGTCGGGCGCGTCGAGAGTGGCGACGGCGCCGGCGGAGCTGTAGTCGATGCGCGGGGTCAAGCGTGCGGCGAACCGGGCGTAATCCGAGCGCGGTGGCGCGTCCCGCATGTGGTCCCTGATCGGATACACCACCGCTTCGACGAGGTTTCGTACGTCCAGGACACGCCCCTCGGCGGCGGCAGCGTCGAGGTACTCCGTCCGGGCGATGCCCAGGGTGACGCGGCGCCGGCGGAACACCGCCGCCAACAGGCCCTCACGATCCCCGAAGTAGTACTTGACCGCGGACATGTTGTGCTGCTCCGACTCGCGGAGAATCGTCCGGATCGTGACGTGGCCGCTCCCCCGTTCGTCGAAGATCCGGTCGGCGACGCTGACGATGCGTTCTTTCGCCGCCGTGATGATCACCATATAAGTCAACGTATTAGTAGGGGCGTGGGGAGTCAAGGGGAGTCAAGGGGAGTCAACAGGACACAAAAAAGCCTCCCATCTGCAAGCAGATGGGAGGCTTTATGGCGGTGGCGGAGGGATTTGAACCCTCGGTACGGGGTTACCGTACACAGCATTTCGAGTGCTGCACCTTCGGCCGCTCGGACACGCCACCGCCGAGAACTGTACCGGAGCCGACGCTCAGCCCGAAATCGGCAGGTCAGCCCTATTTTCCGGTCAGTTTGTCCTTGATCGTCGAGGCGGCGTCCTTGACCTTTTCACCCGCGTCCTTGACTGCGGATTCGACCTGGTCGCCCTTGCCCTCGTTCTTCAGGTCCTCGTCGCCGGTCGCCTTGCCGGCGGCCTCCTTGGCTTTACCGCCGAGGTCCTGCGCCTTGTTCTGGGCCTTGTCTCCGATTCCCATGAGTCACCTCCGTGAATCTGCGTTGAACCTTGCGGTCCCGGTGCCACACGAGCACCTGCCTCCACAAGACCACGATTCGCCGAACCCTGCCGGGAAAGTCAACGCCCGAAAGTCCCCAGAGTCGGCGTTACCACTGGTCAACGGGTCAGCGCTGATCCCGGAAGAATTTTTCGAGAACGCCGGCGCACTCGTCCTCGAGCACTCCACCGCGCACCTCGGGACGGTGGGTGAGGCGGCGGTCGCGGACCACGTCCCACAGCGAACCGACCGCACCGGTCTTCGGCTCCCACGCCCCGAACACCACCCGCCCGACGCGGGCGAGCACCAGGGCGCCCGCGCACATCGTGCACGGCTCCAGCGTCACCGCGAGCGTCGCGCCCTCGAGCCGCCAGCCGTCGCCGTGCACGCGGGCGGCCGCGCGCAGGGCCAGGATCTCGGCGTGTGCGGTGGGATCGCCTGCGGCCTCGCGGGCGTTCGCGGCGCGGGCCAGTTCCACCCCGTCCGCGTCGAACACCACCGCGCCGACGGGCACGTCCGCGTCCGAGCCCGCGGCGGCGGCCTCGAGCGCGACACGGATCATCCGCTGGTCGTCCTGCAGGGTCACGCCGGGATGCCTGCCGTCAGCGCGAAGCGAGCTTGTCGAGCTCCGCCGACAGCTCCGTCTCGAAGCCGCAGCGCTGCGCGATCATCGCCAGCTGCTCGTCCGGGTACAGATCGGTCTCGGCGAGGATCACCCCGAGCACAGCGTCGGGCAGGCCCAGGTCCGCGAGCACACCGAGGTCGCCCTCCTCCCACGGTTCGACGTCGTCGAGCTCGTCGGGGTCGATGTCGGGGATCTCGATGTTGAGCGACTCGAGGACGTCGGCGGCGATGTCGTAGTCGATGGCGGCCGTCGCGTCGGAGATCAGCAGGCGGGTGCCGGTGGGCGCGGGCCGGACGATGACGAAGAACTCCTCGTCGACGTCGAGCAGACCGAACACGGCACCGGAGCTACGCAGTTCGAGCAGTTCCTTCTCGGCCGTCCGCAGGCTCGTCAGCGCACCGCCGGTCAACGGCGCGCACTTCCAGCGGCCTTCCTCACGGACGACGGCCACGCCGAAGCCGTCCAGGTCCTCCATCGAGCCCGCCGAG
Source organism: Prescottella defluvii (assembly GCF_000738775.1). GTDB lineage: Bacteria > Actinomycetota > Actinomycetes > Mycobacteriales > Mycobacteriaceae > Prescottella > Prescottella defluvii. The sequence goes on from NZ_JPOC01000038.1 coordinate 3,220, forward strand.
GCGCTGTTCTCGTTCGCGCGCTGTGCACCCATGCGGGCAACGGTAGCCCGCGCAGTGCCGCTATAAGAAGTCCACCGACAAATGTGCCAACCTGTTCCGGTGACTGACGACGTTTCCGCACCTGAAGTCTGTGTTCTCGGTCTGGGTCTGATCGGCGGATCCCTGCTCCGCGCGGCGGTGGCGGCGGGCCGTGACGGCTGGGGCTGGAACCGCTCGGCCGGGGCGGTGGAGGCCGCCCGCGCGGACGGATTCGACGCCGACACCGACCTGATCTCCGTGCTCCGCCGGGCCGCCGGGACCCGCGCGCTGATCGTGGTCGCGGTGCCGATGCCGGCCGTCGACGCGACACTCGCCGCGATCGCCGAGCACGCCCCCGGCTGCCCGGTCACCGACGTCGTCAGCGTCAAGGCCGAGGTGGCCGCCGCCGTCGCCCGGCACGGCCTGCGCGACAGGTTCGTCGGTGGGCATCCGATGGCCGGGACGGCCCGGTCCGGCTGGGAGGCCGGCGACGCCGACCTGTTCCGCGACGCGGTGTGGGTGGTCGGCGCCGACGACGGCGCCGATCCGCTGATCTGGTCGCAGGTGGCGCGGTTGGCGCTGGACTGCGGCTCGGTGGTGGTGCCGGCGGAATCCGTCGAACACGACGCCGCCGTCGCCCGCATCTCGCATCTGCCGCACGTGCTTGCGGAGGCGCTCGCGCTGTCCGGGGCGGCGGGCGGCGATCTCGCGCTGGGGCTGGCCGCCGGGTCGTTCCGGGACGGCACCCGGGTCGCCGGCAGCGCGCCGGGACTGGTCCGGGCGATGTGCGAGGGCAACCGGGACGCCCTGCTCACCGCGCTCGACGAAACCCTCGGCGTTCTCAACCGCGCCCGCACCGAACTGTCCGACGCGGGCACGGTCGCCGACCTGGTGGAGTCCGGGCACGCGGCCCGCCTGCGCTACGAGGACCGCGAACGCTGGACCATCACCGACATCGAACCCGGCTCCGCGAACTGGCTCGAACGGATGCGCGACGCCGGACGCCGCGGCGGGGTGCTGCGACCGTGAGCACGCCGACGCTGCGGGACGTCGCGGGCCTGCTCGCCAAGAGGGAGATGACCGCCACCGAGCACGTGCGGGCCACGCTCGACGCACTCGACGGACTGCTCGGCACGCCGTGGTCGAACCTGGTGGCCGCGCGCGACGACTCCGCGGCACTCGACGCCGCCGCCCGCGCGGACGCCGCGATCGCCGCCGGCGACTGGATCGGACCGCTGCACGGCATCGCGGTCGCGGTGAAGGACAACATCGACGTCGCCGGGATGCCGACACGTTGCGGCAGCGCCGTCCTCGCCGACGCCCCGCCCGCGGCGTCCGACGCCCGGATCGTGACGCGACTGCGGGAGGCCGGCGCGATCGTCGTCGCCAAGACGCACCTGCACGAGTTCGCGTACGGCCCGACGGGTGCGGTCAACGTGTCCGGGCCGGCCGCGCATCCCCACGATCCGACGCTCGTCACCGGGGGTTCGTCGTCCGGGTCGGCGGCGCTGGTCGCGAAGGGCGTCGTCCCGCTGGCGCTGGGCACCGACACCGGTTGCAGCGCACGCACTCCCGCCGCCCTGTGCGGGGTGGTCGGTTTCAAACCGAGCTTCGGCGCGCTGCCGACCGGCGGCGTGTTCCCGCTGTCGACCACGTTCGACCACGTGGGCCTGCTGGCCGCCGACGTCCTCGACGTCTCGTTGGCGTGGGGCGCGATCCCCGGCATCGCGCACGTCCGGACCCCGGTCGCGGGACTGCGGGTGGGGCGCTTGCGCGGGGAGAACTGGGATGTCGCCGACGGCGGCATCGCGGCGGCCGTCGAGGCGGCCTGCCGGTCGCTGACGGACGCGGGCGCCGAGGTGGTGGACGTGGAACTGCCCGAGACGCCGCAACTGCTGGCCGCGTACCCGGTCATCACCGGTTCCGAGGCCTACGAGACCCACCGGGTGTGGTTCGAATCCGCGCCCGAGCGGTACCAGGTGCCGACGGCCGCGCTGCTGGCCGCGCAGCGGGACCGCCCGGCCGTCGAGTACCTGCACGCGGTGCGGACCGTGGAACGGCTTCGCCGCCAGGCGCTCTCACGGCTGCGCGGCGATCTGGGGCTGGACGCACTGATCACCGCCACCACACCGCTGCGTGCCGTCACCCTGGAGCAGGCACTCTCGACCGATCCCGCCGTGGCCCGAACCCCGTTGCTGCGCATGTGCAGTCCCTTCAACGCGCTCGGCATCCCGGCGGTCTCGGTGCCCGTCACGATCGACGACGGCGCACCGGTCGGCATCCAACTGATCGGCCTGCCCACCACCGCGGGCGGGCACGGTTCGCACCCGGCCGAGTCCGCGGCACTGGCGTGCGCGCTGGCGGTGGGCTGACCTCCCGGCCGCGGATCAGGCCAGTTGCAGGGTCGTCACGCAGGTCGGGTCGTCGTCGTGCGTGGAGATCTCCGAGGTGGTCGAGCGGCCACCGCTCTCGACGGTGACGGTCGCGTCGACGGCACGCGGCAGCCACAGCCCGAAGAAGCCGTTGTCGTTGACGCGGAGCGCCTCGTCGACGAGTACGGCACCGGTCGCGCGGTCGACGACCTCGACCTGGACGTCCTCGTTCGGCATCTCGCCGAGGCACGTGGTGAGGCTGTGGAAGTAGCACTCGTGCGTCCGGTCGACGTAGGGCGCGATCGAGACGTAGAACTGGTCGTCGGGCAGCGCCAGGGAGGTCGTGGCGCCGCTGCTGTCGGAGAGTTCGACCGTCCGCGGCTTGACCGACGCGATCAGATCGGCGGGACGATCGGCGACCGGCATGGCGTCGAGCCGGGTGACCACCTCACGGGCGTCGAGGCCGTCGAGGCCGTGCTCGGCGAGCAGATCCGCGGGCGCGGTTGCCGACGGCCCGTCGGGGTCGGTCGAGGCGCATCCGGCGAGGAGCGTCACCCCCATCAGAACACTGGCGAGGGCCGTTACTGTCTTCGTGAACCGCGTACGAGCCATGCCGTCGACAGTAACGTGACAGCTACGGGGTAGGGGTATCCGACGGGTCGCTCAGATCCGCTCCGCCAGACCCGGGTAGTCCAGGACGAAGCCGTCGGCGTCGACGGTGATCGACGAGGACGACACCGGCGACAGGACGTGGATGCCGTCGGCGCCGCTGCTGTAGGTGAGCGAGGCCTCCTGCACCGCGAGGTCGGGCAGATTGACGTACACGACGGGCACCTGGATGTCCTCGGACTCGTGCTGCAGGCCGAACCGTCGGATGGGCAGGGTGTTGAAGAACGGACTCAGCACGACGTCGACGTCCTTCGCGCCGGCGAACCCGGACCGCAGGTGCGTGGTGCCGGTCTCGACCATCCAGACGCCCTCCTCGTCGCGGCTGATCGACATGTGCCGCTCCCCCGCGGCCAGGGCCGTGTGCAGGGACAGGCGACGGGTGACGCCGTTCTCGTCGGTGACGAGGTCGTAGGACGCGCTGAACGCGGGGTGCTCGGGACACTCGCCGCCGACGACACGTCCGGTGGCCTTGATCCGGTTTCCGCTCAACTGCACCCGTACCGATTCCAGGCGGGTTGCGTCGTGCGCACGCCATGTGAGGACGGCAGGCCAGCGCGACGCGGCGCTCGCGGACGACCGGGGTGTGCCGGGGACGGGGTTGCTCACGGTCTCTACGGTAGGCGACGAAGGCCGTCCAGGCGTGGACCGCGGGTGGGATTGCCTCGCGCGGGTCGTCATTCGGACAATTCGCCGTATTCCTCGGCGCGCTCGAGCACCGCGATGCGCCGCGAGAACACCACCAGGGCGCTCAACCCGACCGCTACGTTGACGAGCGCCCCGAACTCCTCCGCGACGAAGTTGAAGACCTCCGTCAGCAGGATCGTCACCAGCGCCGCCGCCCGCAGCATCCGCACCGGCCGGATGCCACCGCCTCGCAACCGGGCGATCGCGATCCAGCAAAGCACGAAGGCCACGGTCGAACCGCACATCTGGCCGATCGTCGTGATGTCGGTGCCGGTTCCGCCCGCGAGGCCGTCGGACAGTGTGACGATCGCGTTGACCAGGCCCGCGGTGGAGAACAGTGCGAGCGCGAGCGCGGCGATCCACAGCGCGCGGGGGCCGTCGACCACCCGCGACACGTGCTCGCGGAGCCATGTTCCGACGGTGTCGAGGCGCCCGGTCCGCCGGGGCGCGCACCGCGACAGCAGGTCCTCGATGCTCGCGATCGCCGCGGGATCGACACCGTCGGCCGCGGCCCGGCGCAACTGCCCGCGGGCCTGCGCCAGGCGGTTCGGTGTGAGCCCGCGCCCCAGTCCGTCGGCGGCGGTGGTGGCGGCGTTGACGAGGTCTTCGGCGGCGGTCCGGTGGCGGACGTCCTGGATCCAGCGGTTGAGGAGCAGCAACGCCACGACGACGACGTACATGATCGCGACCGACGGCTGGAAGAAGTAGTCGTTGGTCTTCGTGACGAATTTGCCGACCTCGTCCAGGAACAGTCCGAAGCCGATCCCCCCGGCCACCACCGCGACCATCCGCGGCAGGGCCCCCAGGAACGAGAACAGCACCACCAGGGCGATGACGAGACCGAGTCCGCCCCACAGTGAATGCGCGATGTGCAGCGTCGCGCCACCGATCTGCGGGTAGCCGGTCGCGTGCAGGTACGCGCGGGTCACCAGGATCGTCAGGATTCCGATGACGACGAACGCCTCGACCAGCGCACCGGATTGCGCGTCACGCAGCAGCCGCGCACTGCGAGTCGGGGATGAACGTTCGGCGGGTGCAGACGCGGTCACCATGCAGCACAGAACCTTTCGGCAGGTGTCGGCGGCCTGCGCCGCGAACTCGGGTGGAGGACTCTTTACTTTCGCCCGCGGTGGCCGCAAGGTTGATGGTGGTCCACCAGGATGTAAGGACGAGTCCGAACCAGATAGCTGTAGTCAGAGATTTGGAGGATAGGACATGACCGAAGGTTGGGGTCGTACAGACAGTCCCTTCGATGACATTTTCGCGAGGTTCTTCGGATCGGGGTTGTCGTCCCAGCCCCCGGTCCAGCGCGTCGATCTCGGACGGCTCCTCAACGACGGGGCCCGGCAGTTGATCGCCACGGCCCGCGACGCGGCCACCGAGTGGGGCAACAGTGAGATAACCCCCGAACACCTGCTGTACGCGGCGGCGCAGAACGATCCGACGCGGGGCGTGCTCAGCAGCATCAATCTCGATCCGGACGAGTTGGCCTCGAAGATGGCCGCGCACCTGGACAAGCACGGCACTCCCAAGACCGAGCCCGGCTCCCCCAGTCTCAGCCCCGCCGCGAAACTCGCGCTGAGGACGGCCCAGCAGCAGGCCAGCGAATCGGGACGCAGTTACATCGGACCCGAACACATCCTGATCGGCATCGCCGCGAACTCCGAGAGCCCCGCGGGCAAGGCCCTGCTGGGCGCCACCATCGAGGGCGAGAAGGCGACGGCGCCGCCGAGTTCCACGCCGACGCTCGACGAGTACGGCCGCGACCTCACCGCCGAGGCCCGGGCCGGCAACGTCGACCCGGTGGTGGGGCGTGCCGACGAGGTGGAGCAGACCATCGAGATCCTGTCCCGCCGCCGCAAGAACAATCCGGTGCTGATCGGCGATCCGGGCGTCGGCAAGACGGCGATCGTGGAGGGTCTGGCGCAGCGCATCGTCAACGGCGACGTGCCGTCGACGCTCACGGACCGTCGGGTCGTCGCACTCGACGTCGGCTCGCTGGTGGCGGGCACCAAGTATCGCGGCGAGTTCGAGGAGCGGCTCACGAAGATCCTCGACGAGGTGAAGGCGCACTCGGACGAGTTGGTGCTGTTCATCGACGAACTGCACACCATCGTCGGCGCCGGGGCGGGCGGCGAGGGCGCGATGGACGCCGGCAATCTGCTCAAACCGGCCCTGGCCCGCGGCGAACTGCACGCGATCGGCGCCACCACCATCGACGAGTACCGCAAGCACATCGAGAAGGACGCCGCGCTCGAGCGCCGCTTCCAGCCGGTGCTCGTCGCCGAGCCGTCGGTCGACGACACCATCGAGATCCTGCGCGGACTCGTCGACAGCTACGAGGCGCACCATCAGGTGCACTACACCGACGAGGCCCTCGTCGCGGCCGCCGAACTGTCCGATCGTTACATCACCGACCGGTTCATGCCGGACAAGGCGATCGACCTCGTGGACCAGGCGGGTGCGCGCGTCCGGTTGCGGACGCGCACACCCGATTTCGACACCCGAGCGGCGGAGGAGGAGTTGTCCCGGCTGAAGCGGGAGAAGGACTCCGCGGTGGGGCAGGAGGACTACGAGCGGGCCAACGACCTGAAGCGGCAGATCACCGAGGCCGAGGAGCGACTGGGGACGGCTCCCGACGAGGCCACCCCCGACGTCACCGTCCTCGACATCGCGCACGTCGTGTCGCGGCAGACCGGCATCCCGGTCGCCGATCTCACGTCCGAGGAACGCGAGCGGCTGATGAAGCTCGAGGACGTTCTGCACGAGCGGGTGATCGGCCAGGCCGAGGCGGTCACCGCGGTCGCCGAGGCGGTGCGCCGCTCGCGGGCCGGGCTGTCCGATCCGAACCGCCCGATCGGGTCGTTCATGTTCCTCGGGCCCACCGGTGTCGGCAAGACGGAGACGGCGAAGGCGTTGGCGGAGGCCGTGTTCGGCGACGAGGACCGGATGATCCGGTTCGACATGAGCGAGTTCCAGGAGAAGCACACCGTGTCCCGGCTCGTCGGCGCCCCGCCCGGCTACGTCGGCTACGAGGAGGCCGGGCAGCTCACCGACAAGGTGCGCCGGCAGCCGTACTCGGTGGTGTTGTTCGACGAGGTCGAGAAGGCGCACCCGGACGTGTTCAACGTGCTGCTGCAGTTGCTCGACGACGGCCGCGTCACCGACGCGCAGGGCCGCACCGTCGACTTCAAGAACACCATCGTGATCCTCACCAGCAACATCGGCTCCGACCTGATCCTCGGTGCGAAGGGCGAGGACGTCGAGGATCTGGTCCCGACGCTGATGGAACGGCTGCGCTCGCACTTCCGGCCCGAGTTCCTCAACCGGATCGACGAGACCATCGTGTTCCACCGGCTCGACCAGACCGAGTTGCGGCAGATCATCGAGCTCATCCTCGACGGCACCCGTCGCCAACTGCACGCGCAGAAGGTGGAACTCGACATCACCGAGGAGGCCGTCGACTGGCTCGCCGATAAGGGCTACCAGCCGGAGTTCGGGGCACGACCCCTGCGCCGGACCATCCAGAAGGAACTCGACAACCGCCTCGCCGGGCTGCTCCTGTCGGGCGAACTCGAACCCGACGACATCGTCCGGGTGTCGGCGAACGGCGGTCTCGAACTGGGCGTCGTGCATCCCGGCAAGGGTGAGGGGTCGCTTCCGTCCAGCCCCGAGCCGAGCAAGTCGGAGAAGGCGTCGTCGGACACCTGAGGTTCCAGCGACGCGGAGGCGCTCGGCCGGATCACCCGGCCGAGCGCCTCGTGGACGCCAGGACCTTCTCGAACCAGTGGGTCGCGTAGGTGTTGTCGTTGTAAGCGGGGATGCGCCGATACCCGGACCGCTCGTACAGCGCGACGGCCTCGCCGAGCGCGGCATTGGTGTCGAGCCGGACCACGCGTGCACCGTGGTCCGCGGCGTAGGCCTCGAGGTCGTCGAGCAGTCGGCGCGAGAGCCCGAGTCCGCGCACGTCCGGGGACACCCACATGCGCTTGATCTCGGCGGCCTCGTCGTGGAGCTTGACCGCTCCGCAGCCGACGGGGGTGCCGCGCAGGTCGGCGACCAGGACGGCACCGTTCGGCGGCCGCAGTTCGTCGCCGTCGGCGGACGTGCTCGCCGACGGGTCGAAGCCCACCTCGAGACGCTCGTCGACTTCGGCGAAGTAGCGCCCGAAGCAGAATCGGACGGCCTCCGAGTCGGGGTCGGCGGCCGTGATCCTGACGGCCGCGGCGTCGAGCAGACGCGTGACGGCGCCCATCGCGTCGAGCAGTTCGGCGCGGCGCCGGTCCGGCAACGCGCCGAGGATCCGTTCGGCCCGGTCCTGCGACGCCTTTTCGAGGGCATCGAATTCGGCGCGGCCGGCAGCGGTGAGAGTGACCAGGCGCCCGCGCCCGTCCGCAGGGTCGGGCGTGATCTGCACGACGCCGTCGTCGGCGAGAGCCGCGAGCAGCCGGCTGGTGTAGCCGGAATCGAGGTCGAATCGCGCACGCAGGTCGCGGACACGGACGGTGCGGTGGCCGACCTCCCAGAGGATCCGGGCCTGCGAGTACGGGCGCCGAAGATCCAGGTAGCGGTCGTGCAGCACACCCAACTGCTCGGTGATGCCCATGTTGAACGCCCGCAGCGCTGCGGTGTCCTCCCGAAGGTCGCTCATTTACCTGACTTTAGTCAGAGATTCCGCGTTCGGCCAAGTGCCGGGGAAACCGGCCGGGGCGGGTGGGCGGTGTGACGCGTCCACGTCGGAGGACTCGAGTAACGTGCTCCTGTATCTGTGCGTGAGGAAGGGTGCCGTGACGTCGACGGGGAACATGGTTGGGCTGTTCGCCGGTATCGGCGGCGTGGAGTTGGGGTTGCGTGGGCACGGCTGGGAAACCGAACTGCTGTGCGAGATCGACCCCGGCGCCCAGCAGGTTCTGCGAACCCGGTTCACGGGCGTCGAACTGCACGGTGACGTCACCCGACTGCGGTCGCTGCCGCAGGCCACCGAACTGGTCGCGGCCGGCTTCCCGTGCCAGGACCTGTCGCAGGCCGGCCGCACCGCCGGCATCACCGGCGCCCGATCCGGGCTGGTCGACGAGGTGTTCCGGCTGGTCAAGCGCAAGAAGGGCCCGCGCTGGCTGCTGATCGAGAACGTGCCGTTCATGCTGCAACTCAACCGCGGCGCCGCGATGCGGCACATCACCGACGCCCTCGAGGACCTCGGCTACACGTGGGCGTACCGGGTCGTCGACGCCCGTGCGTTCGGACTGCCGCAGCGTCGGCAGCGGGTGCTGATGCTGGCGTCGCGCACCGACGATCCCCGCGAGGTGCTGTTCGGGCAGGACGCCGGCGCCCCCGACGTGGGCGACCCGTCGCTGCAGCCGTGCGGCTTCTACTGGACCGAGGGCGTTCGCGGTCTCGGGTGGGCGGTCAACGCGGTGCCCACCCTCAAGGGCGGCTCCACCGTCGGGATCGCGTCACCGCCGGCGGTGCGGTTGCCGTCCGGGGAGATCGTCACCCCCGGCCTGATCGACGCCGAACGCCTGCAGGGCTTCGACCCCGACTGGACCGCCCCCGCCACCGAGGTCAAGGGCGTGCGCAATGGGCACCGCTGGCGTCTGGTCGGGAACGCGGTGAGCGTGCGGATGGCGGCGTGGGCGGGTGGACGGCTCAACGAACGCATCCCCTACAGCCCCGACCACGAGACTCCGCTGAAGCCGGGCGACGCGTGGCCGGGTGCCGCGTGGGGCCGCAACCGGCAGGCCTTCCGTGTCCACGAGTCGCACTGGCCGGTGCAGGATCCGTACGAGGATCTCAGCGGGTTCCTCGAGCATTCCCAGTTGTTGTCGGCGCGGGCCACCGCCGGGTTCCTCAAGCGGGCCCGCACCGGCAGCCTGCGGTTCGTGCCCGGTTTCCTCGACGACGTCGAGAGCCACCTCGACCGGATGGGCGGCTATCCGGAAGCGGTGGCCTGAGCCCGCTGCGAGAATGGTGTCGATGCCGTCGACCGATCCCGCGACCAGTGCCCGCATGCGGGCACAACGTCGACGCGACACCGCACCCGAGATCGCGTTGCGCCGCGAACTGCACCGCCGCGGGGCCCGCTTCTTCGTCGACCGCGCGCCGCTACCCGGTCTGCGCCGGCGGGCCGATCTGGTGTTCCCGCGCCGCCGCATCGCCGTCTACGTCGACGGCTGCTTCTGGCACCGCTGCCCACAGCACGCGACCGCACCCAAGAACAATGCGCAGTGGTGGGCGGACAAGTTGGCGGCCAACGTCATTCGCGACCGCGACACCGACGCCCGACTCGCCGCAGCGGGGTGGACCGTGGTGCGGATCTGGGAGCACGAGGACCCGGCCAACGCCGCAGATCGGGTGCAGGCGGCGTTGGCCGGGGACTGATACGTTCTCGAATCATTTGGGGCGCAAGCTCAGTCGCGGCAGCGCCCGTAGTGCCGTCAGCCCGCGCAGGGCGGCGTGCCGCCGAGCGTCGGATCGAGCGCCTTCAGGACGAGGAACTGCGGGGCCGGGTGGTACAGCAGCCCACTGAGGTGGACGAGAGGGAGCCCAGGGCACGCGTACTGGACCGTAATGTTCTGCACGAATGCTTCGTCACCGGCAGCGGCAGTCAGGAACGACTGTTCATACCTCGGCGTGATAATCCCATCGTTTGCCTTGCCATTCCAGAAATTGGATGCGATGACGGTGTAGTGAACACCCGGAAGCGTCTCGCGGCCGGCGTTGAGGTTCGCGAGGAACTTCGAGCCCGTGAACTGCTGGTACACGGCCGGGCCGACCGTCGGATCGGCCCACGCGGCGGTCTCACGGACCGATTCCGGCAACCACGTGGGAAACAGCCTGTTGAACGTCTGCTCCAGGCCGTTGCCGTCCGATCCGTGGTTGGAGGGCGCGATCCCGACCAGCGTGTGAACCTTGTTGAGCGCAGGATTGGCGAGATTGGCTCCGCCTTCGAAGCGGAGGTACTGGCGGGCCATCATGCCGCCCTGCGAGTGCCCCACGATATCGACCTGGGAGCTGTTGGTGCGGGCGAGGACGGTGTCGACGAACGTCGCCACTTGCTTGGCCGAGGTGCGGATGTCGTCGGTCCCCCATGCGATCCCGGTGATCGCGGGCACACCGGCATAGCTGGTGCCGCCGTAATTCAGGGCGTAGACGCAGTAGCCGGCTGCCACCAATTTCGCGGCAAGTCCGGTGGTCCCACCCCAGGCTTCCATCGTGCTCGATCCCGTGCCGTGCAAGAGGACAACCGGGCGGGGGTGTTCCGGGGCGGGACTGCACGTCCAATCATTCACCCCCGCGGGAAAGTCCGGAGACGATTCCTGGGCGGACGCGGTCGCCGGAGCGACCAGCACCCCGGCGATAAGTAAAGCGGCTGTAGCGAACCCCTTGAGGGCTACGCTGGATCGACGGATCAAATGAGAACTCCTCAGCTTGAAAAACTCTCGGAAAGAATTGGCCGTAAGGCCCGCAATTGTTATCACATCGCTGCGAGAGAAAGCGGCGATTCCGGGATCTGCGACCGCTACGCTCGCGAGCATGAGGATCCTCGTTGCCGGCGCCGGGGGTGTCGTCGGACTGCCGCTCACCCGGGAACTGATCGCGCAGGGCCACGAGGTGGTGGGCACCTCGCGCAATCCGGACTCGCGTCCCGAACTGCGCGAGGCGGGCGCCACCGTCGTGCGACTGGACGCGTTCGACGCCGCCTCCGTCGATCACGCCATCGCCGAGGCCCGGCCCGACGCCGTCATCCACCAGCTCACCGACCTGTCCGCCGTCGACCTCGAGGCCAACGCGGAACTGCGCATCGTCGGCACCCGCAACCTGGTCGACGCGATGCGCCGGTACGGCGTCGATCGGTTGATCACCCAGTCCATCGCGTGGCTGTACGCCGACGGTGAGGGTCTCGCCGACGAGACGGTGCCCCTGATGGCGCCCACCGGTCCGACCGCCCGCACCGTCGAGGGCGTGGTGGCGATGGAGCATGCGTCGGCGGAGATCCCGAACCACGTGATCCTGCGCTACGGCAAGCTGTACGGGCCGGGGACGTGGTACTCGCCCGACGGCGACTTCGGCCGTGCCGCCCGAGACGGAGTGTTCGCCGGCAACGGGATCGAGAGTTTCCTGCACATCACCGACACCGTCGCCCCCACCGTCGCGGCCCTCGACTGGCCCACCGGGATCGTCAACGTCGTCGACGACGAGCCCGCCGGACCGGACACCTGGGTGCCGACGTTCTGCCGCTGGGTGGGTGCGCAGGAGCCGAGCGGCCTGGGCCCCGGCCACGGACGCGGAGCGTCGAATGCCAAGGCACGCAAGCTCGGTTGGGCGCCACAGTATCCGTCGTGGCGGGTGGGGATGTCCGCCTGACGATTCTGCGACGGCGGTCTCCCCCTACACCGCGCCGGACCACTCAGCCGTTGTGCGAGAGACAGAAGGGGTGCCCGGCCGGGTCGAGCAGAACTCTCCAGTGCGCGATGTCGGGCTGGAACGTGGGAAGCTTCGCCCCCAGCGAGAGCACGTACGCCTGTGCCGCATCGAGATCGTCGACGCCCAGTTCGATGTGCGCCTGCTTTCCCTGCGCCGGGTCCGGCCAGGTGGGCCTGCGGTAGTCGGCGACGCGAATGAAGCCGAGACCGGGCTCGCCGCCACGGCCCAGCAGGACGAAGTCGTCGCTCGAGAACAGGACCGGAAGCCCGAGCATCGAACTGTAGAAGGCCGACAGTTCCGCAGGATCCGGACAGTCGAAATCGACGGACAGGAAACGGATTTGCGGTGGTGATGTCACATTGTGCGTCATGAGCGCCACCATAGAAGCCGATGCGGACAGCTTCTGTCCTGGTTGTTCGGGAAGATGGTGTCGTGATCGGTACCTCTGCCCGACTGCTCGACCTACTGGCCCTGCTGTCCTCCCGTGTGCAATGGACGTCCGCCGAGTTGGCGGATCGGATGAATGTCGATGCGCGGACCATCCGTCGGGACGTCGCACGGTTGCGGGATCTCGGCTACGTCGTGGAATCGGATCCGGGGCCGTGGGGCGGGTACCGGCTGGGATCCGGTCGCCGGATTCCGCCCTTCGTGCTCGACGACGAGGAGGCGCTCGCGGTGGCGATCGCGCTGCGGGAAGCGGCCGGCACCGGCGTGCTGGGCGGTGATCAGGCCGTTCTGTCTGCGCTGTTCAAACTGCGCCGGGTACTGCCCGCGGGTGTGGCCGACCGGCTGAGCGCCATGGATACGGTGATCGTGCATTCGGCACCGGCCGACGGGCCACAGATCGACCCGGACGTCCTGCTGCGATTGGCGACGGCCTGCCGCCGGTTCGAGCGGCTCGTGCTGTCCTACCGAAATCACGGCGGGTCGGACTCCGTTCGAGAAGTGGACGCCTATCGCCTCGTTCGACGGAACCGCCGTTGGTACCTGGTGGCCAAGGACGTGTCGAAGGGCGCATGGCGCAGCTTCCGGGCGGATCGTGTGCTCGACACCCGCACCATCGGCAGCCGGGCCGAGCCGTTGGACGCACCGGATCCGGAATTGTTTGTGGCAGAGGGAATATCCAGCGTCGTGTACCCGATCTACGCGACCATTCGCCTCCCCCTGCCGATCGAGCGTGCGCGGGCGGTGGTCCCACCGACGATCGGAACGCACACCGCCCGAGGCTCCGATTCGACGATCGTCGTCATCGGCGGCAACGACGCCGACATGCTCGTCACCTATCTCCTGGGCCTGGGCGTCACCCTCGAAGTGCTGTCCCCTCCCGAGGTGCACGACTCACTGCTGCAACGGATGCGGGACCTGATCGCGGCCAACACCCGACCGGACGCCTAGGGACACACCTGTCCGCACTCGACGGCGGCTCAGAGACGCGTCCACGTCCATCGGCAGGAAGCTGTCAGTGGGGATTCCGGCGTCACCAGTCGCGGCATCGTGTTGACTCCGTCGGGCGGCCCGGACTGCGGCTCGACGCAGACGGCGTCGTCCTCCATGTCGTAGACCACTACCCACCGCTCGGGGCTACTGACTTCCAACCGGAGCACGCCCGGCCACGTCAACGCCACCCGCACGCCGTCGACCATTCCGAAGCAGTCATCCCACGGTCCCGGCTCGGGGGCGATCCGTGCGCCCGACGGAAGGTAGTCCGGCCCGCGCAGTTCCTGCCAGTCGGGCGCGAAATCGATCCGGACGGGCTCGGTGTCGTCGCTCAGGTGGCGCTTGAACCACGGGTGCCACCCGACCTGGGCGGGAAAGGGATCCGATTCCGCGGCCACCGCCATGGAGAGGTCGAGAACGTCCTCGGTCAGGCGGAAGCTCTGGATCACCCGACCCGTGAACGGCCACGGCGGGGCCAACGCCTGCCGCAACGTCATGTGCGTGTCCGAGGCGTCGACGACGTCCCATTCGCCGTCCCGCACCGTGCCATGGATGGCGTGCGGGTCCGCATTCAGCGGTAGCTGATGCGTCTCCGCGCCGACGGTCAACTGTCCGTTACCGATTCGCCCGCACCACGGCGCCATGGGGAAGCAGCCGTACCCGTCGCCCTGCGCGAGCAGTTCGGTCCCGCCCACGACGAGGCTGGTGATGGTGCCGCCACGTCGTGGCGAGATCCGGACACGGACGTCGCCGGCTGCCATTTCGTGGTCGCCACTGTCGGCGTCGATGATCATGGCGGACATCATGCCGAACGAACCCGGCAGAGCGGACAGAATCATCACCCGCCGTTCACCTGGCGACCACCGCGCGGCCATCGCCTCCGCATAGCTTTCGCGGCATGAATCTTCGTCGGGCCCTCTCCGCACTCGCCGTCACCTCCGTCGCTGCCCTCCCGCTCGCGGCCCTCACCCCGGCCGTCGCCTCCGCCACCGGCAGCCTCGACTGGTTCGGTTCGGCCGGCAGCAGCGCGCCGGTCGAACCCGGCTTCGACCTCCAGGCACACCGCGGCGGTCTGGGCCTGTACACCGAGAGCAGCCTCGAGGCCTTCGCCAACGCGCTCGAAATGGGTGTCACCACACTGGAACTCGACACCCAGATCACCGAGGACGGCGTCGCCGTCGTCACCCACGACCGCAAGATCTCGAACAAGAAGTGCCAGGACACCGCCCCGGCGACGCTCGGCGATCCGGAGTTCCCGTACGTCGGCAAGTACATCAAGGACCTGACGCTCGCCCAGGTCGAGACGATGGACTGCGGTTCGCTGCGCCTGGCCGATCACCCCGAACAGCAGACCGTGCCCGGCGCGAAGATGCAGACCCTCACCGCCGTCCTGGACCTGGTGAAATCGTACGACGCACCCGACGTCATGCTGAACATCGAGACCAAGGTGGAGGCCGGCGCACCGTCGGAGACGGCGCCCCGCGAACTGTTCGTGAGCACCGTGCTCGACACCATCCGCGACGCCGACATGCTCGACCGTGTCACGATCCAGAGCTTCGACTGGGGATCGCTCATGCTCACCCGTGAGCTGGCACCGTCCGTCCCGGTGGTAGCCCTCACCAACGGCGACTTCCTGCAGATCGGCAAGGACGGTGCCTCGCCGTGGCTCGGCGGGATCGACATCGACGACTTCGGCGGCGACGCAATCGCGGCGATCTCCACATTCGGCGCATCCGCCTACTCGCCGGTACAGGGAACCCCGCAGGGCGGCAAGGTGTCCGATCCCGGTTTCACGCTGTACGTGACCGAGGAGATGGTCGACGCGGCCCATGCGCGTGACATCAAGGTCGTCCCGTGGACCGTCAACGATCCCGAGACCATGCACGCCCTGATGGACCTCGGCGTCGACGGCATCATCACCGACCGCCCGGACCGTCTGCGCACCGTGCTCACCGAGCGGGGTCTGGAACTGCCCGCACCCGCTGCGAAGAAGTAGCGCCGCCGCGTTCTCGGTACCATCGGAGAGGACGTGCCGCCCGCGTGATTCGAGGTCGCGGCGGGCGTCCTCTCAGGGAGATGGTCCAGGTGGATCGATCGTCGGAGACGGAACAGCCCTCGACGGGCGGGACCGCGGAGCGCCTGCAACACCTGCTGCGGCCGGACGTGACGTGGACACCCACGGTCGACGGCTATCTCGACGCCCTGCCCGGCCGGGCAGTTCCCCCGCCGGGGCGCGCGCAGGCCGCGTGGCAGTCGACGCTCGGCGCGGCGATGTACCAGCGGATGCAACGGGTGACCGCCGCCGTCATGGCGCCCGGGTTCTCGACCGTCGCTGCGCAACTCCGGTTGCGGCCGGGGCAGACGGTGGTCGACGTCGGTTGCGGGCCCGGGAACGTCACCACCGCTCTGGCCGACGCGGTCGGCCCGCACGGGCTGGCGGTCGGGGTCGACCTGTCGGCGCCCATGTTGGCGCGGGCGGCCCACCGGGCCCGCCCGAACATGGGGCTGCTCCGCGGCAATGCGACGGACCTCCCGCTGCGTGACCACTGCGCCGACGCGGCCTGCGCCACGCTGGTGATCATGCTCGTTCCCGAACCGGTCGACGCCCTGGCCCAGATGATCCGGATCGTGAAGCCCGGCGGGTGGCTGCTGGTGATGGTCCCGTGCCGCCCCGACGGGCTGTCCGCCGCGATCACCGGTCCGCTGATGGACCGCGTCGGGCGCTTCGGTGGCGCGCGCATGTTCACTCCGGACGAACCGGCAGACCTGCTCGAGCAACTCGGCTGCGAGCGCATCCGCACCCGTCAGCAGTGCAACCTGCTCACCGTGCGCGCCCGGACCCCGGCCGCCACCCCGGATTCGACATCCACCTCGTCGGGAAGGAACAGCACGTGAACGCGAATGCGCCCCAACCACCCCCTCCACCGAACCCCGCCGACTTCGATGCGCTGTATCGCGGTGACTTCGACGCCCTCAACCAGAACCCGCAGCCCACCGAGACCGTGCAGCATCCCGGATTCCGGATCGACAAGGTGCCGTGGGACATCGGCGAGGCCCAGCCGGTGATCCGTGACCTCGAGGCCGACGGCCGGATCGCCGACGAGGTCCTCGACATAGGTTGTGGGCCCGGCGAGAACACGATCTTCCTCGCCGACCGCGGATATCGGGTGCTGGGACTGGACGCCGCACCCGCCGCGATCGACATCGCCCGGGACCGCGCCCGACGCCGCGGACTCGAGCGGGCCGTCGCGTTCGACGTCGCCGATGCGCTCACGCTCACCGACTACACCGACCGGTTCACCACCGTGATCGACAGCGCGCTCTATCACTGCTTCGACGAGGACACCCGGCACCGCTACGTCGCGGCACTGCACCGGGCCGGCCGCCCGGGCGCACGACTGCACCTGTTGTGTTTCTCCGATCTGGTTCCGGACGAGTTCCCCGGGCCCTTCCGGATCGGCGAGGACAACCTGCGTGACACGCTCGCCGGTGCGGGATGGGCGGTGCGCCGACTCGAACGCACCACCTACACCACCGCGTTGACCCGCGGCGACCTGGCGCAGCAGGCCGGCGCGCCGCTCGCCGCGATCGCCGACCGTCTCGGTTACGACGCGCAGGACCGCCTGCTCGCCCCGGCCTGGCTGGCCACCGCCGAACGGACGCCATGAGCACGGTGGCACTGGAGTTGGTGCCACCGGAACTGGACGGCGGCACGGACCGGGCCGGTCGGGAAACCTGCACGGCCGCAGAACATTGCCGCCGCCACGGGCTGCTCGGCCGGGTGAGCCATGTGATGGTGCCCGGCATCGTCGCCGAGGACAGCGGTCGGCCCGTCCCGCTGGCACCACGGATGGACGTGCTCGACTTCTGGGCGACGGTCCGCCCGGCGCTCGGCCCCGTCGCGGGGCTGTGCACACAGGTCACCGTGTTCCACGACGAGCACCTGCTCGCCGACCGGGTGCGGCGGCTGCGGGCCGCCGGCATCGACGGCATCACGTTCGTCGGCAAACCGCACGGCGTGCCGGCCACCGCGGCGGCGGGGGTCTCGCCGCAGGACGCGCTCACCCGGTTCCGCGACCTGGTTCCCCACCGCGGTGTGGTGCTGATTCCCACGCGCCGGGGCGAGATCGACCGGTTCGCCGGGAAGTGCGACCGCGGCGCAACCTTCGCACTGACCCAACTGCTGTACTCGGACCGGATCGTCGATTTCCTGCAGACGTTCGCGGCACGCAGCGCGCACCGCCCGGAGATCCTGCTGTCCTTCGGATTCGTCCCCCACATGGAACGACAAGTGCGGCTGATCGATTGGCTCATCCACGACACGGGCAACGAACTGGTCCGGTCGGAACAGGAATTCGTCGCCCACGCCGCGGCCGGCTCACCGGGGCAGCGCCGACGCGTGCTGGTGGACCTGTACCGGCGCGTGGTCGACGGGGCCCGCGAACTGGGCTTCCCGTTGGGCGTGCACCTCGAATCACCGTACGGGGTCTCCGACGCCGCCTGCGCGACATTCGCCGAGATGCTCGACCACTGGTCCCCGGCGCCACCGCCGCTGACGTGCGACAGTCGTTGACGGACAGTCGAGTATGCCGAGGAGGTTCCATGTCGAGTACCGGGGCACGGCTCAGCGTCGAAGATGCCCGCACCCATCTCGCGTCGCAGCCGTTCAGCGTCCTGCTCGGGGCACGGCTGGTCGCGTTCGACACGGACGGTGCCGTCCTCGAGGTCGATTCGCGGCCGGACCTGCTGCAGCAGAACGGCTTCCTGCACGGCGGGGTGCTGGCCTACGCCGCCGACAACACCCTCACCTACGCGGCCGGCACCGCACTGGGACCCGGTGTCCTCACCGGCGGCATGACCATCGAGTACGTGCGTCCCGCCCAGGGGCGGACGCTGCGTGCGACCGCCCGCGTCGTCCACTTCGGACGGCGCCGGGCGGTGTGCCGGTGCGAGTTGGAGATGGTGGCCGACGACGGCAGCACCCGCCTGTGCGCCGTCGCGCAGGGCACCGTGCTGCCGGTCGCCGCCCCCTGATCAGATGTCGAAGAACACCGTCTCGGCGCCGCCGTCGGGGGTGTCCTGCAGACGGATGTCGAAGGTGTAGAACACCTTCCCGTCCCGCTCGGAACGCTGCGCGATCAACGTCTCGCGGCGGGTCTCCCACTCGATGCCCGCCAGGACCGGGTCGGCGGCATTGCGGGCGGCCTCGTCGTCGAAGTAGATCCGGGTGTGCAGTCCGACGTTGATGCCGCGGGCGAACACCACGACGCAGATGTGCGGGGCCTGCACCCGACCGCCGTCCGCGTCGACGGGTCCCGGCTTGATCGTCCGGAACTCGAAGACCCCGGAGTCGAAGTCGGCGCCGGTGCGTCCCCAGCCCCGGAACGTCGGGTCCGGTTCCTTGTCCTGCGTGTCGAGTCGGTGCGCGTACCTGCCCGACGCGTCGGCCTGCCAGATCTCGAGCAGCGCATCGCGCACCTGGGTGCCGCTGCCGTCGAACACGCGGCCCTCGATCGTGATCCGCTCACCGACGGTGCCGTCGGCGACCAGGTCGTTGCCGAAGTTGTTGTCGAAGATGTCGAAACCGGCCTGCTGCGGTGCGAGCCCGATGTGCACGTACGGCCCGCCGGTCTGGGACGGCGTCTCCGGGAACCGGGTGACCATCGGGCGCGGGGGCAACGGGGAGGAGGGCAGGGCGAAGGTCATCGCGGGGCTCCCGGGAGGGTGTTCTCGAAGAAGGTGGCGCGACGACCGCGGAGGGTGACGTCGAAGCGGTAGGTGCGGGCGTCGAACGGGATGTGGTTCGCCGGGTCCTCCTGCGCGATGAGGCTGCGCACCTGCTCGACCGTGGGGATCGTCTTGGCGATGGGGCACCGCTCGATCAGTGGGTCGCCCTCGAAGTACAACTGGGTGATCAGGCGCTGCGCCCAACCGTCGGCGCTGAGCGACATGTGGATGTGCGCGGGCCGCCACGCGTTGGTGCTGTTGGCCCACGGGTACGGGCCCGGCTTGATGGTGCGGAAGACGTAGTAGCCGGTGCTGTCGGTGATCATCCGTCCGCAGCCGCCGAAGTTGGGATCGATCGGCGCGAGGTACTGGTCCTTCTTGTGCCGGTAGCGCCCACCGGCGTTGGCCTGCCACACCTCTACCAGTGCCCCGGAGACGGGATTGCCGAACTCGTCGCGCACGTAGCCGTGCACCACCAGGCGCTCACCGATCGGCAGTCCGTCCTTCGCGAAGTTGAGGATCAGGTCGTTGTCCTTGTCCCCCAGTTCGTTCGCGCCGAACACCGGGCCGGTGATCTCCGAGAGCGTGTTCCGCGGCGAGATGAGCGCGTTGCGCGGCGAGCGCAGCACGCTGGTCTTGTAGCCCGGGGTCAACGCGGGCGGATGCGCCGTCGCGTCGCGTTCGACGAATTCGCCGATGGTCATGGTGGTACTCCTGTCGAGCGGGTCACCGACCACGCTATTTCTGAACACACATCATGTAAATTGACCATTTCGGCGCCTATTCATAACCTGTGGATATGCCTGACGGGTTCGTTCCCCCTCCCGAATCCCCCACCGCCTCCCGTCTGCTGCACCGGATCCGGTTGCGGCACCTGACGTGTTTCGTCGCGGTGGCGCAGGAACGCAACCTGGGCCGGGCCGCCGCGCGACTGCACCTGACGCAACCCGCGGTGACGAAGACCCTCAACGAACTCGAGGCGCTCGCCGGCACGCGCCTGGTCGACCGGGGCCGGCACGGCGCCCGGCTCACCCCGGCCGGTGAGCAGTTCCTGCGGCACGCGGTGGAGGTGACCGACGCGATGGAGTCGGCGGCCGCGGCGCTCGCCGGTGCGGGCGCGCCCAGTGCGCCGATCCGGGTCGGTGCGCTGCCGACCGTCGCCAGCGTGCTGCTGCCGGCCGCGATCACCCGCCTGCACCGGACGCATCCGGGTGTCGGCGTCCAGGTCACCACCGGGTCCAACGCGGTCCTGCTCGCCGCGGTGCGCGCCGGGGAGCTCGACCTCGCGCTCGGACGGATGACCGAACCCGTTGCGCTGCAGGACATCGCCTTCGAGCTGCTCTACACCGAATCACTGGCCCTGATCGTGCGCCCCGACCACCCGCTGACCGCGTCCCCGGGTCCGGCACCGATGCCTGCGGTACTCGAGTACCCGCTGGTGGTCGCGTCCGCGGGCACCGTCCCGCGCCACCACACCGAGGTGCTGCTGCAGCGGCACGGCCTGCACCTGCCGGCCGGCTGCGTCGAAACCCTCGACGTCACCGTCGCCCGCACCCTCGCCCGCCGCGGCGACGCGGTGTGGTTCACCCCCGAACGGGTGCCCCAGACCGATCTCGACGACGGCACCCTCGTCCGGCTCCCCCAGCCGACCCCGGGCACCGCGGAGCCGGTGGGCCTGTTCCGCCGCCCCGCGGCGGAATCCTCCTCCGCCATCGAGGAACTGGCCGGGATCCTGAGGTCACTCGCGGCCGGGGCGGCTCAGTAGCCTGCGGTCGCGTCGATCCGCGCCAGCAGTTCCTCACCGGCGACGAAGCGGCGCACGTTCTCCGCGACGTGCTCGGCGAACGCACCGCGTCGTACAGACGGCGGGTTCGAGTCGTGCGGGGTGATGATCGCGTTCGGCAGTGTCCACAGCGGATGGCCGTCGGGCAGCGGTTCCGGATCGGTGACGTCGAGCCCCGCACCTCCGATCGTGTTGTCCTGCAATGCGGTCACGAGTGCGTCGGTGTCGACGAGTGGTCCGCGGGCTACGTTGATCACCCACGACCGGGGGCCGAGCTTCGCGAGCTGCGGGGCCCCGAGCAGGTGCCGGGTGTCGGCGGTCGCCGGGGCGGCGATCACGACGTGGTCGACGCGTCCGAACACCTCGTCGACCCGGTCCGCGGTCACGACCTCGTCGGCGCCGGGTACCGGTCGACCGGAGCGGTTCACCGCGATCACCGTCGCCCCCACTGCGGCCAGCATCGGGATCATCGCGCGTCCGATGCCCCCGGCACCGATGATCGCGACCCGGGCCCCGCGCAGCGTGCCGACCTTGTCGAAGAACTCCTTCTGCCGCCACGTGGTGGCCGCGAGATGCTCGGGCAGCGCCCGCACCCCCGCCAGCAGCAGCGCGAACGCATGCTCGGCGACGGTCGCGGAGAAGGCACCCGCCGCCGACGTCCACACCGGGCCGGGATGCCGCTGGATGGTCCCGGCGTCGAACCAGTGTTCGACGCCGGCCGAGTGCAACTGCACCCAGCGGATCGAGTCGGGCAGTTCCACGGGAAACCTCGCCGTGTCGTCGCCCGCCCACACCAGCGCCTCGGCATCGGCCAGGTCGACGACGCGACCGCCGCCGCGGACGACGGCGTCGACGAGCAGGTCGTCGGGTCCGGGGCCCAGCGCGATGGGCGTCGGCGTTGTCGTCACGGGTTCTCCTCACACGGCACGGTCCGGGCGTCCGGGCCCCGATCCGAGACATCGTTTCACCTCGGGGCCCCGATTCCGGAACCATACCGACAGGCGATTCGTCCTATTTTTGTAGGAAGTGCCCGACCGACAGAAAGAAGGCCATGAGACGCCGACCGCGTAAACCTCGAAGACCCGTCGACCATCGTGTGATCATCATTGACACCCCGGCTGTGGAGGCGTCGTCGTGCTGACCCTGCTCGGAATCGTCGCCGGTATCGCCGTGGTGCTGGCGATCACCGCGCTGACCGGCTACTTCGTGGCCCAGGAGTTCGCCTACATGGCGGTGGACCGGTCCCGGCTCAAGGCCCGCGCCGAGTCCGGTGACGCCACCGCGGCCCGTGCGCTGGCTGTCACCCGCCGCACCTCGTTCATGCTCTCCGGCGCCCAGCTCGGCATCACCGTCACCGGCCTGCTCGTCGGTTACGTCGCCGAACCCCTCATCGGCCGCGGACTCGGCGAACTGATGGGCGGCATCGGCATCCCCACCGGCGTCGGCATCGCCGTCGGCGCGATCCTCGCGGTGCTGTTCTCCACCGTCGTGCAGATGGTCTTCGGTGAGCTGTTCCCGAAGAACCTCGCGATCGCCCGGCCCGAACCCGTCGCACGCCGGCTCGCGCTGTCCACGACCCTCTACCTGAAGCTGTTCGGCTGGCTGATCTGGCTGTTCGACCAGTCGTCGAACCTGTTGCTGCGGGCGCTCAAGATCGAGCCCGTCCACGACGTCGAGCATTCCGCGACGCCCCGCGACCTCGAGCACATCGTCGCCGAGAGCCGGGACGCCGGCGAGTTGCCGCGCGAGCTGTCGACGCTGCTCGACCGCATCCTCGACTTCCCCACCCGCACCGCCGAGCACGCCATGATCCCGCGGGCGCGCGTCGATCTGGTCCGCATGGACGAGCCGATCGGCAACGTCCTGGCCCGGATGGGCGCCGGACACACCCGCTACCCGGTCGTCGGCGACACCAGCGACGACCTGCAGGGCGTCGTCCACCTGCACGACCTGCTCGGCGCCGACCCCGTCGGCACCGCCGCCGACCATGCCCGGCCGGCGGTGATCGTGCCGACGACGCTGCCGCTGCCCGACGTCCTCGCCCAGATCACCTCCGCGAAGGACGAGATGGCGCTGGTGATCGACGAGTACGGCGGCTTCGCCGGTGTCGTCACGATCGAGGACATGGCGGAGGAACTGGTCGGCGAGATCGCCGACGAACACGACCCCGACCACGAGGACACCGAGGTGGTCGCCGTCGACGGCGGCTGGCTGATCCCCGGCGGCGTGCACATCGACGAGGTCGCCCGCGTCCTCGACGAACACCTGCCCGAGGACGACGACTACGAGACGTTCGCCGGCCTGGTCATCGCCGAGTTCGGTGGACTCCCGAAGGTGGGCGACACCGTCACCGTCCGGCTTCCCGCCGACCCGGCCGATCTCGTCTCCGACGAACCCCCGCCGACGACCGACCTCAACGTCGAGGTGCGGGCCGTCGACAAGCACGTGCCGTCGGCACTGTTCGTGACCGTCCACACCGACCGGAAGGGCACCGTCGATGAGTAACCCCTGGATCGTCCTTGCCGTCACCGTCGTGTTGATCGCCGCGAGCGCCTTCTTCGTGGCGGTCGAGTTCGCGCTCATCGCCGCCCGCCGACACCGCCTCGAGGACGCCGCACCGACGAGCCGTTCCGCGCGCGCCGCCCTGCGCAGCTCGTCCGAGCTGTCGGTGCTCCTGGCCGGCTCCCAGCTGGGCATCACCGTCTGCACGCTCGCGCTCGGCGCGGTCACGAAACCGGCTGTGCACCACTGGCTCACGCCCGCGTTCGCGGGCTGGGGGGCGCCGTCGTGGCTCGCCGACGTCGCCGGATTCGTGCTGGCACTGATCATCGTGACGTTCCTGCACCTCGTGGTCGGCGAGATGGCGCCGAAGTCGTGGGCGATCGCCCACCCGGAGAAGTCCGCCACGATGCTCGCGATCCCGATGCGTGGCTTCATGTGGCTCACCCGGCCGCTCATCGTCGTCCTCAACCGGGCCGCGAACTGGTGCCTGGTCAAGGTCGGCGTGCAGCCGGTGGACCAGGTCGCGTCGGGTCAGGATCCCGAGGCACTGCGGCACCTCGTCGAGCACTCGGCGACCGTCGGCACACTCGACGAGCGCTACCACGGTCACCTCACCAGCGCGCTGGAACTCGAGTCCCTGACCGTCGGTGACATCGTCCGACCGAACGACCGACCGAGCAGCGTCGACGCCGACGCCCCCGTGGACCGGATCCGTGAGACCGCCGACGCCAGCGGCCACCTGCGCCTGCTGGTGCACAACGGCCACGACGTAGAGGGTGTCCTGCACGTCCGCGACAGCCTCGGCGCACGGCCGGACGTCCGGGCCCGCGACCTCATGCGCGATGTGCTCACCCTCGGGTCGGCCACCCCCGTCTACGAGGCGCTCGCGACGATGCGCGGCACCCGCAGTCACATCGCGATCGTCCGCGACGACGACGGGCAGTTGATCGGGCTGATCACCCTCGCCGACGTCCTGGCGCGGCTGATGCCGAGCACGGGCGCGGCGGCCTGATCGGCGGACGCCCTCACCGCTCCATGCCCAGCCAGACGACCTCGAACGCCGCGATGCACCGCCGCAGCGTCTCGGGGTCGTCGAACTGGGCGCCGCGGGCCACGGCCTGGTAGTAGAAGATCCCGTTGATGGCGTCGATGGCCGCCTCGACGTCGAGATCGGAACGGAGTTCGCCGCGGTCGACGGCCGCATTCAGTGCGGCCGTCATCCCGCGGCGCCGCCGGCGGACGTGCGAGGACCAGTACGCCTGCTGCAGTTCGGGATTGTCCATCACGAGTGCGACACGCTTGCGGAATCGTCTGTTGCTGTAGTTCTTTCCGAGTGCCGCTTCGATGTCGCCGAACAGCAGTGCGGCGAACGTCCGTTTGACGTCCCCGGACGTGTCGATCCCAACCGTCGTGCGCCCGTGGTCGAGGGCGGCGGCGACCAGATCCGTCATGGTCGGCCAGCGCCGGTAGAGCGCCGCCCGCGACAGCCCACTGATCTCCAGCACCCGGTTGACGGTGACGGGTTCGTCGGCGTCGATGAGGAACAGTGCCGCTTCGAGGATCTTCTCGTCGTGGCCCTCGGTGCGAGGGCGACCGGGCCCCCGGGTACCGGTCGCCGTCGTCACCGTGCGATCGCCCGCTCGCGCAACCGGACGAGCAGTGCGTCGCCGAGTCCGGCGCGCCGCAACGGCTCGAGGGGATCGGTGTAGGTGTCGGCGAGGTAGCCGAGCAGGCCCCGCATGGGCTCGGGCGAGAACTCGGTGCGCAGCGCCGCGCGGGCCGCGTCGTCGAGGTCGATCCCGAGTGCCCCCAGCAGCGGTCCGATCACCTGGCGGGTGCGGTCCGAGATGCCCTGCGAGTTCGGTCCGGTGGCAACGTAATCCGCGACGATCGACTCGTGGTCGGCACCCAACGCGAGCAGCAGCGACGCCGCCAGCACGCCGGTCCGGTCCTGGCCGGCGGTGCAGTGGAAGGCGACGGTGCCGGGGCTGTGGGCGATGACCGACAGCGCCGTGACGATGCGCGGCGCGGCCGTCTCGAACATACGGATGTACATCGCCGCGAACGTCGACTGGTCGAGCACGTCGGAGGCGCCCGTCGCTTCCCGCGTCGTCTCCGCGACCGACGCGATGAACGGCACGTGATGGTAGGTGACGGGCAGGTCGGCGAGCGGGCCCCGCCCGGTGACCCGCAGCTCGTCCGGCGACCGCAGGTCGACGACGGCGGTGAGGCCACCGTCGACGAGTCGGGCGGCCGACGCCGAGTCGGTGAGCGACAGATCGTCGGCGCGGATCGCGAAACCCGCACGGACAACGCCGTCGCGGGCGGTGATGCCGCCGAGGTCGCGGAGGTTCGCGGGGGCCGACAAGGTGAGATCGGGGCGGATGTCGAGGGTGGTCACGTGATTCTCTTTCTGATGATGGCGCTCGCCTGATCGATGGCGGTGACGAGCACGACGATGCACAGGACCATGGCACTGAGGTGGCCGTAGTCGTAGCGGTTCATTGCGGTGGTGAGTTCGAGACCGATGCCGCCGGCGCCGACGAGGCCGAGGATCGTCGCGCCGCGCACGTTCCCCTCGAACAGCAGGAGCGTGTAGCTCGTCAGCATCGGTATCGCTTGCGGCAGAATGCCGTAGCGGATGATCTGACGTTTCGACGCGCCGACGGCCTCCATCGCGACGATCGGGCCGCGGTCGACGGATTCCATCGCCTCGGCGAAGATCTTGCCGATCGATCCGATCGATCCGATGGTCATCGCGAGGATGCCGGCGAACGGGCCGAGCCCGACGGCCGACACGAACATGAGCGCGATGACGAGATCGGGGACCGAGCGGATCACGTTCATGATCCAGCGGCACGGGAAGTACAGCCAGTTGGGTGCGATCGTGCGCGCGGCACCGAACGCGACGACCAGGGACAGTATCGCGCCGAGAGTCGTTCCGACGACAGCCATCTGGAGCGTCTCGACGAGCAGTTCCATGATCAGCGGCAGCTTGCCGAAGTCCGGCGGGAACAGCCTGCCGAGGAACTCGCCCATGTTGGAGGCGCCCTCACCGAGGCGCAGGAAGTCGAACTGGGCGCCGTCGGCCGACCACAGGAACAGCCCGACGGCCAGGGCCACCCCGATGCCGACGCGGGCGCGCGGGACGACGAACGCCTGCTGCATTCTGTCCCGTTCGCGCGGATCGAGCGACGCCTCGAGGGTGCGGGAGCCGCGCATCAGTTCTCCTCCGCGGCGACGCCGTCGTACACGGTCCACAGGTCCGCTTCGGACAGGTCGGCGGTGCGTCCTTCGACGACGACCCGCCCGCCGCGCAGCCCGACGATGCGGTCGGAGTGAGCGAGGGCGAGCGGCACGACGTGCAGACTCACCAGGACCGGAATGCCCTCCTCACGGGCGATCGACTGCAGCAGGTCGAGGACCACGCCGCTCATCGTCGGGTCGAGGGAGGCGACGGGTTCGTCGGCGAGGATCACCCGCGGGTTCTGCATGAGCGCGCGGGCGATCGCGACGCGCTGCTGTTGACCACCCGAGAGGGACCGCGCCTCGTCCTTCGCCTTGTGCGCGATACCGACGCGCTCGAGCAGATCGAGCGCACGCGCGCGGTCCGAACCACGAAACGTGCCGAGCAGGTTGAGCGGACCGGCGTCGTACAGCGCACCCGTGAGGACGTTGGTGAGGACCGGCAGACGTCCGATGAGGTTGAACTGCTGGAACACCTGCCCGACGTCGGCACGCAGATCGCGCAGTTGCCGGCGTCGCACCCCGGAGACGTCGACACCGCCGACGGTGACCTCGCCCGAGGTGATCGGGGCGAATCCGGTGAGCGCCTTCATCAGTGTCGACTTGCCCGACCCGGACGAGCCGAGCAGTGCGACCACCTCACCCGCGTGCAGTTCGAGATCGACCCCGTCCAGAACGAGTGGGGTGTCGGGCGCATAGCGCACCCTGAGATCGCGAACCGTGACACGAGCGGTGTCGACGGCCCGCGCTGGTGGCGCGAGCGTGCCCAGCGGAGTGCTCATGATCGTGTCCTTTGCTTGCCCGGCAGGGTCATTCGAGGTCGGAGATGTCGACGTTCGCGACGGCGGCGATGTCGACGTAGGGCTGGAAGACCGCCGCGTCCGGTTCGATGATCGGAGCGGATCCGTCACCGATGCCTTCGCCGTAGATCCCCAGCGCTTCCTTGTTCTGCGGGGAGAAGACCTTGGGCAGCGCCTCGATCAATGCCTGCCGCTTCGCGTCGCTCATGCCGGGGTTGCCGAGCACCGAGGTCGACACGGGCATCGAGATGCTCTCACCGATCGAGCGGGTCTCGCCCACCTCGAACGGGAACATCGGATTCCCTGTGCCCGCCATCGTCGGGAAGATCGTCGCGGTGCAGGCAACGTCGGCCTGCCCGTTCTTCAGGGCGAGGAAGCTGCGGTCGTGGCCTCCGGAGATGAGGACCTCGTAGTCGCTGTCCATCTCCAGACCTGCCTCGTGCAGCATGTGGATCGGCAGGAAGTAACCGGAGCTCGACGCCGGGTCGGCGAAGGCGACGGTGGTGTCGGGCGAGATGTCGTCGAGCGACCGCAACGGCGACGAGTCGAGGACGAGGCACGTGGAAACGGGGTCGCCGTTGCCGGGCCAGGCGACGAGCGAGTCGATCTCGCCGGTGTTCACCGCGAGCGCGGACGGGAAACCACTCATGATGCCGATGTCCTCGTGGCCGGCACGAATCGCTTCGATGACGGCCGAGTAGCTGGGGACATCGGTGACCTCGACGGTCAGACCGGTCTCCGCCTCGAGCAGCGCGGCGATCGTCTCCACCGGGGTGGCGGCGTTCGGGTCGTCGGAGAGCGGGAGCGTCGCGAAGCGGATCACGTCGTCGTTCCCGGACGCGGAACCTCCACTACCGGAGGAACACCCGGTGAGAACGAGGGCGGAGGCGGCGACGAGCGCACCGATGGCGATGGGGGCGCGAGTTCGCATAGGAGTACTGCCTTTCGGATGAGGCGGAAACCTGCGGGCGGTGCCGAAGCGGGCAGACACCATGAGACCGAGAGAAAGTGACGCGCAATTACGAGACCGGCGATACGAGAATGGAAGTCTTGATGAACGCGCAGTGACGCCGTCGAACCTCGAGAACGTCAGGCGTAGGGTCTGACAGTGGAGGACCGAAACGGGGCGAGAACATGGCCGATTTCGTGCAACACCGGCAGCACGGCTGGTCCGACAGGCACACCACCGCCTCCCGAGCGGCGCGGCTGTCTATGTTCATGGTGCTGTCGCTGATCCCGGGCGTCATCGCCGTCGGGCTCGGCCGGTCACCCTTCGCCGTCTTCTGGCTCGTCGTGTTCACCGCACTCGCCATCGGCGTCGCAGCGGCCCTGCTGCCGTCGAGCGACGACCGACAGCGGACGTCCTTCGGCTGACGGAGGCTCCGCGGGCGAACTCGGGTGGACAGGCCGACTCCGGGGAGAGCACTCGATTGGCACCGACGACGCCGGCCGTGACATCCGTCTCAGCACGCTCGGCCCGCGACCACCCCGCCTCTCGGGCACGGCTGAGGTGCCGAGAAAACGAGGAAGCCCCCACCTGCATCGCTGCCGGTGGGGGCTTCCTGTTGTGCGCCCGAAGGGATTCGAACCCCTAACCTTCTGATCCGTAGTCAGATGCTCTATCCGTTGAGCTACGGGCGCATGTCCAAACAGTATTAACTTGTTACTGGTCCAACGAGAAACCAGCGTGGCGGAGGCGAGAGGATTTGAACCTCCGGTCCCCTTTGAGGGGGACAACTCATTAGCAGTGAGTCCCATTCGGCCGCTCTGGCACGCCTCCTTGGGGGCCGGCTCTCTCGAACCGCCGAGCGAAACATTACACAGAGTTGCCCGACAAACACAAAACGGCTGGTCAGCGACGTCTGTGCCATGAAATCACCGTAGGTTCCCGTCGAACCAGTCGAAGATCCGGCGCTGCGCGTCGAGCATCGCGACGACGAGCGGATCCTCGTCCCCCGCATCTGCCTCGGTGACCGGCCGTTCGCCGGCTCGGTGCGCGAGGCCGCTGTAGCTGACGACGTTGGTGGGCGCGTCGGCCTGCGCGACGGCGTCGCGGAGCCGCTCGACGTGGTCGCGCGGGGTGAGAGGGTCGTCCTCGCCGTACAGGCCCAGCCACGGCGCCTCGAGCGACGGCCCGGCCTCGAGGAGGGTGGGGGTGTCGTCGTTGAGGGGTTCGACGATGCCGTGCGCGGAGACACTCACCGCGGCCCCGACCGGCCGGTTGGTGGCGACGATCATCGCGGCGGTGCCGGCGTCGTCGAATCCGAGCACCCCGACGCAGTCCGGGTAGATGCCGCGGCCCACGAGCCAGTCGAAGGTGGCGTCGAAGTCGTCGAAGAGGCTCTGCCCGAACACCTCGGTGTCGCTGTGTGCGGCTTCGCGATGGAACAGGTGCGGGGCCACCACCAGCCAGCCCTCCGCGGCGAGCGCGCGCATCAGGTCGATCAACGCGGTGGTGAACTCGCGGGACTCGTGGAGCACGACGATGCCGCCGCGCGCGTGGCGATCGGGTTCGACGGCGGTCAGCGGCACCCGCGAAGCCTCCGCGGTGGAGTCTCCATCGGCACGCAGGGGAGCGCTGTCCCGGAAGATTCCCGGCATGAATCAACTTTGGCACGACCACGTCGACAGTGCACGTGATCGCAGGGCGCATAATCGCATCGTGACCCCCGTGACCCGTGCTGATCTCGATTCCATCCCCACCTACGTGCCGGGCCGGAGTTTTCCCGGGGCGATCAAGCTGGCGAGCAACGAGACGACGCAGGGGCCGCTGCCCGGCGTCGCGCAGGCCATCGCCGACGCGGCCGCGACCGCGAACCGCTACCCCGACAACACCGCGGCAGCGCTGGTCGGCGCGCTGTCCGAGTCGCTCGGCGTGCCCCGGGAGCACATCGCGACCGGATGCGGCTCGGTGGCGCTGTGCCAGGAGTTGGTGCAGGCCACGTGCAACGAGGGCGACGAGGTCATCTACGCGTGGCGGTCGTTCGAGGCGTACCCGGTGGTGACGAAGGTGGCCGGCGCGGTCTCGGTGCCGGTGCCGCTCACCCCCGAACACGGCCACGACCTGGACGCGATGGCGGCCGCGGTCACCGACCGCACCCGACTGATCTTCGTGTGCAACCCCAACAACCCGACCGGCACCGCGCTGGGCCGCGAGGAACTCGAGCGGTTCCTCGACGCCGTCCCGGCGAACGTCGTGGTCGCCCTCGACGAGGCGTACTTCGAGTACAACCGGTCCGGCGTCGACGGCATCGACCTGGCCCGCACCCGCCGCAACGTGGTGGTGCTGCGCACGTTCTCCAAGGCGTACGGGCTGGCGGGCGTCCGCGTCGGCTACGCGGTCGCCGATCCGGCGATCATCGCCGCGCTCACGAAGGTGCACATCACGTTCAGCGTCAACGCCGTCGCGCAGGCCGCCGCGATCGCCTGCCTGACCGCGCAGGACGAACTGCTCCGCCGCACCGACGACATCGTCGCCGAACGCGATCGGATGCGCGGCGCGCTCCTCGCCGCCGGCTACGACGTCCCGGTGACGCAGGCGAACTTCGTGTGGATGCCGCTCGGTGAGCGCTCCGCCGCGTACGGCGAGGCCAGTGCGGAGGCCGGTGTGGTGATCCGCCCGTACGGCGTCGACGGCGTCCGGATCACGATCGGCGACCCCCACGAGAACGACGCGTTCCTCGCGTTCGCGACATCCGCGGCGGCACTGGAACTCGCCGGCGTCCCGGCCGGCTCCCCCACGAAGTAATCCAACCGTTATCGGTCGCTTGTTTCTCCGTCACCAAATCGTTGGCAGACTCTGGGCGGTGTGTCGACCAGGGAGCGATCTGTCCGGACGCCGGACCCGGGGTCGGGTGTCGGTTGTCGCCGCGGCGCTCGGCGCGTCACTGACCGTCGGCGCGCTCGCCGTCGACGCCCGGCCGGCGGACGGTGACGTCGTTCCGGTGCGACTGCTCGCGATCAACGACCTGCACGGCAGCCTGCAGCCACCCGAGGGCGCTCGCGCCCAGATCTCCCGGCCCGACGGTCCCGCGACCGACGCCGGGGGCGCCGCGTACCTCGCCGCGTACGTCCAGCAACTGCGCGGGCAGGCGCCCAACTCGCTGCTCTACTCGGTGGGCGACAGCTGGGGGTCCTCCCCGATCGAGTCGGCCCTGTTCCACGACGAACCGACCGTGGCCCTGTTGAACCGGATTGGCGTCGACGCTGCGTCGATCGGAACCCACGAGCTCGACGACGGGCTGGCGGAACTGCACCGCCTGCAGAACGGCGGCTGCCACCCCGTGGACGGCTGCCAGTTCGAGCCGACCTTCGGCGGCGCCCAGTTCCCGTTGCTCTCCGCGAACATGGCCCTCCCCGACGGCACCCCCGCGGCCCTGCCCTACGCCGTCGACTACGTCGACGGGATTCCGGTCGGGGTGATCGGCGTGATGCCCTCCGACGCGCCGTCCAAGATCTCCATCGACGCGGTCGCCGACCTGACGTTCGGCGACGAACTCGAGGCGATCGACCGCACCGCGGACACCCTCGACTTCCTCGGCGTGCGCGCCATCGTGGTCCTGCTGCACCGCGGCGACACCCAGTCCGGCCTCGGCGGCCCCAATTCGTGCGACCTCGCCGACGGTCCCGCCCGCGCGATCGCGACGCAAGCGTCCCCCAAGGTGGACGCGATCTTCACCGCCGACACCCACGCGCAGTTCAACTGCACGGTCGCCGATCCCGCCGGCAACCCGCGTCCGATGATGCAGGCCGCCTCGCACGGACGGATGGTGTCGGTGGTGGACCTGGCCATCGACCGCGATACCGGCGAGGTCGATCGGGACCGGACACAGGCGTTCAATCAGATAGTCACCCAAGACATCTCGCCGGACCCGTGGGCCGCCGAACTGGTCGAGCGGGCGAGCACGCAGTCCGCCGAGGTTGCCGAACGGTCGGTCGGCATCGCGACCGCCGACATCACCCGCGAACCCGACACGAGCGGTGAGAGTCCGTTGGGCAACCTGATCGCCGACGCCCAACTCGAGGCCGCCCGCGGGCGCGGGGCACAGATCGCCCTCACCAATCCGGGTGGCATCCGGGCCGACCTGCTACCCGACGCCGACGGCACCGTCACCTTCGGTGCCGCCTACCAGGTGCAGCCGTTCGCGAACTCGCTCGAAGTACGAACGGTCACCGGCATGCAGTTGAAAGATGTTCTCGAGCAACAGTTCCAACCGCAGTCCGACGGCTCGACACGGGAGCTGATCCTGGCACCCTCGTCCAGCCTGGCCTACCGGATCGACCGCGGAGCACCGATCGGTTCACGCATCGCCGACATCCGGGTCGACGGCATCGCCGTCGACCCGGACACCCCCTACCGGGTGGCGGTCAACAAGTTCCTCACCGACGGTGGCGATGGTTTCACGGTCCTGCAATCCGGCACCGAACCCGCCTCCGCCGGAACCGATCTCGACGCCCTCACCGCCTACCTGACGAACCACTCCCCCGTCGCACCGCCACACCCCGGACGCATCGCAGTCGCGTCGCCGAACTGAGTTCCGGCGCACTCGACGCTGGCCCGTCAACTTGGCCTCAAAGAACTGTCCCCCCCATCGGGGGACACGCTGCCCGAATGCGGGACACCTCGCTACCGGAGCACGTCGGCCCGCGCGTTGCGCCGGGTGTCCACGAGCGCGCCGTCGGTGGCGAGGGTGTAGTCGGCGCCGACGAAGACCTCCGTCGCGCGGGCCGACCCCTTCGTCACGTAGTCGAGGAATGCGACCTCGACGGCCGGGAACACCGAGTTGGCGGGACCGTCCATGGGCTTGCCGTGGCTGGCCCCGCGGACCGTGGTCAGCCAGGCGGGCGCCTGCACCTGTGGGTACTGGACGAGCGACGGCCAGCCCGCCGGGTGCACGATGAAATCCGAAGTGCCGGTGACGATCAGCGTCGGCACCGTCGACGGCGTCACCCCGATGCCGAGAGTCGCGGGACCGGGCTCGATCGCGAGGGCGCCGACGACACGGAAGTCGGGGTCGAACTGCGTACCGATCCCCTGCAGCCGACCGCCGGAGATCAGTGCGGAACCGCCGCCGGCGGAATGGCCCGCGACGACCGTGCGGGTCAGATCGATACGGCCGTGCAGCGGACTGGTCACATCGGAGTTCACCGCCGCGGCGGCCCGCGCACCCATCTCGTGGGTGAGGCCGAACCAGTTGACGAGCGAATAGTTGACCGCGACGACGTAACCGTGGCTCGCCAAATGCCGGACGGTGGAGTCGTAGATGCCGGGTTCGACCAGGATGCCGGGCGTCCACAGCACGAGGGGCAGTGCACCGAGTTCGGCGATGTCCTCGGGGTAGTAGAACTCCACCCCGACAGGGTTACGCAGACCGGCGTCGGGGAAGGTCCCGAAACACTGCAAATCGTCCTGCACGTCGAAGCCGAGACGGACCACGCGGACGTAGAGGTCGGTCAACCCCACACAGTCCTGCACGCTGCTGGTGGCGGTGACCGCGTGCGGACCGGGCACGCCGAACTGCTGCTGGATCGCCGACGCGGACGCCGGGACCACTCCCGTCGGCGTCAGGCCCAGCGAACCGGTGTCCGGTGAGGCCGACGCCCCGACTGCCGGGGCGAGAACGAGCGCGGTGGCCGTGAGACCGATACCGAGCATGCGGGCGGCGAGGTGACGCATGGATGCCTTCCTGCGGTGGAGCTTGATCACGACCATGCTGCCATGGGCGTCTCCCGGACCGAACGGGGCGGATCGTGGGCATGAAAAAGCCCCTCACCTGTCGAAACAGGTGAGGGGCTGTTGCGGAAGCAGCCAGAATTTCTCCTGGTCTGTAGGTTTTCCTCCAACAGACCGATCAGCGCCCACTCATGACTCCCCCACGGTGTGTCATGCGTGTGTCACATCGAGCCTCGTGACGTCAGCTCGGAATACTCCTCGGACGACGTCCGACTGCATGCGGTCTCCGTACGGGGTATTCAAATCCCTCTGCTCCCGCCAGGACCCTTCAGCTGTTCATCAAGCTGAGGGGCATTTCGGCCTAGGGAGTGTTCAGGTACGTTTCGATGGCTTGCTGGGCCTTCGGGTTGCCGTTGCCGATACCGACGATGCCTCCGATAACGGCGCCGGTCGGGCCGCCGATGATGCAGCCGGCGAGGCTGCCGGGGAACATCGATATGCAGCCGATGCCGAGGCCTATAGCGGAGCCCGTCGCGACCCCCTCGGCACCGCCTTGCTCCCAGCCGATGCCCAACTCGTTCAACATGTTGTCGAGCGCCTGCTGTTTGGTCAGTGGCGGCTGGGTGGTCGGCGGCGGGTCCGCGTGCGCAGTCCCGGCTCCGACGAGTACCGCTCCGGCGACCAGCGCCGATGCTGCCACCCTTTTGATCAGGTTCATCGCGATCACACCTCGCGGTCGAAGGACGAGTCCGGCCGACTGTATTCCCGCCGTCTCCCGGCCGTCCGGCTAACGGTCCGCACTGTTACCCAGCTGCTGCCATGACGATCTACCGGGCTCCGTTGCACTTCGGCACCAGCTCACCTGCCTTGCCAGGCATAGTCGATCACGTTGTCGACAGCCGTCACGGTGAGGTCTCCTGCTTCGAGGTCCTCGAGGGCTGTTCCTTCGAGGAGATCGACAGGGGTCAGCCACCAGGTCAAGGCACCGTAGGGGTCCCTGTCGACGAAGAGGCGCCGGTTCGCGTGTGGCGGACGAAGTCGTGAATCTTGTGCCGCTGGATGTCGAACTGGGAGGTCGGGTACGCACCCTACGGAAGCCGTCCGGCCGGCTGGCGAACCGCCGGCAACTTCCTCTTCTTGTCCGGTGTTCTGCTTGATGCCCTGCCTGGCATCTATCTGTGGCAGAGAAGAACCCCACGACCGGGTCCTTCTCGAAGCCCGCCGAGATACCTCACTCGGCCCGGTCCTGGCCCAGTGTCTACAACGTCATGACCCGCGACAGCTAGTTGCGCACGGCCCCATCAATTGCTCGATCGACTCCGTAGACACCGAGTTCGAGCAGGCGATCAAGGATATCGAGTAGTGATGCGCCCTCGGTCACGAGTCTGTGCCGCCGTGTAGGCCGCGAGCGTGGTCGGGTTGATCCGCTGCACCGCGAGCCAACGTTCGACCGCCTGAGCCACCGTGACGATCCCCGCCTCGTCGGCCGCAGCCTGAGTGGCTTCCTTTTTGAGCGTGTCCTGCAACTCGTCGAGGAACTTCGGAAGGTTGCCGGATCTTCCGACGTCAGGGGCGGTTATTTAGAACCGCCCCTGACCTTGGCGGAAGCGGAGGGATTTGAACCCCCGGTGGGTTCAACGCCACGCTCACCTTCAAGAAGCGCCGGGGATAAATTCACGATCCAGCGAGAGTTTGTCCGGTCAGGTAGTTACCTACGCGCGACCGATCCACACCTGACCATGACCCCATCGGGATGCGCCACGATCACCACATCTGGAACACGTCGACGATGTTGTCCCAGTACGAGAGATCGTTCACGGTGAACGCCATCGTCCCGCCGCGAGACACCGCCTCCTCGATCAACTCGTGGGTCGAAGCGAACACCAACGTCGGGTGCGTGTCGTAGATCGACCCCTCACCGAGATAGACCATCTTCTGGTCGTTGGGTACGACGGCATCGAAAATGTTGCCCGCACCGACATCTCGCAACACGCGAGTCTCGTTGCGGTCGAACGAGATCGCCTGGTACCGGTCCCCCGAGAAGAGCTCAACAGCCGAGGCTGTCCCCGCGCCGAGCGCCAGGACAGCGCACGCACCTGCTGCCGAAGCCGCGATCTTCAATGCCGTCTTCATGGTCCCCACCTAGGAATCCTCCTGTCCCCGCCGCCGCGAATCGGCGGCGTGCTGACATCACCACGCTGCCGAAACCGAAATCAATCAGATGATTCAGTTTGTGAGGTACGTCACGTTGAACGAAACGGCTCTGCGTAGGGGCGCGTGGTCGAGACCTGCCAAAGGCCTCGCCGTCGTCTTCTGTGGCGAGACGGCTGTTGAGCGCGGTTCAAGCGTGTCGGCGGCGAATAGTCATCCCAGGAACGAAACTGTGCAGATGTCGCCGCTCGGCAGCCCGACTTTCTCAACGACATTTCTCAACGCCACGCCCGCGATACCAGCGATCGCGTGTCATGCCTGTGCCACTTCGGGACGTTGCCGGATCTTCCGACGTCAGGGGCGGTTTCTCAAAACCGCCCCTGACCGTGGCGGAAGCGGAGGGATTTGAACCCCCGGTGGGTTTAACGCCACGCTCGCTTTCAAGGCGAGTGCATTCGGCCGCTCTGCCACGCTTCCGTGGCAGATCCTAACCGCATGCGCGGCGGGGGGTGAAACCGATCAGCCGCCGGCGCGGTCGCCGATGGCGCCGTCGACCTTCTCGAAGACGTCCGCGAGCATCCGCATCTCGGACCTGCCGAGCAGGTTGATCAGGTAGTTGCGCACCCCGTCGAGGTGTGTGGGGGCGGCCTCAGCGAGTCGGCGGCGGCCCTCGTCGGTGATGACTGCGAGCACCCCGCGCCCGTCCTCGACGCACTGGCTGCGCTCCACCATGCCCTCGGCCTCCATGCGGCGGATCTGATGTGTGAGGCGACTCCGCGACGACAGGACGCCGTCGGCGAGGTCACTCATCCGCAGTGATCCGTCCGGGGACTCCGACAGCATCACCAGGATCCGGTACTCGGCTAGGGACATGCCGTGTGCCGTCTCCAACTCGCGGTTGAGGACGTCCATCAATCGCTGACTGCCGTCAATGAATGCGCGCCACGCGCGCATCTCGTCGGCACCGAGCCACGCCACCCCGGCACCCGTGGTTACTCGAGCATCTGCTGTCACGAATGCATAGTAGTGCTACCTATCGCCCGACCGTGCGAAGCACACTCGAATCGATCTCCGCGATGCTGGACATACCGGCCAACCCCATTGTGACGTCCAAATCCGCCAACAGGATTCGTAGCGCGTGCCGGACGCCGTCGGCGCCCGCCAGGCCGAGGCCGTAGGCCCACGGCCGCCCGTAGAGCACCGCGTCGGCACCGAGCGCCAGTGCAATCAACACATCTGCGCCGCAGCGGATTCCGGAGTCCAGCAGGACGGTGGCCCGATCCCCCACCGCCGCGGCGACGGGGCCGAGCGCGTCCAGCGCGGCGATCGCGCCGTCCACCTGCCGGCCGCCGTGGTTGCTCACGATCACTCCGTCGGCACCCGCATCCACCACGGCCCGCGCATCGTCCTCGTGTACAACACCTTTGACCAAAACGGGGAGACCGGTCCACTCGTTTATCTTCGCGATGTCCGACGCCCGCAACGCGTGGTTGCCGAACAACGACACCCACGTGAGCACCGCGATCTGCATCGCCTCCACGCTCTCCTCCGGCGGCGCGGCCAACCGCGCGCGGAACACCGGATCGGACAGGTAGTTGGCGATGCCCTGCGCCCGCAGGAACGGCAAGTGACCCAGTTCCAGATCCCTTGGCCGCCAACCCATTCCCGGAGTGTCGACGGTGACGACGATCGCCTTGGCGCCGGCCTTGGCGGCCCGCTGCACCAACGACTGCGCCAGTTCGTCGTCGGCGGGCCAGTACAGCTGGTACCACCAGTTGTCCCCCGAGACCGCGCCCACGTCCTCGATGGTGGACGACGCCGCCGTCGACAGCACCGAACCGATCCCTAGTTCGGCGGTCACCTCGCCGACGATCGTCTCGCCCCGCTCACGAACCAGACCGAGCACTCCGATCGGTGCGGTCAGCACCGGTGCCGCGAGGCGCGTGCCGAGGATGTCGACGCTCAGGTCCCGCGCGTCGGGCGCCCCGGTCCCGCGCAGCATCCGCGGCACCAGGGCGCGGCGGGTGAACGCGTCCAGGTTCGCCGCGGCGGTGCGCTCGGTGGACGCGCTGCCCGCGATGTACGCGTACGCCTCCGCGCTCAGTTCCTCCCGCGCCCGGGCCTCGAGCCCGGCCGCGGTCATCGGCAACTCGGGGCGGGCGCCGCCGATGCCGGTCAGGTAGATCTCGTTCTGCATGTTGCCGAAGAAGGTCATCCGGTGACGCTAACCCGGTCGGACTAGCGTCAACGGCATGTACGCGATCACAATTTCCGAGCCCGGTGGACCCGAAGTGATGTCCTGGTCCGAGGTTCCCGATCCGACACCCGGCCCCGGCGAGGTCCTGCTCGACGTCGCGGCCACCGCCGTCAACCGCGCCGACCTGTTGCAGCGCCGCGGAATGTATCCGCCGCCGCCCGGCGCGAGCGACATCCTCGGCCTCGAATGCTCCGGCGTGATCTCCGAGGTCGGCGCCGACGTGCACGGCTGGAAAGTCGGCGACCGGGTGGCGGCGCTGCTCGCCGGCGGCGGCTACGCCGAGAAGGTCGTTGTCCCGGCCACCCAGTTGCTGCCGGTCCCCGACAGCCTCGATCTGCGGGCGGCGGCGGCGTTGCCGGAGGTCGCCTGCACGGTGTGGTCCAACCTGGTGATGGAGTGTGGCCTGCACGCCGGCCAGGTGCTGCTGGTGCACGGCGGCGGCGGGGGCATCGGCACCCACGCCATCCAGGTCGGCAAGGCACTCGGTGCGCGGGTCGCCGTCACCGCCGGCTCCGCCGACAAGCTCGCACGCTGCGCCGAGCTGGGCGCCGACATCCTGATCAACTACCGCGACGACGACTTCGTACAGGTGCTCCGCGCGGAGACCGGCGGTCGCGGCGCGGACCTGATCCTCGACAACATGGGCGCGTCGTACCTCGACCGGAACATCGACGCCCTCGCGCCCGACGGGCAGTTGGTGATCATCGGCATGCAGGGCGGCCGCAAGGGCGAACTGGACATCGGCAAGCTGCTCGGCAAGCGGG
Organism: Prescottella defluvii; assembly: GCF_000738775.1. Taxonomy (GTDB): domain Bacteria; phylum Actinomycetota; class Actinomycetes; order Mycobacteriales; family Mycobacteriaceae; genus Prescottella; species Prescottella defluvii. The sequence continues at coordinate 42,727 of NZ_JPOC01000038.1, forward strand.
CCCGGGTGCTCGCGACCGGGCTACGGGGACGCCCCGAGACGGGACCGTCCAGCAAGGCGGCGGTCGTCGCGGCCGTCCGGGACAAGCTGTGGCCGCTGGTCGGCGAGGGCATCGTCGCGCCCGTCGTGCACGTGGAACTGCCGATCACCGAGGCACCCACGGCGCACGGGCTGCTCGACTCCCCCGACACCGTCGGCAAGGTGGTACTCAGCGTGCGGGCGGAATGAGAGCTAGCCCAACGCCCCGAGGTGCTTGACGAGCTGGTTGATCTCGTAGCGGGTGGTGTAGGGCGCCAGACCCACAGTGATGGCGCCGCCCTCGTCGTTGACACCCAGCGCGTCGAGCAGGCGGTTGCCGCACTGCAAGCCGCTGACGGTGGCGATCCGGTTGTCGGCGAGGTGCGCGGCCACCTTGTCGGCCGGCACCCCGGCGACGGTGAAGCTGAGCGTGGGCACCCGGATCGGGGACCGGCCGATGATCGTCACCTGCGGCAGCGCGTCCAGCGACCGGATGAGGTAGTCGAACAGCTGGTCGTGGTACTCCTGCAGCGAGCTGATGGACGTCTCGAGCCGCTGCCGGCGGGTGCCGGTCGCGGTCTCCTCGAGCCCGGCCATGAAGTCGATCGACGTGGTCAGCCCGGCCAGCAGCGCGAACTGGTGTCCGCCGACCTCCATGCGTTCGGCACCACGCGCGTACGGGTTGAGCGAGACGGCGGGGATGCGGTCGAGCAGCGTCGGGTCCCGGAACACCAGGGCACCGACCTGCGGGCCGCCCCACGACGGCGCGCTGACCGCGATGACGTCGGCGCCGAGGTCGTTGATGTCGAGGTGCGCGTAGGGCGCGGCCCCGACGGCGTCGACGACGAGCAGTCCGCCCACCTCGTGGATGCGGTCGGCGGCCACCCGGACGGCGGGCGCGGATCCGACGATCGGCGACGCCGCGGTGAGTGCCATCAGGCGCGTCGTCGGCTGCACCAGGTCGGCGAACTGCCAACTCGGCAGCTCACACGTCTCGATCTCCACCTCGGCCCACCGGACCTGCGCGCCGTATCGGCTCGCGATACGCAGCCACGGCGCGACGTTCGCCTCCTCGTCGAGGCGGGACAGCACCAGTCCCGTGCCGAGGCCCAACCGGGAACTGAGTGACTCCGCCAGCCAGGCCAGCAGCACCGCCCGATCGGCGCCGAGCACGACACCCGCGGGATCGCCTCCGACCAGGTCCGCAACGGCCTCACGGGCTGCCGCGACGATGGCGGCGCTGCGCCGCGACGAGACGTGCCGGCCGGACGCCGACGAGGCCGCCGCGCGGAACGCGGTCGACACGGTGCGGGAGACCGCGTCCGGGATCTGCATACCGGCCTGCGGGTCGAGATGGACCCATCCATCGCCCAGTGACGGGATCAGTCCCCGTACCCGGGCAACGTCGTAAGCCATGACGGACACTCTAAGTCCCGGTGTCAACACCGCGTGATTCAGATCCGACTTTTCGGAACGTGCTCTAGCACACGACACTTCCGACACTGCCGACGTGCCCTCGGCAAACCGGCACCGAAACGTACAAGATGGAGCCATGACGCAACCGGAGAACGAACGCGTGCTCGTGATCGGACCCGACGGCCATCCAGTTCCGGTGGCCGCGGCCACGAACCGCACCGACGGAGCCGCGGACGGCACGGCGGACCAGAGCGACCCGGACGCACTCACCGACATGGTGGAGCAGCCCGCGAAGGTCATGCGCATCGGCACGATGATCAAACAGTTGCTCGAGGAGGTGCGCGCCGCGCCGCTCGACGACGCCAGCCGCGCCCGGCTCAAGGAGATCCACAGGTCGTCGGTGCGCGAGCTCGAGCAGGGGCTGGCTCCCGAACTGCGGGAGGAACTCGAGCGGCTCACCCTGCCGTTCAACGACGACTCCGTGCCCACCGACGCCGAACTGCGGATCGCACAGGCTCAGCTCGTCGGTTGGCTCGAGGGCCTGTTCCACGGCATCCAGACCGCGCTGTTCGCGCAGCAGATGGCGGCACGCGCGCAACTCGAGCAGATGCGTCAGGGCGCACTCCCGCCCGGGATGAGCATGGGACCGCAGCACCGCATGCCGGGTTCCGACGACAGCTCGGGGGGCGGGACGGGGCAGTACCTGTAGCGCCCGCCGGCACCCTTCGAGTGCGCCGAAACCGGCAACTCCACCGCAAACGGTAGGCTCGGAACTCGTGTCAGCAGCAGCCTTGGATCACGAGCCGGCGTCCGACGCCGATACCGACGTCGTCGGGTCCGATTCGCAGACGTTCCGTCGCGCGTTCCAGGACCTTCGGGACGGGTTCGCGCAGCGTGAGCTGTGGCTCAACCTGGGCTGGCAGGACATCAAACAGCGGTACCGCCGGTCGGTGATCGGTCCGTTCTGGATCACGATCGCCACCGGCGTGCAGGCGACCGCGATGGGCATCCTGTACTCGGCGCTGCTGGGGATGCCGCTGCAGACGTTCCTGCCGTACGTCACCGTCGGCCTGATCGTGTGGAACCTGATCAGTGCGTCGATCCTCGAGGGCTCCGAGGTGTTCATCGCCAACGAGGGACTGATCAAACAGTTGCCGTCGGCGCTGAGCGTCCACATCTACCGGCTGGTGTGGCGCCAACTGCTGTTCTTCGCGCACAACCTGCTGATCTACGTGATCATGCTGTTCGCGTTCGGGGTCTGGAAGAACATGACGTGGACGGCGCTGGCCGCGATTCCGGCGCTGGGCCTGATCGTGCTCAACGCGCTGTGGGTGTCGATCGTGTTCGGCATCTTCGCCACCCGCTACCGCGACATCGCGCCGATCCTCGGCAGCATGACGCTGCTGCTGTTCGTGCTCACCCCGATCTTCTGGTCCACCGAGGTGCTCGAGGCCCAGGGCGGCGACGTTGCCAAGCGCGCGCGGATCGCCGAACTGAACCCGCTGTACCACTTCCTCGACATCGTCCGCGCCCCGATGATCGGCGCGGACCAGGACGCCTACCACTGGTACATCGTGCTGGCCTTCACCGTCGTCGGCTGGACCGCCGCGATCTTCGCGCTGCGCAAGTACCGGGCCCGCGTGGCCTACTGGGTCTAGGGGGAAACCGACATGACGAGCAATGTGAGCATCGAGACGCGCGGCGCGTGCGTCGACTTCCCCATCTTCGACGCCAAGTCGCGGTCGCTGAAGAAGGCGTTCCTCGGCAAGGCCGGCGGCTCCATCGGCCGCAACGACTCCGACGTCGTCGTGGTCGAGGCACTCAAGGACATCACGCTGTCCCTCCAGGAGGGCGACCGTGTCGGACTGGTCGGCCACAACGGCGCCGGCAAGTCGACACTGCTGCGACTGCTGTCGGGCATCTACGAGCCGACCCGCGGCAGCGCCCGCGTCCGCGGCCGCGTCGCGCCCGTGTTCGACCTGGGCGTCGGCATGGACCCGGAGATCTCCGGCTACGAGAACATCATCATCCGCGGCCTGTTCCTGGGGCAGACCCGCAAGCAGATGCTCGCGAAGATGGACGAGATCGCCGACTTCACCGAGCTCGGCGAGTACCTGAACATGCCGCTGCGGACCTACTCGACCGGCATGCGGGTGCGCATCGCGATGGGCGTCGTCACCAGCATCGACCCCGAGATCCTGCTGCTCGACGAGGGCATCGGTGCGGTCGACGCCGAGTTCATGAAGAAGGCCCGCATCCGGCTGCAGAAGCTGGTGGAGCGCTCCGGCATCCTCGTCTTCGCGAGCCACTCCAACGAGTTCCTGGCGCAGCTGTGCGACAGCGCGATGTGGATCGACCACGGCCAGGTGCGCATGCACGGCGAGATCGAGGACGTCGTCCGCGCCTACGAGGGTGACGACGCCGCCGACCACGTCCGCCACGTGATCGCCGACATGAAGCGGGAACGGGACAACGAAGAGAAGGCCTCGTGACCGAGAAGATCGTCGGCGTCGTCGTCACCCACAAGCGACGCGAATTGCTCGCGCAGTCGCTGAAGGTGCTGGCCGCGCAGAGCCGTCCGCTCGACCACCTCGTCGTCGTCGACAACGCCGACGAGGCCGACGTCCGTGCGCTCGTCGAGAGCGCCGACGTCCCCACCACCTATCTGGGGTCCAAGCACAACCTCGGCGGTGCGGGCGGTTTCGCGCTCGGCATGCTGTACGCGCTGTCGCTGGGTGCGGACTGGGTGTGGCTGGCCGACGACGACGGTCGCCCCGAGGGCCCGGACGTCCTGGCGACGCTGCTGGCGTGCGCGCAGCGGCACGGCTTGGCCGAGGTCTCCCCCGTCGTGTGCGACATCGCGCAGCCGGACCGGCTCGCGTTCCCGCTGCGCCGCGGCGTGGAGTGGAAGCGCTGGCGGTCCGAACTGGGCGACGACGACCTGCTGCCCGGCATCGCCTCACTGTTCAACGGCGCCCTGTTCTCGGCGTCCGCGATCGACGCCGTCGGCGTCCCGGATCTGCGACTGTTCGTCCGCGGCGACGAGGTGGAGGTGCACCGTCGCCTGGTCCGCTCGGGATTGCCGTTCGGCACGTGCCTGCAGACCGCGTACGTGCATCCCGACGGCGCCGACGAGTTCAAGCCGATCCTCGGTGGCCGGATGCACACGCAGTACCCGGACAACGAGACCAAGCGTTTCTTCACGTACCGCAATCGCGGTTACCTCATGTCGCAGCCGGGCATGCGCAAGCTGCTGCCGCAGGAGTACGCGCGCTTCGGCTGGTACTTCCTGGTTTCGCGCCGCGACCCCAAGGGCTTCCGCGAGTGGATGCGACTGCGCGGACTCGGACGCCGGGAGCGGTTCGCCCGGCCCTGATCAGGGTTCGCTTCGGTCGTATCCCCAGCTGCGGCACACCTGATCGGCAACTTCCCGCGTCGGACGCTCGGGTGCCGTGCTCGGGTCGATCGGCACCATGTCGACGATCGTGGTGGACGTGTATCGGCCGTCCGGCAGGTAGCAGGCCACCATGCTGTTGGTAGCTTCCGCCTGGGCTTGGATTTCGTCGACCTCAACACCGCACGGCCGCGGCACCTTCGGCGCGCGCGCCGCCTCGGCCTCGGCGGCCCTGATCTGCTCCCACGCCTCCGGCGGTAGCGGCTTCTCCAGCAGGTTCTTCGGGATTCCCGTGGTCGGGTCCAGGGGTGCGACAGCCGGCCGCGGCTCCTTAACCCGGTCGTAGACCGGCGGCCACAGTTCGGCGCCGGGGACCTCGAGCCCCGCGGCCACCCGCTCCTCGGTCTCCCGGTCCAGCCGCTCGACGGCGTCACACGGCAGCGCCGACGTGCTCTCGCGCGCATCGGCGACGAGGTGCACGGCGTCGGGCACAGCGGGCGCGGCGCCGTCACCGCCCCCACTCACGATTCCCGCGAGTCCGACCGCTGCGACGGCGATACACGCAGCTCCCACGGCGACTTTGCGTCCGCGCCCGGTAATTCCCCCCAAATCGGCCATAGTCGATGAGACCACGAATTCCCGCAGCAGCACGGGCATTCGCGGAGCGGGAGTCGATTCCGCCGCCGTCTCCCGGCGCAGCCCTGCATCACGAGGACATCCCTGGCAGCATGGGGACGAACTCGACGCTCACGTGGGAGGGGTCCGCGCATGCTCGATCGGTTCAAGAAGTCGTCCCGGCTCAAACTGCAGCGGGCGGTTGCGGAGGTGCTCCGCGATTCGGACCGCCAGACGCGGATCGGGCAGGAGAACCGGCACGACCAAGTACTCGCGGAGCTCGCCGCGAACAACGGTGAGATGAAACGCGTGCTGCACGAACTCGCGGAGGCGCGCGGGCAGGTGGCGTCGGTCAGCGAACGCCTCGATCAGCTCGAACAGCGCGCTCGACGCGACATCTCGTATGCGCTCGACATCCGTGCCACCGCCGAGAGTGCCCAGTTCGTGCTCGACCACATGCCGAAGGCGCCCGTCTTCCGGCATCCCCACGACACGCTGCGGTACGGGCTCGAGATGGTCAAGGTCGACGGACTGGCACTCGAGTTCGGTGTCGCGAGCGGCACGACGCTGCGGATCATCAGCGACGCGCTGCGCCCCACCGGACACGAGGTGTGGGGTTTCGACGTGTGGACGGGACTGCCCGAGGCGTGGCGCAGCGGATTCCCGGCCGGCGAGTTCGCGCAGGCGGACGTGCCGTCGGTGCCCGGCGCGCAACTCGTGTCGGGACTGTTCGAGGACACGCTGCCCGGCTTCCTCGACGATCGTCCCGGCCCGGTCGCGTTCGCGCACCTGGACGCCGACCTGTACTCGTCGACCCGCACGGTGCTCGACCTGCTGGCCGACCGACTGGTGCCGGGCACGGTGCTGGTGTTCGACGAGTACTTCAACTACCCCGGCTGGCAGAACCACGAGCACCGCGCGTGGACCGAGTTCGTCACCCGCACGGGACTCGAGTTCGACTACCTCGCGTACACCGGCGACCACGAGCAGGTCGTGGTCCGCCTACGCGAATAAGCCTGCCGCGGATCACTTTCCGTACAGGCGCGCCCAGTTCTCCCGGCTCGTCAACTGCGGGAACTCACGACGGTAGGCCTCGGCGACCGCGGGCGCGTCAGCACGGAAGCGCTTCATCACCCCGAGCAGGCGTCCGGTCATCTCGGCCGCCTTCTCCCGATCGAACCGGCGTTCCCGGACCCCGGACTGCGACGCGTCGGTCACGAAGACGTGCGCGAACCGTCCCACGTGCCACCACTGCGCATCCTCGAACGAGACCGTCACCGGGCCCGGCTCGAGTCGTCCCCGGGCCTGCCACAGCGCACGCTTCGCGAGGATCATGTCCTCGAGGTGCGGCTTCGGCGGCGGATCGGCCCGGCGCACCGGCACCGTCGGCAACTCCGACGCGGGGCGGGTGACCGTCTCCGAGAAGCGCTTCCGTTCGGCGTTCACCGATGCCAGCGCCGCCTGGCCGCCGTCCGCCAGCGCGGCGGGCCCCTCGAGGAAGCCTTCGAGCGCACGCAACTGGGTGTGTGCGAGACCGTACTGCATGCTGACGATCGAGCGGGAGATGTCCCGCGCGAGATTCTTCGCCAGCGCGGACGGCGCGAAACCGGGATCGAGTGCCGCGGTGATCAGTCCGTTGCGGGTACTGAAGTAGTGCGCGAAACCGTCGACGTCCTTCCAGTAGAAGTCCGCGTGCCACACCGCGGCGCCTGGCAGCGTGATCGTGGGGATGCCGGCCCGGCCCGCGCGCAGGCTGAACTCGACGTCGTCCCATTGGAAGAACACCGGCAGCGGCAGCCCGATCCGGCGCAGCGCCTCGGCCGGGATCAGGCACGACCACCAGCCGTTGTACTGGGCGTCGACGCGACGCTCCGGCAACTCCTCGAGCACGTTGTAGTTGTGCTCGCTGTACTTGTCCGTCGGCAGTCCGCGCCGCAGCGTCGCCAGATCCACCCGCTCGGCCGTGGCCAGCAGGTAGTTGGGGTTGTAGAGGAACAGCATCTCGGCGCCGATCAGCGCCGGGCTGGCGGTGCAGTTCGCGAATGCGCTCAGCCGCAGCACCGTCTCCGGTTCGCAGAGGATGTCGTCGTCCATCAAGATCACGTCGGTGTCGTCGCCGGACGCGGACGCCTCGAACAGCCCGCGGGTAAAGCCACCGGCGCCACCGAGATTCGGCTGACGCAGGTACTGCAGGCGATCCCCGAACGCCGGTGCGACCTGCTGGAAAAGCTCACGGTCCTCGACCGGGTCGGTGCCCTGGTCCACCACGTACACGGTCTCGAGACGCTCGACGACGGCCTTGTCGGACGCCAGCGCCGCCACCGTCTTCGCGCAGTCGTCGGCACGGTTGAACGTGCAGATCGCCACGGCCACCGGGCGCGGCGGGTTCGACGCCTCGACGCTCCACTCGATCCGGTCGAACGTCACCTCAGCGTCGAGCGCCTCGAACTCGAGCCACAGCGAGCCGCCGTCGACGAACTGATCGAGGGCGCTGGAGAGGGTGACGGTGCCCTGGCCGTCGGCGGTGGTGGCCCCGACGATGCGGCGGTGACCGCCGATGTCCGACGCGACGAGTAGCACCCGGCACGACGTGGTGGACAGGACGCGGACGCTGACGGTGACCTCACCGACCGTGGTCCAGCGCTGCCAGTAGCTGGCCGGGAACCGTCCGAAGAAGGTGTTGGTGTTGGCGCGTGCGCCGGCGTGCAGGCTCAGCGAGAACCGGTCACGGGTGGACTCGCCCTTCTCGACCACCGCATACAGTTCCTCGTTCGCGACCGGTGACGTGCCGGCGAACAGGGTGCGCTGCGCGACGAGGCGAGGCGTCAGTTCGCTGTCGGAGGCGGCACGGGTCTCGGACGAGTCAGCTGAATCCACACCCGGCAGGGTATCGCGACACGGCGTGTCGACGCGCGCCCACCCGGTCTGACCGGCCGGTACGGTCAGGCGGCCGCGTGGGCCGCCGCGCGCAGCACCGCCTTGCGCCGACGCAACGTCAGCAGGCCCTGCGCCATCTGCACGACGTCGCCGACGGAGATGCGACTGGCGTGCGCGCGATGCTCGTCACTCAAACGGATCGGGACCTCCACCGGACGGATCCCAGCGGACTCGACGGCGTAGTCGAGTTCGGTGGTGAACAGGAAGCCGGGCTCGGTCAGGTGCGGGGCCAGTGCCCGCAGCAGGTCCCCGTCGACCACGAACGTGCCCTGCGGGTCGCCGGTGCGGGTGCCGAGGATCGTGCGCCGCAGCAACGCGAACCCACGGGTCATCACCGCCCGGGCCAGACCGCGGTCGACCACCGAGTCGGGGTGCGCCTTGGACCCGATCACCACGGCCGGACGCTGCCCGGTCTCCCGCTCGACCCGGTCGGCGCCGTCGACGTCGTCGAACCCGAACGGCAGGTCGTCGGCAGTCAGCAACACGCGTGCACCGCGCGACGCGAGCGCGCCGGTCCGCAGCGCGTTGCCCATGCCCTTGTCGCTGGTCATCGGGACGAAGACCACTCCGTCGGTGTCCCATCCGGCGGCCAGGTCGGCGCAGATCGCGGCCGTGGCGTCGGTGGACCCGTTCTCGACGACGATGATCTCGACGGACCGGCCGTCGAAGTGCTCGGCGAACCGACGGACCGTGGCCTCGAGGACATCGGCCGAATTGTGCGCCGGGATCACGACGGACAGCTCGTAGCCGCCGTCGAAACCGCCTCCCGAGCTCGTCTCCACCCGATGACCTCCGACCTACTCGTTTTCCCCGACTTCATTGCGAACCGCGCGGAATATTACGCTCCGACGACAGGGATGCTGCCGCCGCGCAATCCGTCCGACGACGAAAGCCCGCCGTGAACTCTGATCTGCCGCTGCTCAAACGTATGACACCACCGGTCCTCCTCGCCGCGCTCGTGGCGATCGTCGCGGCGATCCCGCTGTTGTCGAACCGGTGGTTCTACTACTGGGACGACAGCGCGGCGGCGTTCGCGCCCGGCTGGCACACCATCGGCGAGCGTCTCCTCGACGGATCCTGGCCCACCCTGTTCCCCGAGATGTGGGCGGGCGGCAACGTCACCGCCGAGGCGCTGTACGGCACCTACAACCCGGTGCTGCTCGCCGAGGCCGCGCTGGTCGCGCTGGTACCGAACCTCGCCATCGGCATGACCCTGGTGAAGATGCAGTTCCTGGCGCTGCTCGCGGTCGGCGTCTACGTGCTCGCCCGCCAGTACGGCGCCTCCCGGTCGATGGCGTTCGTCGCCGGCTTCGCGATGCCGTTCGCCGGATACACCCTGTACTTCGACGCGTCCACGTGGGCGTCGGGCCTGATCGCATTCGCGTGGATCCCGCACGTGTGGTGGTCGACGCGCGCAAGCGCGATGGGCCGGGTCAACCCGCTGGTGCCGATCGTGTTCGGTTTCCTGGCGATGACGACCGGCAACCCGTACGGTGCGGTCGCGGTCGCGGTCGTCTACCTCGCGGTGATCGCCGAGACCGTCGCACGGAACCGCGCGAAGGACACCGAACGCCCGTTCCCGGGGATCCGGTCGCTGCTCGTGAGCGGCGTCTCGATCGTGATGATGTCGCTGATCGTCTACCTGCCGCTCGTGTTCACCACCGGAGTCTCGGTGCGCACCCAGACCGGCATCCGCAACGACGACTCCCTGCGCCCCGGACTCGGTGACCTGATCAACCTGTCGGCGCTGTCGAACCGCCCGTACGGGCCGATCTTCGAATCGACCGCGGCCACCGTCCCGCTCGTCTACCTCGCCTGGTTCCTGGTGCCGCTGGCGCCGTGGATCCGGTGGGGGTCGCTGCGGCGCCTCGGCCGCAGCACCATCTCGCTCGCCGTGTTCGGCGGCATCTACCTGATCCTGCTGCTCGGACCTTCGAACCTGTGGCTGTTCCGCTGGCCCGCCCGCCTCATCGAGTACGGGCAGCTACCGGTGATCGTCATCGCCGCCGTCGCGCTGTCCGCCGGGCTGGCGCGGGACCGCTGGAAGCTGCGCCTGGGCATCACCGCGGGGCTCATCGTCGCGCAGTTCTACCTGTCGTGGGCCGAGATCCCCGAGGACATCGGCATCCACCTCGCGGCCCTCGCGATCACCGTCGCACTGACCGCGCTGGCGCTCGTCGTGTCGTTCCGCAAGCCCCGACTGCTCGCGGGCGCACTCGTGGCCGGCACCATCGTGGCGCTGGCCGCGCAGACCAACCTGTGGTTCACCGGCAACTACAACGTCACGCCGTGGAAGTTCCCGCGGCAGGAGGCCTTCCTCGACGAGCACTTCGAGACGCGCTACCCCGGTACGACGTTCGTGGTCGCGGACCGCGAGAACATCAGCCCCGACGACCCCACCGGCCAGTGGGGCGACGTGCTATTCGGCAGCCTGTACCAGCCCGCCGGGGTGGAGGCCGTCAACAACTACGCCGGCATCAGCTTCAACTCGTTCGTCGACGACCTCTGCATCTCCTACTACGGCGGCGTCCCGTGCGGCGACGGCGTCGCCCGCCTGCTCGCCGAGTCGCCGGACACCGGAGTGTCGTGGCTCGACGCGATGCGCATCGACACCGTCGTCGTACAGAACAGCGGGCCGTACGGCGGCACCCACGCTCTGGACGCACTGCCCGCCGACGACTGGAATGTGCGCGTCGAACACGGCGTCACCGTCGGCACCCGCACCGCACCGCACCAGTGGCCCGACGGACGACTGTCCGCGACGACGCCGGGCCTCGAGATCACCGGCGACGCCGCCTCCACCGACACCCACGAGACCGTGACGTACACCGGTTCCGGCACCGCCACATTCGCGCTCCTCGCGTGGCCCGGCTGGACGGCGACCGTGAACGGCGAACCCGTCGACATCACCGAGAGCCCTGGCGGACTGCTGCAGGTGCACCTGCCGGACAGCGGTAGCTCGGAGTCCACATTGGCCCTCCGATTCACGCCGCCCGGAAGCACTCTCGGCTGGGGACTCGCGGGAGTCGGACTGCTGGTGGCTCTCGGACAGGGCGCGTGGTTCGCGGTGCGCAAGCGCAAGGTGCGAGCCACCGCCTGACGCCTGACGGGCGACCCGCCGCTTCCGAACTGACCTCCCGCACGCCCGATCGCGTCCGCGGGAGGTCAGTTCGGGTGCACGAGCGCACCTTCGGATGTCGAGGGCGTGCCGGCTCCAGCAAGTGGACCGGCTACCAGCCCTTGGCGTCAGGCGATCCCTTCGTGGGAATGTCCGCCACCACTTCGTTGGTAGCAACGCCGTCGCAGCCGAGGGCGTCGAGCGCAGCCGCGTCTGTGTAGTACTTCAGTTCCGGGTAGTACTCACCCAGGACCTCACGCTCGTCGCCGGGCCGCTTGGTGTCGAACAGCGACTGCTCGAAGTCCGGGTTCGCCATCATGTTCCGCAGGGACAGCCAACCGAAGTCTGGGTTACCGGCGCCGTCGCCCCTCTTCGACCACTCAGCCCACGCGACGCCGCACTCCTTCGTGGCGAACTGGGGTCGGTCCTCTGCACGGCTGATGACGAGCGTGTAGTAGCCGTCCCCGTCGAGCGGGAACTGCTCGTCGTGCACGCCGTCCATGACTGCGGTGGTGGCCTGGGACTCGCTCAGCGAGTAGGACCAGTAGCGCAGTTGCGCATCCTTTTCCGAGTAGGTCGGCTCGTTGCGGAGTGTCTGGACTGTGGTCGGCGCCTTGGCCCGGACCACGACGACCTTGCCGAGATTCCGGTTGACGATGGTGCGCAGGTAAGTGTTGAACACGTTCGGGTAGTAGCTGCCGCCGGTTCGGGGAGGCGTCGGCACGCTGGGATCGGAGTAGTCGATCGGGTTGGTGCTCCACATGTCCTTGTTGTAGGCCGGGTCGTACTGTGCTCGCCAGTCCGCCGGGTACTTGGCGGGGAAGTAGTTGGACACTCCCGGGGGATGAGCCATCTCCTGGTACGCCTTCGGATCCATCTGGATGGCACTGAAGTTCGGGAGGTTCACCTCCTCCGGGCCCTTCGGATTCGAGCCGAGGATGTCGCAGGCCTGCTGGCCTCGCAGCACGGTTCCGTCCGCGAGCGTCACCTTGGCGGTGGCCATCGGCGAGCCGCCGGCGATGTCGAGTCCCTCGTCCGGAACGTAGACCCGGTACATCACCGACTCGATCGGCAGGCCCGAGCCCTCCTTGAACCACTGATTCTTCGAGGGCATTGAGTAGAAGTAGTTGCGCGGCGGCTGACCGGCTTCCTGGTTCAACTCGATGTCCGCAGGCTTCGCAGCGAGCCGCACCTCGACCGTGTACTTGCGCTGGTCCTCGGAGGTGCCGTACCGGGCAGCCCCCTCGCGGAAGGTGTTCACCGAGCCCTCGTCAGGATCGATCATGTAGTCGGCGACGCCGTCGACCGGTAGTCCCGCCTTGTCGTAGGCGTTGTACGCCATGAAACGAGACTGCGGGTAAATGCCCTCGATCTCGACCTTCGACCCCGGGGGACGGACGAAAGTGGTTGCCCAGTAGACGGCCCCGGCGTCCGGGAACGCCTTGTTGGTCAGCGGACTCTTCCCGACCGCGCCATGCGAGAAGAAGCAGTTGCTCAGCGGACCTCCGACGAAGTTCTCGAAGAACTGCTGCCGGTACTTGTCGTCCGGCGATGGCTCCGGGTTCTCGGGCTCGGGGTTCGTCGATCCGAGACCCGTCGATCCGAACTCCCCGGCCAAGGAGCCGGTGGAGCCGGTGGCCGGTGCCGCCGACACTCCGCCGGCAACGCACAGGGCGGCGACCATCACCCCGGCGCCAACCACGCCCAGACCTCGACTTCGACCCATGGACGAACCCCTATCCTCGATGTGTGTGTGAGATTCGTTATATATCACTAGTGACCTATGGCACAATGTACCTATCGAGGTCGTCGTGAAACTCGAGACGATGATCTTGGGTCTGCTGTCATGGCGTCCGTTCAGCGGCTACGACCTCGGCAAGTACCTGCGTGAGAACGGGCAGTTCTTCCGATCGAACATCCAGCTGAGCCAGATCTACCGGACCCTGGCCCGCATGACCGAGGCCGGCTCGGTCGACTTCACGTTGGAGGTCAACGACGGCCGTCCGGATTCGAAGGTCTACCGACTCACCGAGGCTGGCAAGCGAGAGCTACGCGAATGGGTCACCAGCCCGTACGAACCGCCCAGCCGCTGGCAGGATCCCGAATTCATGGTTCGTTTCCTGATCGGGGGCCCGCTCGATCGAGAGGCGTTGATCCGCCTCGTACAGACCGAACTCGACGCCCGGCGCGCACGGATACCAGTCAATCGCGGTCGAAACCTCGGCCTCGACCACCTCGATCCGATCGACGAGGTGAACCTGGACGCAGTTCACCGGCTCATCTCGATGGCCCAGCATCGCGGCAGAAAAGCGGTCGACGAGTGGATCGCATGGCTCGAGACCATCCTCGAAGAGCTGTCCGACGGCACCCCGGCCGTCGAGCATCCCTAGTACAGCGACGACGGGCCGGGCCGCCGACGCTGCCGACACCGGCAGTCAGTCGGCGGCTACGGCTTCCTCCTCGGCCTCCTCGGCACTCGGACGCGGTTGATCGGTCTGCTTCGGGGCGGCCGGCACCCATTCCCGAAGGTGCTGCACCACCCCGCCGTAGAACGCATCCGTGGACGAGGTGACGCTCGAGACGAAGCTCGCCGCAGTTCCGGACCGCTTGCTCCCCATCGGAAAGGTCTGTTCGAGACTGAACGAGACGACGTCTCCTTCCCGATTGTCGGTCAAGACCTTCGGATTCGCGCGCACCGTCTCGAGAAGCTCGCACGTCTCGTTGCCGCGCTCGGAGAACACCGCTTCGACCTGAACATTGCCCGGAACATCCTTGAGCTGCTTGAGTAGCCACGACACGCGCCGACCCGATGTGCCCTCGTTCGGGGCCGCCACCCTGGTACGGCAGCGAATCTTGTTGGTACGCACATCCGCGATCACCACGACATCGCCTGCGGTCTCCGGGATCCGGAGTACGGACTCGAATACACCGTCGGCGGCCAATCGTTCCGCCACCGCCGCGTTCCGCGCCGCCGGGTCGTTGCTGTATCGGCGCGACACGATGTGCTTGACGGTGACACCGAGTTCGGCCGTCAGCCGCAGAGCCAGATGCCGCGACAGCGAGACCCAGGTGTCCGCGATGGTGAGGGCCTTCTGGTCACCGGCACGGAGGGTGCCAGCGGTGACCGCGTCGCGGACGGTCACCCAATGCCGACCCATGTCGACGAATTCCGTTGCTCCGGAACGCGGGTGGTCGAGGTATCGCACGAACTCTGCGAGGATCCACGCCTGCACGTCGCTGTCGATTCCGCCGTGCGACAGCAGCATCCGGGCCTCGTGTGCGACTTCCGCCCAGGACAGATGACGCAGCGCGACCTTGGCGAGTTTGCGGCGGTCGACCTCGACCGGCAGTTCGCCGGCACTGGCGGGGACGTCGTTGGACAAGCTGACCACCACGTCGTACTTCTTCTTCCGCGCCACGTCGAGGTAGTTCTCGAGTTGCCGCTTCTCGAGCTTGCCGTTCCCTGTCTTGACTTCGAGCAACCCCGTCCACAGCCGACTGCCACGAGATACCTTGAGAACGGCGTCCGGGATGACCTTCGAGTCGCCGTGGTCGTACTGCACCTCCACGAAGCCTTCGAAAGCGCCTGCCGGGGCGCCCATCCGAGAGCACAGAGCCCGCGCGAACGGACCAACTGCCTGCATCGTGGCGATCAGCGCCGAGGTCGCGCGGCGCTCCTGCTCCTCCCCCGCACCCACTCCGACGACCGAGAACAAGCGCGCGGGCTGCCAGGTGTCGTGTTCAGCCAGCGTGAAGTCGCGGGGCTTGGCCTTCTTCACCACCTTCTTGGCGGTACGCACCCCGCGTGGCTTCGCCTTCGCCGGTACGGTCTGTCCTCCCGACTCGGCAGGCACGGGAACTTGCTCGGCGTCGGGCGCGACTTCGAGCGGTGCCGTGGCCGGTTCCAATGCAGCGACCGACGCCGCATCACCACGGTCGGCAGATTCCGATTCTTCGTCGATATCGACACCGAAATCTGTTGCGAGGCCTTCCAGTCCGGAATCCCATCCCTGGCCTACGACGCGTAGCTTCCACTCACCGCCGCGGCGGTACACCTCGCCGAAGACGAAGGCCGCTTCGGTGGTCGCATCCGCGGTGACGTACTCCGCCAGTGTATGCCCGGCGCCGTCCACGACACGGAGGGTGAGTTTGCCCAGATCCCCGAAGGTTCCCTGGCCGAGGCTGCCCGCCAGCGCAACGGTGTGCACGTCCCCGGGAACGGTCGACAGGTCGATCGCAACCCGCGCCTGCGCCCCCTCCTCCGTCGCACCGGCACCCAGAAACCGGATCGAACCGTCCGACGACTCCGGTTGGTTGTAGAAGACGAAGTCCGCGTCCGAACGAACCTTCCCATCCGCACCCAGGAGCAAAGCGGATGCGTCGACCTCGATCTCCGATTCGGCCCACCCGATCACCACATCGATCTGAAGTACATCCTCCGGCAGGGACATGTTCTGCCCCTTGGACATCATCGGAAACGTCATCAATCCCACCCTCGATCGAACAAACCCAACACTCGACAGGCGAGTGGAGCCGGCACCGACCACAGCACACCCCGCCTGCGGTTTGCATACTAATCGGTACTGTTTTGCCGCAGCGCCGAGATCGCCACATCGACGGCCCGCGCGACCGGCTAGAGCCGACTGGTCGTGCGAGCGGCCTCGGCCAGGGTGAGTCGGTGCAGGTACACCAACTCGCTCTGGTCCAGGCGCGACCCGACGTACCCGCCGGCCAGGACGAACGCGACCGGCAGTCCCCGCCGACGGCACCACTCGAACACGATCCGTTCCCGGCGCGCGAGCGCCTCCACAGTGATCCCTTCGAGGCCACCGATGGCGCAGCCCTGATAGGGATCCATACCGGCGTTGTACAGGCACAGATCGAACGAACCGATCCGGTCAGCCTGGGCAACAGCCTGTTCGACGGTGAGCAGATAGTCTTCGGCGCGGTCTACGTCCCACAGAGCCGAATTGCTGTGGCCGGCATAGCTGTCGAACGGGCTCACCGAGACGTCCTCGTGCCGGATGCGTGGATCCCGGTCGACGAGTTCCGCCGTTCCGCCGCCGCAGTGCGCGTCCAGGTCGAGGACCAGGACCGAGCTCACCGCGCCCTCTGCGAGGAGCGTCTTCGCGGCGATCGCGAGGCCGTTGAACGTACAGAATCCATCCCCGCGATCGCGTTTGGCGTGATGCAGTCCGGAGGACAGCGATCCGGCGACGCCGTCGGCGAGGGCGCTGCGGGCAGCCGCGAGCACGCCACCGTTCGAGGCGAGCACCATCGGCCACAGTGCCGGATCCCAGTCGAATCCCTGGGACTCGGCGAGGTCCGACGGCTCGCCGGTCCGTACGGCCTGGACGTACTCCGGGTCGTGGACGCGTTCGAGTTCGTCGAGTGCCAGCGGATCCGGCTCGACAAGTTCGACGCTGCCGATGGGGTTGTTGCTCAACGAATTCGCGATCCATGCGGCCTTCCGGGTGGTGTCGAACCCGTAGGCCGCGCCGACGTAGTCGTCGCTGTAGTACACCTTCATGCAGGCTCCTCTCGGCTTCGCGCCGCCGTTGTCAATCAGTCGAAGTAGCGGGATCGGTCCCCGCCTCGCGTGCGATGCCGGCCTCGAGTTCGGCGTAATACCGGTCGCTGGCTTCCTTGCGTTCGGTGGTCCGAACCAACATCTCGGCGAGCGAATGGTCGTGGGCTTGTTGCCACGCTTCCTCCTTCCCCAATCCTTCGGCCATCAGTTCGTCGAGCCGTTTCGCGAAGACGCGCTGCGTTTCGCGATGCTCGGCCCAACCGGTGACGTTCGGCCACCCCGTATTGCTCTTGACCGCGCACCAGTAGCCGGCTTTCCACTCGTAGCGCGGCGGCGCGATCGACAGCACAGCCGCCTCGGCCTGGAGTTCCTCGACGAAGCGCTTCGCTTCACCTTCGGGGTCGGCGAAGAATTCGGGTCCGGAGGCAGATGGCATGGCAGATATCCCCTTTCGTGGGGCGGTGTCAGTCGTCGAGTTCGGCGCGCTGTCGGTCGCTGAACACCGGCATCGCGGCACCAGGATTGACGGTCTTGACGTTGCGGTAGTTGCGGATGTTCGCGGAGACCGCGGCCAGGGCGTCGCGTGACTTGCCCTTGCTGTACGTCAAAGCCTGGTCGCGTTTGACCCCGATTCGGGCACCGACCTCGATGGCGTCCTGATCGGCACCCAGGTACACGAACTGCCAATCCGATCGATCGGTGCGCGATTCCACCAGCGCCCTGACGGCCGGGTAGGTCCACTCCCGACTGGCGTTCTCCTTGCCGTCGGTCATGATCGCCACGATGACCGTCCCCGGACGTTCGTGGTCCTGCAGAGCCTCGATGTCGGCGCCGACCTCGGTGATGAGTTGCCCCATCGCGTCGAGCAGTGCGGTGCTCGAGCGGGGCCGGAGTTCGAGCGCCGGAACCTCCGAGAGGGGGACGTCGCGGTAGACGACCTCGTAGGAGGAGTCGAATTGCGCGAGGGTCACGGTGCACTCGCCGGCAGCCCCGCGCTGCTCGTCGATGAAGGCGGCGAAGCCTCCTTCGACGTCGGACCTGATGCTCTGCATCGAGCCGGAACGGTCGAGCAGGAAGACGAGACGGGTGAGTTCGACATTGGCCATGACAGGTCACCATTTCTGCTGGAAGGGGCGTAACGAGGTGACTGGACCCAATTCGATTCGGGCACAGTTGAATACAGAAGGAATCAAAAGATCTGGGGCAGGACGAACTGAATTGCGATCATGTGATGAACTTCCGCGGTCGAGCCCGCCGCGAACGAGGGCGCCTCTTGCCGCCACCTTGCGATGGGGGCCGCTTCGTCATCCGAACCACCCCGGTACGTCTGAGGGTTGGTGTGCAGCCAGTCGGAGCTTGGCGCCGCATCTCGTGAAGCTCAATCAGTATAGGACGGACCACCGACAGATTTGGGTGTTTCGCGGAATCTGCCGGTGTGAAGGGGCTATTGGCGGGGGGTCGTATCTTCGTTGACTGTGAACTACGAAGACTTCGCCTGGACGCCCTCCGAACAGCTGGCGGCCCTGGCCGAGAGCGATACGCCGTGGCAGTACTACCTGCGCACGCGGGTTCGTTTCGACCCCGAAGGTCCGAGCGGCACTGTCTGGCCGCTCAGCGATCATCAGCAAGGTGGCGACACCCCGCCGTTGGGTCGATTGCACGTGATCACCGCCGTCCAGCCGGACGCAGATCCCGACAGCGACGACAGTCTCGCGCGGATGGCTCTCCTGGACAGGAGTGTTCGCGAGGCCGGCCTTCGCTCGATCCGCGCCGTCGGGTCCAGCTTCGACGGAGCACACAGCGAGGACAGTCGCGCCGTGATCGGCCTGGACGACGCCCAGGCGCGGGAGCTGGGGGCGCGGTTCGGGCAGGTCGCGGTGTTCGCCTGGAACGGACCGCGATGGTCCCTCCTCGCGTGCGCAACCGAGCGCGAGACCCATCGGCCGTGGCGCTGGGAGTCGCATTCCTGAAGACCGGTCGCCCCTCCGATCCCATTCACCGGGGTAGCGAGTCGAGGCCACGATCGGATCGTGCGAACGTCGGGGCATCGATTCGCGAAGGACGTACCCGATGCCGATGCCCCGCAAGACAGCACCTGTCACCCAGACGCACTGGACCGATCCCGGCGCCCACGAGATCGCGCCCGGCGTCTTCCGGATCCCGCTGCCGCTGCCGGAGGGCCCGCCCGCGATCAACGTGTACGCGATCGCAGACGGCTCGGATGTGGTGCTGATCGATTCGGGGTGGGCCACCGACGACGCTGTGCATCAACTGAACCGAGGTCTCGAACAGATCGGGTTCGGAGTGGATCGGATCAGCCGGTTCCTCATCACGCACTGGCACACCGACCACTACTCGTTGGCCGCGACGGTGCGACGCAGGCACGGGACCCCCATCAGCCTCGGCGCCGGCGAGAGGGAAACCGTCGAGCGATACTCGGCCCTGCCGAAAGGCTCCCCCGCCCCGTTCAATTCAGCTTTCCTGCTCGCCCGCGCGGGCGCCGACGACCTGGTCCGTCACACCCGCGCCGCATTGCAGGGCGTCTCCGAGGTGGACGTGGAGTTGCCCGACCGGTGGCTGGACGGAACGCACCGGATCGAACTGCAGAACCGCACCCTCGTCGCGATCCCCACGCCCGGACACACCAACGGCCACTTCTCGTTCTGGGATCCCGATGCGGCACTGTTCTTCACCGGCGATCACGTACTTCCCAGCATCACACCCTGGATCGGGCTCGAGTCCGGGCCCGGCCGACTGCCGCTGGACGACTACCTCTCGTCACTGCTGCTGGTCCAGACGATGCCGGAGTCTCGACTGCTCCCCGCCCACGGGCCCTCCGGGCCGAGCGCGTCCGACCGCGCCCGGGAGCTGATCGAGCACCATCACACCCGCCTCGACCTCACCCTCGCCGCGATGCCGCCGCGGCAGGTCACCGCGTTCGAGACGGCACACGCCCTCAGGTGGACCCGACACCACCATCGCCTCACCGACCTCCCCGGACCGCTGCAGGCCTTCGCGGTGATCGAGACCGCCGCACATCTCGAGGTCCTCGCGCACCGCGGCGCGGTGGAACTCGTCGAGATCGACGGCGTCGCGTTCTACAACCGGTGACAGGCCGACGGGGAGAGTGCAGCCGAACGCTTCTTCGAATCGGCTCCGCCGCAGCGTCTTCCCTGCGATACTGGGCGCGCCTCGTCGACCGACGGGTTCCGCGTGAAACGGCGGGTTCGTCCCGCGCAGGGAGGACCCCCGATGGCCGACGCACTCCGTCCCGGACGCCGCACCGTACTGCGAGCGTTCGCCGCGAGTCCTCTGCTCCTGCTGGTTCCGACCGGAACGGCGGCGGCGCAGTCCACCTCGAGCCTCGGTAGCGCCGATCTCGCGGCGGGCAGTTTCGGCCGCGGCGATCTGGATACCGCGTCGGCGCCCGACTGGATGCGATCGCTGTCCGACGCGACGAGCCTGGCCGCGCTGTCGTTGCCGGGCACCCACGACACCATGGCGCACAATTCGTCGATCCCGACGCTCACCCAGGATTTCGACCTCGACACCCAGTTGCGGGCCGGGGTGCGCGCGCTCGACATCCGCACCCGCCACTTCCGGGACGTGTTCCCGATCCATCACGGACCGGAGTACCTGCACGCCAACTTCACCGACGTCGTCCGGACCGTCACCGACTTCCTCCGCGCGAATCCGAGCGAGACCGTGCTCATGCGGCTGAAGAAGGAGCACACGGAGGAGGAGAACACCCGTACCTACCAGGCGACGCTGGACTGGTACATCCACGAGAACCCCGACACCAGCGAGCTGCTGGGCCGGCACCTGTGGACGCCACCGGCCGACTACGACGGAGGGATCCCGGGGCTCAGCGCGACCCGCGGCAAGATCGTTGTGCTGCAGGACTTCACGGCCACGTCCGAGTACGGACCGCGGTGGTCCGGCCCGGCGACGGACATCCAGGACGACTTCGAACTGTCCGGCCTCGCCGCGGTCCCGGGCAAGTGGGACAAGGCCCGCACCCACTTCGAGCGCGCGGCGGCCGGCGATGACGCGACGCTGTTCGTGAACCATCTGAGCGCGACCGGGGCGTCACCGGTCGTGATGGCCACCGGGACCGTTCCGATCACCGTCGCCAAGGGCGCTCCGGGCACGGTGGGGATGCTGGCCCGCGCGGAGGACTACCTGCGCGTCACCACCGGACGGACGGGAGTCGTCATGGCCGACTTCCCGTCCGCCGGGCTGGTTCAGGCGGTCATCGCCCGCAACTTCAGCTGACGGCCGTCGCCGCGGACACCGTCGCCTCGTGCACCGCACGGTGTGCGGGAAGGATCGAGGCCCGTTCGGCCGCAACGTCACCGGTGCCGCCGAGAAGTCCCACGAAGTGCGCGAGCTGCGCCGCGAGGGGCTCCTCGCTGTAGCGGATCGTGGGGATCTCGATGATCGTCTGCTGGTGGTAGCTGCTGCCGTCCGCGGTGATGTCGTGGTCGACGTGCCGGTAGACGGTGATGTCGCGGCGCAGCAGGTCGATCTCGATGAGCCGCTCCGCCTCGAGCAGCGACAGCTGACGGATCTTGCGCTGGCTGATCCGGCTCGCGGAAATGGTTGCCACCGCACCGGATTCGAAGCGCATGACGGCGTCGGCGCTGTCCTCCGCACGGTTCTCGACCGACGACGGATGGAAGTAGCCGAACTCGGCGCGGGACTGCACCGGCTCCGATCCGACGAACCCGATCGCGAGATCCAGGTCGTGGATCAGCAGGTCGGTCGCGACACCGGTCGGGATGCGGGACACGAACGGCGAGTGGCGCATACCCGTCACCTGCCACACGTCGCCGGCGAACTCGCGGGCGGTGCGGACGGCCGGGTTGAAGCGCTCGAGCAGGCCGCACATCAGCGGCACGTCGGACCGCTCCGACCGCTGCACCAGGTCCAGGCTCTGCTCGTACGTCGCGGCGAGCGGCTTCTCCACGAGCAGCGGCTTGCCGAGATCGAGGACGCGGCCGGCGAGTTCGTAGTGCGCGGGCGTGGCCGCCGCGATCACGACGGCGTCGACGTCGGCCAGGTCGGCGAAGTCGGGTGCCCACTTCGCGCCGCAGCGGTCGGCGACGGCCTGGCCCTGCTCGGCGTTCGGTTCGACGACGAGCGCGAGGTCGGTCAGCGGCGACTGCGAGAGCACGCGGGCGTGCAGCGAGCCCATCTTGCCGGCGCCGATCAGGGCGATCTTCGGGTTGCTCATGCTCAGGCCTCCATGGCGCCGCGGACCGCGGCGATGATCTGGTCGACGTCCGACTCCGAGAGCCGGGCGTGGACGGGGATGCTCAGGCAGCGGGACGCGACCGACGTGGCGACCGGGGTGTCCTCGATGACGACGCGGGGGTGCTCGCGGTAGCACTCATAGTCGTACACGGCCTTCGGGTAGTAGATGCCGCTGCCGATGCCCTTGTCGGTGAGCCGGGCCGCGAGCGTGTCGCGGTCGATCGGCGCGTCGTCGTCCAGCAGCAGCGTGAACTGGTGCCACACGTGCTCGCGGCCGGTCATCTCGGTCGGCAACTGCAGGCCCGCGACGTCCTTCAGGCCCGCCTGCAGCGCCTCGGCGTTGCGGCGTCGCGCCTCCACCTGCTGCGCGTACGACGCCATCTGCGGCAGCGCGAGGCTGGCCTGCAGGTCCGTCATCCGGTAGTTCTGGCCCGCCATCTCGTACACGTAGCGCTCGCGCATGCCCTGGTTGCGCAGCACCCGCAGCCGGTCGGCGATGGTGTCGTCGTCGGTGGTGATCATGCCGCCCTCGGCGGTGGTGAGGTTCTTCGTCGCGTAGAACGAGAAGCAGCCGAGACCGAAGCTGCCGGCGCCACGGCCGTCGAACATCGCGCCGTGCGCCTGTGCGGCGTCCTCGACGACGGACAGCCCGTGCTCGGTCGCCAGCGGCATCAGCGCCGCCATGTCGGCGGTCTGGCCGTAGAGATGGACCGGCAGCAGCACCTTCGTGCGATCGGTGATCCGCGCGGCAGCAACGGCGGGATCGAGGTTGAAATCGGTCGCGGAGATGTCGGCGAAGCGGGCGGTGGCACCGGCCTCGAGGATCGCGTTGAGCGTCGCAACGAACGTGAACGGGCTGGTCAGGACCTCGTCGCCGGGCTGCAGATCCTGCACCTGGAGGGCCGCGACCAGCGCGGTGGTGCCGTTGTTGACGGCGACCGCGTGTCGGACGCCGACCAGTGCCGCGAACTCCTCCTCGAGCCGCTTGACCTTGGGTCCCTGCGCCACGATCCCGGACCGCAGTGTGTCCAGGACCTCTCGTTCGACGTCTTCCCCGAACGAGATGCTCGAGATTGCAATCACTGAAAGACCCTCCGATAGATTCAGTTCGAGACACCCCGCGAATCATCGGGGGCAACCGCCTGAGGGTAGCGAAGTGCTGCCCCTCCGCCCCCGGAAGGATTCCCGCCGGACCATGTCGATCGGACAGAACTGTCACATCCACCCCACCGCTGTGATCGGCGACGGCGTCGTCATCGGCGACGACGTGACCGTGGGACCGCACGCGGTCCTCACCGGTCCGCTCACCATCGGTGACCGGTGCTGGATCGGCGCGGGCGCCGTGCTCGGCGCGCCCCCCGAGATACTCGGCGCCGCGCACCCCGCCTCGTGGTCGGAGCCCGCGCCGCATCGCGGCATCGTCATCGGCGCCGACACCACGATCCGCGAACTGTCGACGGTGCACCAGGGCAGCGAGCGGGTCACCACCGTCGGCGCCGGGTGTTTCGTCATGAACCGGGTCGCGATCGAGCACGACGTCCAGGTGGGCGATCGGTGTGTCGTCTCGGCCGGTTCGACGTTCGCGGGCCACGTCAGCGTCGGTGCCGGCGCGAACATCGGCATGCACACCGTGGTGCACCAGCGCCGCGTCGTCGGCGCCGGGGTGGTGACCGGGATGGGCACCGTCGTCGTCAAGGACGTCCCGCCGTACGCGAAGGCGTTCGGCAATCCGGTCGAGTTGCACGGCGTCAATCGGATCGGCATGAGCCGGTCCGGCATCGCCGACGCCGACATCGACGCCGTCGCCCTCCTGTACACGCCGGGTTCGTCCGACGTCGCCGTTCCGGAGGCGCTCGCGCCTGCATTCGAGTGGTGGCGTGCCCTCGCGGCGAAGCCGTTGGGATTCGCGATCACCGTATGAACGGTTGCTATGGTCGAGAAGCCCTGACGGACCACGCGAGGAGTGGACTCGGATGACATCCGACACCGATTCCGTCGCCGAACCGCCCGCGTCGACGCCCAACACCAAACGAACGCTGCTGGTGAACGGCCTCCGGATCGTCGTGACCGTGGCGATCGTGGTGGCGATCGGCTTCGCGGTGAAGTCGCAGTGGTCCGAGGTCCGCGACACCATCCACGACCTGTCGTGGTGGTCGCTCGTCGCGTCGACGATCTTCATCTTCCTGGGTATGGGCGCCGCGGTCCGGGCCTGGCAGCACACACTCGGTGCGCTCGAACATCCGATTCCGGCGTTCGACGCGGCCCGCTGCTATCTCGTCGGGCAGCTCGGCAAGTACCTGCCGGGCAGCGTGTGGGCCTTCGTGCTGCAGACCGAACTGGCCCGCCGGGCCGGGGTGTCCGGGGCGGCGGCGTTCATCACCGTGCTCGTCACGGTGGGCCTGAGCACGACGTCGGCGCTGTTGGTGGGGCTGCTGGGTCTGCCGGCCCTGTTCCAGATCGGCACCCCGGCCGCGGTCGCGGTGATCGCGCTGGTGCCCATCGCCCTCGTCTGCGCGTACCCGCCGGTGCTCACCAAGCTCGTGAACATCGCGCTCAAGCTCCTGCGCCGCGCCCCGCTGCAGCGACCGCTGACGATGCACAAGATCGGGCTGGCGCTGATGTGGTGCTCGATCAGTTGGATCGCGTACGGCA
The DNA here is from genome assembly GCF_000738775.1 of Prescottella defluvii. Classification (GTDB taxonomy): domain Bacteria; phylum Actinomycetota; class Actinomycetes; order Mycobacteriales; family Mycobacteriaceae; genus Prescottella; species Prescottella defluvii. The sequence goes on from NZ_JPOC01000038.1 coordinate 67,662, forward strand.
TCCACCTGTGGATCCTGGCGTCGACGTTCGGTGGCTTCGGCACCGACCGCCTGGTCGCCTCCATCGGCGCGATCGCGCTGGCGATGTGCGCGGGCGTGCTGGTCTTCGTCGTGCCGTCCGGGATCGGCGTCCGTGAGGCGGTGATCGTCGCGGCGCTCGCGCCGGTCGCCGACGCCGGCACCGCCCTCGCCCTCGCCCTGACCTCGCGCCTGCTGTTCACGCTGTGCGAGGTGCTCGCCGGCTCGGTCGCCGCACTCGCCGGATCGCGGGCCCTGCGCAACGCCCTGGTGCACGAGCAGTCCCGCGTCCCACTTCCCAGCAAGGCGTGAGCGTGCCGGCCCGCTCAGCTGAGCGTGCCGATGCCGAACGAACCCGCGGCCAGTGAGCCGATGCCGGTCTTCATCGAGCCGTAGGTGAAGGACCCGGTGTTCACCGAGCCCAGGTTCCCGGACCCGGTGTTGGCCGAGCCGACGTTGCCGGACCCGGTGTTCGCGGACCCGATGTTGCCCGAGCCGGTGTTGGCCGAGCCGACGTTGTTCGAGCCGGTGTTGGCCCAGCCGATGTTGAACGATCCGGTGTTGTCGGGGCCGATGTTGTTCCAGTCGATGCTGCTCGCGGCGAGCAGGCCGAGACTGCCCAGTCCGGCCGCGACTGCCGAACCGATCGCCCCGGCCTGGATCTCTGCGGGACCGACGTAGCCGACACCGGCCGCGTCCGCGCAGGGCAGCGGCAACTCGAGATTCGGGGCCACCGATGCCGTCGCGCCGGCCAGCAGACCCTCCAACCGGATCGGTGAGCACGGCGGGGCCCCGGCGACGGGGTCGGCCGCGGCCTGCCCCGCCGCCGTGCCCAAGCCCACTGCTGCGACGGCCGACACCACCACGACGGCCCTCACGGACCTGCGGTGACGGCGTGACTTGTTCTGCGGTCCGGCCCCCATACGAGTGCCCCCTCCGGTTCGACGACCGAGCGAACTGTCCCGACACGAATGCTGGTCACGGTACCGCGACGACACCGACGGCGTGGCCGGATCGGGGCGTTCGCGCAGGCTGCGGCTACTGCCCGGTGCGTGCGTATCCGGCCTCGGTCGCCGATTTCGCCGGACGCCACCATTCGGGATGGTCCCGATACCACTGCACGGTGGCCTCGAGTCCACTGCGGAAGTCCCGATACCTCGGCTCCCAGCCGAGTTCGGTGCGCAGCCGCGTCGAGTCGATCGCATACCGCAGGTCGTGCCCGGGGCGGTCCGGGACGAAGTCGAAGTCGTCGGCAGGTCGCCCGAACAGCTCCAGCAGCATCGCGATCACGGTCCGGTTGTCGACCTCGCCGTCCGCGCCGATCAGGTACGTCTCCCCGATCGTGCCGCGCTCGAGGACCTCCCACACCGCCCGATTGTGGTCGTCGACGTGAATCCAGTCCCGGACGTTGCGGCCCTGCCCGTACAGCTTGGGGCGGACGCCGTCGAGCAGGTTGGTGATCTGCCGCGGAATGAACTTCTCGACGTGCTGGAAGGGCCCGTAGTTGTTGGAACAGTTCGACAGCGTCGCCCGGATCCCGAACGACCGCGTCCACGCCCGCACCAGCATGTCGCTCGACGCCTTCGTCGCCGAGTACGGGCTCGACGGGTTGTACGCGGTGGACTCGGTGAACCGGCCCGGGTCGTCCAACTCGAGGTCGCCGTACACCTCGTCGGTGGAGATGTGGTGGTAGCGGACGTCGTGGTCGCGGACGGCCTGCAGCAGCGTGTACGTCCCCACGACGTTGGTGCGCACGAACGGCCACGGATCGGCGAGCGAGTTGTCGTTGTGGGACTCGGCCGCGAAGTGCACGACGGCGTCGGAATCGGCGACCAGACGGCTGACCACGTCGGCGTCGGCGATGTCGCCGTGCACGAAGTCGATCCGGTCCGCGACCGCGTCCAGCGAGGCCCGGTTCCCGGCATACGTCAGCGCGTCCAGGACCGTGACCCGGACGTCGGGGCGTTCGGTGACGGTCTGGTGGACGAAATTGGCGCCGATGAATCCGGCGCCACCGGTGACGAGCAGCCTCATGTGGACAAACAGTACCCACGGCCACGACGTCGATTGCGGTCGATCGCGACCGTTCTCCATCCCACTCCGGGGGTGTCCCGCGCGGTTTCGGCGGGCGCATACTGGGGACATGACCGCGCGGAAGGTCGAATCGCTGCGCGCGAGTGTGTCCGACGCGGCGCTCCGATCCGCCGACAGTGTCGAGTTCCGGCACGCAGTCCTCGACGCGATCCGCGCCCGCATCCCCTACGACATCGCGCTCCTGGCGATGACCGACCCGGCGACGCTGCTACCGACGTCACAGACGACGATCGGCGTCGGCTCCGTGCCGCGTCGTGCCATCGAAACCGCCGCCCGACTGGAACACAGTCCGCCGCCGTACGGGGACGCCATCGGCAAGATGGCCCGCGATCCCGTCGGGGTCCAGACGATCCGTGACGCCGTCGACGGGGACCTCCGTCGCACGTCGCCCTACGTCGAGATCCTCGAGCCGCTGGGGATGGACGACGAGATGCGGTTCGTCCTTCGCGGGCGGGACAAGCGCTGCTGGGGTTGCGGGACGGTGATGCGTGGCCCCGGACGGCGGTTCAGCCGCGACGACGTGCGGCTTCTCGCCGGTGCTGCCGGCACAATCGGCGAGGGGCTTCGCCTGTCGTTGATCCGGCAGGCACCGCGGGCACCGGCGGAGGTACCGGGTGGTCCGTCCGTGGTGATTCTCGGACCGGACGACGAGGTGGAGTCGGCCACGGCGCCGGCGGTGGCCTACCTGGATCGGATCACCGACGAGCGGGGAAGCCGGATGGTTCCCGCCGTGTTCGCGGCGGAACGCTTGCGGAACTCGGGAGGGGTTGCCGCCGTCACGCGGGCCCGGACGATCGACGGGGAATGGGTCGTCGTCCGGGCCGGGAAGCTCGACGGCCGCGGCACGGCGGGCCGGGTGGCCGTCACGCTGGAACCGGCGGGACCGTCGGAGATCGCCCCGCTACTGGCCGCCGTTCACGGACTGACGGCCCGGGAGGCCGAGGTCCTCGACCACATCCTTGCCGGCGAGACGCGCGTCGAGGTCGCGCGTCAACTCTTCGTCAGCCCGTACACCGTGCAGGACCACCTCAAGAGCATCTACGCGAAGATCGGGGTCGGCAGCCGCCAGGAACTCGTCGCGCAGTTGCTGGCGCCATGCCGAACATTCTGATCGTCACGCTCGACGCCGGCGGCAACGTGCCGCTCACGTTCGGGATCGGGCGAGAACTCCTACGCCGCGGGAACCGTGTGCGCGTCCTCGCTCACGAGGCCCTGCGCACGGCCGTCGACGCCGCCGGGCTGGAGTTCCGTGCCTACCGGCACTCGCCCCCGTGGGATCCGCACGACATCCACGGCACCTGGAAGCTCGTCACCAGGATGGTCGCGGTGATGACGCGGCCCGGCATCGGGCAGGACCTGCTCGACGAGGTACGGGCGGATCCGGCCGACCTCGTGGTGATCGACTGCATGTTGTTCGATGCGCTCGACACGGCGGCGCGGGAGAGCCTTCGCCACGTCGCCCTGTTTCCCACGTTCTTCGGTTGCCTGGACGGGATGATCCAACGCACTCCGTTCGGTCTCGTCGCCCGACTCGAGGGGCTGGGGCCGCGTCGCCTCTGGCGGCAGGCCGACCTGGCCCTGGTGTGCTCCGATCGCGAGCTCGACCCGGCGGGCAGGCGCTCCCACGACGGAAACCTGGCATGGAGCGGCGCCGTGCACGACGCGAAGGAGCCTGCGGTGGGCCGCAATCCGCCGCTGGTTCTGGCCAGCCTCAGCACCGTCGGCTTCCCGGGCCAGCGCCGGGTCCTGCAGAACCTCCTCGACGCCGCCGAAGGCCTGGACATCGAACTGGTGGTGACGACCGGCCCCTCCGTCGATCCGACGGAACTCAAACCACCCGCGAATGCCGCTGTTCACCAGCACCTTCCGCACAATCAGGTGATGCCGGCATGCTCCGCCGTGGTGGGGCACGGCGGGCACGGAACCACCTTCCGCGCCCTCGCACACGGTCTGCCGATGCTGATCCTGCCGATGTCCCGGCTGTCCGACCAACCGACGATCGGCAGGACGGTGGCCGCATCCGGCGCCGGCAAGGTACTCCGGAAGACGGCGCACCCCCATCGGATTCGCAAGGCCCTCGACGAACTCCTCCGGACGGACAGCTACCGGGCCGGGGCCGCCGCGCTCGGCGACCGGATCCGGGCCACCGACGGAGCCGCTACCGCGGCGGATCGGCTTCTGACGCTGATCGATCGCGGATTCTGATCTGCGCCGTTCTCGGCCGTCAGGTTAGGCGCGCTGGCTATCGTGGACCGAGTGACTGTGATGACGGAGTTCAGGACCGAACGGCGTTCCCTGAGCGGGTGGGGTAGGCGTGCAGCAACACCGGCAGACGTACTCGCGACGCCCGATCTCGATGCCATCGCCCGAGCCGTACGCACTGCAGGGCCCCGCGGAGTCATCGCCCGTGGACTCGGCCGCAGCTACGGCGACCCCGCGCAGAACGCCGGCGGGCTCGTCGTGGACATGACCGCGCTCGATCGAATTCACCACATCGACCCGGACTCGGGCATCGTCGACCTCGACGCCGGCGTCAGCCTCGACACCCTGATGCGTGCCGTCCTCCCCCACGGACTCTGGGTCCCCGTGCTGCCCGGCACCAGGCAGGTCACGATCGGAGGTGCCATCGGCGCCGACATCCACGGCAAGAACCATCACTCGCACGGCAGTTTCGGCAACCACGTCGAAGCACTCGACCTGCTCACCGCCGACGGGTCCATTCGTACGCTGACTCCGTCCGGCGAGGACAGCGACCTGTTCTGGGCCACGGTCGGCGGAATGGGACTGACCGGGATCGTCGTGCGGGCCCGAGTGCGCATGAAGCACACCGAAACCGCGTACTTCATCGCTGATCACGATCGCACCGCGAACCTCGACGAGACGATGGAACTGCTGACCGGTGGCTCCGACGAGGGCTACGACTACTCGATGTCGGTGCCCGACACGATTTCCACCGGACCGAAGCTGGGGAGGGCCGGATTCACCCGCGGCTCGCTCGCCACGCTCGACCAGTTGCCGCCGAAGCTTCGCCGGGACCCGTTGCGGTTCAATGCCCCACAGCTGTTCACCGTTCCGGACGTCTTTCCCCGCGGGATGGTCAACCGGGTCACGACGCGGATCGCGGCCGAGGCCGCGTATCGGATGTATCCGAAGCACGGCCGGGGCACCGTCCAGAATCTGACGCAGTTCTACCACCCGCTCGACCTGCTGGGTGAATGGAACCGGGCCTACGGATCCGGTGGGTTCCTGCAGTACCAGTTCTCGGTTCCGTTCGGCGCCGAACAGCAACTCGCCGAGATCATCCGCACGATCGCCGAATCCGGGCACCGGTCGTTCCTCAACGTGTTCAAGCGCATGGGCGACGGCAATCCGGCGCCCCTGTCGTGGCCCGAGCCGGGATACATGCTCAGCCTCGACTTCCCGATCCGCGACGGTCTCGGCCGGTTCTGCGACGAACTCGACGAACGTGTCCTCGATCTCGGCGGCAGGCTCTACTTCGCCAAGGACTCACGGAGCACCCCCGAACGGGTCGCCCGGATGTACCCGCGACTCGACGAATGGCGGGCGACCCGGGACCGCATCGACCCCGGCGGGGTTTTCGTCTCCGACCTCGCTCGTCGACTTCGTCTGGTGTCCAGCTAGTTTCGGCCCGGAGCGGGCGCCGTACCGGAAGGCTGCGCACCCCACCGGAGCGCTGCCGCGGCGGCGAAGTCACCGGCGTGCGCGAATCCGGCGAGCAGCACCAACGACCCGTTCGGGATCCGGCCGGCCCGATTCTCGATGTCGAGAGTGATCGGGATGGCGGCACCGAACAGGTTTCCGCAGTCGTCGAAGGTGTCCGGATGCTGCTCGGGTGTGAGTTCGAGTGCGTCGCGCCAGTTCCGCAGGAACAACCGGTTGGGCTGGTTGGTGACGAACGTGTCGATATCGGTGGAAGTCACACCGATGCGATCGCACACCGCGAGTGCCACTTCGGGGACGAGCCGGTTTCCACGGGCAAACACGGCGGCAATCTTGGAGTCGGTGAAGGAGATTCGCAGTTGCCCGGTGCCGGGCGCCCAGTACTTGCGGGGTGGGTCGATGACGGCGGTCATGTCCCCGGCGAACTCGGGGTGGTGGCGGGTCTCGATACCGAGGACGGGGGCGCGGTCCGAGACACCCACCAGGGCGACTCCGCAGCCGTCACCGGGAACCGCGGCCTGCGCCAGCGGACGGACGTCGGGCTGGGTGAAGATCTGGCCGGCACTGTTCTGCGTCGCGACGATCAACGCCGTGCGTGCAGTGCTGGTGGACAGGATCGTCCGGGCGAGTTCGAGCATGTGGATGAAGGCGGCGCAGCCGCCGTTGTGGACGTCGAGGATCCACCCCGGTGTCATGTCCAGTCGGCGCGCCAATTCCGCCCCGCATCCGAGCGCGGGCAGGTCCGGCAGCTGGGTGTGGGTGATCAGGACGTCGACGCCGGCGATGGTCTCGGCGCCGTGGCGGTCGATCAGGGGCGCGATGGCGCGTTCGGCCATGTCGACGGCGGATTCGTCGGCGGCCACGTGGTGGCGGTGGGTGGGTGCGCGGAACATGATGTTCTGCGCCATCCGGTCCGAGTGGGCGTACCGGGTGAAGTAGTCCGTGCCCACCGGATCACCGGGCAGGTAGCCGGCGACGTCGAGCAGGCTCACCGTGTCCATCGGACGCTCACCCCATCCAATCGGGTGTGATCGGCAGACCCTGCCGGGCCCGGTACTCGCACAGCGCGGTGAGGTTGTCCAGCTCGAGTCGGTGACCGGCGGCGAACATGTCCCAGAGGTCGCCGACCCATGTTCCGCGGTCCGGTGGAGCGGTCTCCGGATACGGGTTGCTGTCGTAGAACGGGTGATGGCAGTTGGTCCACAGCACCACCGATCCAGGCTTGTCGAACACCGTTCCTGCATCGACCACCCGGAGCAGGTAGATCATCCACAGATGCCGGCCCTGATCCCAGGCGCAGTGGTAGTCGACGGTCATCGCGTCCGGATTCGTCACGGTGCGGGCGTAGATGGTCGTGTTGCTGCCGAGGCGGTCGTGGGCCGACCACAGGCCGGGTTGTTCGGTGGGCGCGAAACCCCGGAGGCTGTAGGTCCATTCCTCGAGACTGCGGGTGTTCGACAGGTACCGGTACACGTCGCGGGGCGGGGCGGCGACGTACCCGTTGACCGTGCAGTACTCGCCGAAAACCTGGTGGTGGGGGTACACCGACCTGAGCATGTCCAGAATCATCGGCGTCGTCGCCTCCCGGTCGGAGGTCTCGATCCTCAGCACGCCGGGGACCACACCGCCCGGAATGTCACTGAGGGCGGGCAGCGGGGTGGTCATGGTGCGCCTCCTCTGCGGGGTGCGGGGCACGTTCCAGGAAGGGCCGGAACGGGGGGATTTCGTCGGGATCACAGTCGACGGCGATGAAGGACGGGCCGCTGGTCGAGGCCGCCGCCTCGAGGGCGTCGAAGAGTTGGTCACAGGTCCGGGCCGGGTACGACGGCATCGACGGGAACATCGCGGCGACGCCCTCCGCGATCCGGGACGCCCGGAACCTGTTGAAGCTGTAGCGGTCTCCGTAGAACAGCTGCTCGCGGGTGACGCACATGGCGTGGGCCTTGTTGTCGAACACCACGAACGTGATCGGGAGGTGGTGCTCGATCGCGGTGTGGATCTCCAGGCCGTGCATGAAGAAGGCCCCGTCGCCCGCGATGACGAAGGTCCGTCGCCGCCTTGCGAATCCGGAACCGATCGCGGCGCCGAAACTGTAGCCCATACCGCCCATGCCGAGCGCGACGACGAACCGGCCGCCCCGCGGGACCGGCAGGTGGTGCACGACCGCGGCGCCGGTGTTGCCGGCGTCGGCGAAGATGTCGGACCCGGCGGGCGTCATCGCCGCGATCGTCTCGACGACCTCCCGGTAGCGCATCCCGGAACCGGCGGACACCGGGACCTCGAGCGGGGTCAGCCTGCCGGGAGTGACCGCGTCGGGTGTGGCCCCCTCCGAAAAGGCATCGGCGAGTTCGGCCAACGCCCCACGCAGATCACGGCTGGCCGCGTGCACGGCGGGCAGGTACGGCGGTTCGGCGCCGACGCTGGCAACCGGGACGCCCGCCACGGCGGCGTCCAGGCCGGCGCGTGCGGTGGCGGGTAGCCGGGTGCCGACCAGCAGGCACAGCGCGCTGTGCCGCACCGCCTCGATCAGTTCGACGTGCCCCATGGTCCCGGCGACGCCGCAGAAGCCGTGCTGGTCGGCCGTGTAGACGTCCTTCGCGTCCGGGGCGACCCCGACCGCCGCATCCATCGCAGCGGCGAGGGCCTGCAGCTGCGGCCGGGCATCGTCGCGCGCCACCTGGTCGCCGGCAACGAGCACGATCTTCCCGGTCCGACGGGCCGTCGCGAGCAGATCGCGGATCCGAGCGAGACCGGCCGGATCGTGACCGGATCGGCGAGGCGGCGGCCTGAAGGCGCCGGCTCCGTTGACGGTGGACTGCTGGATGTCCTTCGGTAGCAGCAGAACTCCGGGTCCACCCGACAACGCCGCGGCGACCGCACGCTCCAGGTGGCCGACGAGGTCGTCGGGTCGCTCCACCCGGGCGCAGTAGCGAGAGACCTCGGTGAACAGCCGGACCGCGTCGATCGTTCCGGCCCGGCCGCTCGAGTCCTGGAAGGCACCGGTGCCCTCGAGCGTGGTGGCGGGTTGCCCGATCAGGGCCAGCACCGGCACCCGTGACGTGTAGGACTCGGCGAGTCCGGCCACCAGGTTCATTGCGCCGCCACCGGATGTCGCGGCCACCACGCCGAGGCCGCTGGTCGTGCGGGCGTAGCCGTCGGCCATGGTCGCTGCGGCGAACTCGTGCTTGGCCACGACCCCCTGCACGCGGCGGTCGGTGGCGAACAGTGCGTCGTAGAGGTCTTCGATGTTGGCGCCGTCCACACCGAAGACGTGGCGCACCCCCAGGTCGGCGATCGCGTCGACCACGGCATCGACGACGCGGCGGCCGTGCAGTCCCGGATGTCGGGTTCCGGTGTCCATGGCGGTCCTCCAAACTCCGGAACATCCCGCGCCGGAATTACTTGTGACTACCGCCAGTGTGGGCCGGGGATCGGGTCGAGAACCATCCCCCACCCGGGGGATATCCGGACCGCGATGCCGTCGTCGAGGGCGCTCAGGAACGGCGTTCCGCCGGGAGCACCCGCCGGGCCAGCCGGACGATGAACGACTTCGGCGGCTGCCAGACGTCCCGGTCCTCGAATGACCATGCGTAGGTGAGGGCTCCGTCCCGGATACAGTCCAGCAGGCCCGGCGCTGCGAGCTCGTGAGCTGACCACGCGTAGAGCTGCTGCAGCCTCGGGACAATAACCCCGTAGTCCAGGAGCCGGCCGAATCCGAGTTCGTCACCGAGATAGAACCGCGCACCCTTGTCGAGGGGGTACTCGTCCGGCAGGAGACGAGACAGCTGCATGAAGATCCCGGTCATGCCCAGTCTCGGGTCACCGAGGAACGGGGCGAGCGGACGTAACCAGGCAAGTGAGATCCGCGGGGCCGCGACGAGGGCGTGGGCATACAGCACCCGGCAGAGCACGACATTCATGAAGAAGCGCTCAGCCTCGTTCTCCGCCTCCGCCAGGGCGCGGTGCTCGAGATAGGCGGCGACCACGCTCCCGTTGTGCGCCCGATACCAGGCTCGAGCGGTCGGGTAGTCGGCGAAGGACATCCAGAAATCGACCGTTCGTGAGGAGGTGGGCCCGGTGAGGTCCCCGCTCAGGGCCACCGCCTCACACCCATCACGAAGGATGCGCTCGTTCACTGCACGCCACCATGGACTACCCGGATGATCGCTGGGCAGTGGTTGCAGCAAACCTCGCCGGAGCTGCCATTCCATGAACGACATAGCCGCCCGACGGAACGGCAGATGCCGCGGAGCCTTGCCGTACGGGCCGTAGTAGCAGCGCTGCATCAGCGCGATCCGGCCTGCCGGATCGTCGCGGACCGAGGCGATCTGCTGCTCAGCCCAGGCAGCGGCCGCGCTCCCAGCGCTCACGAAAACATGATCGCACGCGGCACCGCGACCGATTCCCGTGGCGACAACTGCAACCGGCGTACGATCCGGCCCGAACCACTCGCCATTTGCCCCTTCGGGCACCAAAGTCGGCAATCACGGACCGCATCCGGCATGAGAAACTGAAGAAGTGAACAGCTCGCCTGTTCGGAGCGGGATGACCCGCTCTGCGAAGTCCATCGGAGCGACGCGCCGAAGCCGCCCGCGGAGACGACGCGGTCGTGCGGCAGCGGTCGTGGTGTGTGCGATCGCCATCACGGTCGGCGGATGCTCCAAGGCTCCGGAGGCCGAGGCGAGTGCGGTTCTCCTGGAGGCGGCCACGTCGAGCGGCGTCTCTCCGTGGACCGCATCGGTGGCCACCACAAGCGGTGCCACTGAACGCGCTGATCAAGTGCCACAGGACAGGACAACCGTTTCCGGCGAAGAGGCAGGGCTGTACGGCGGGTCGCTCGATGTTTCGGTCTGCGATCGGGAGAAGCTGTCGAACTTCCTGGAGGCGAATCCTGCTCAGGACCGCGCCTTCAAGTCCGTGGTTCAGGCCGACGACGTCCGGTCCTACGTAAATTCACTATCGCCGGTCGTCCTGACCCGTGACACCCGCGTAACCAACAACGGCTTCGAAAACAATGCAGCAGCACCCTTTCAATCCGTTCTGCAAACAGGTACGGCGGTGCTGATCGACAACCGCGGCGTTCCGCGGGTGCGATGCGCGTGCGGCAATCCGCTCGCCGAGCCGACAGCTGCCAAGCCCGAGTACACGGGTCCGCGGTGGAAGAACTTCGATGAGGGCCAGGTCGTCACGGTCGCTCCTGCAGCGGAGCCCATGTCTTCGACACAACTCAGCCCACTCAACGCCTCCGGCCCATCGACCACCATCGTGATCGGAGAATCCACACCTCTCGAAGTGGTACCCCCGGACGGCTCACCCTCGCCCGAGGGCGGGGTCACGAGCGGCGGCGGGGTCACTGGCGAGGGCGGCGATCCGGAGAACCAGAAACCCCAGGGAAGAACAGGGAACCCGATCCAACCTGGCGAACCCACTACTGCCGACAAAGTTCCCGGTGTGACAGCGCCGGATACGGCGACTCCACCGACGGAGTAACCGCAGGGAAGCGCCCGGACGCGGTCTGACTGCAGCGGAGGACACCATGTCCGATCATCGATCACGGATCCGCCACCCCCTGCTCGCCATCTTGGTGCTCGCAGGCTCGCGACCGGATTAGGCTCCCGGTCCGCCGACTCGGCCAGCAACTTCCGCGCGCCGATCAGATCGCCCACCGACAGTGCGGCCAGACCTTCGATCAAGCGGGCGTGCGCGTCCTCGGGCCGGGAACCGCTCTGAGCGTCCGACGGGGTCGTCCGCAGCGCCGACCGCACCGGCGCACTCCAGTGCTCCGATCCGCCCGTCCGCACGCCCCCACCGTCCGGCTGCCACAACTCGACAAGAGCCCGTTCGCGGCGACAAACGGTCTGGTACTCGGAATCGTCGCAGAGATCTTGGGCCCGCCGATATGCGCTGCCTGCCTCGGCGAGGGCACCCGTCCTACCGAGGCGTGCACCAGCCGGCCGACCGCTACCCAGTTGCCGGCCTTCGCTTGAGCGATCGCCGCATCCCGATGGTGCTGCGCGGCCTCGATCAGCCCGGCACTCCGCGCATACCAGACCCGGGCCTGCGCGATCCCGTATTCCTCGACGAGTTCGGACTCGGGGTGGGTGCAGAGCATCTCGTGGTAGCGGTAGGTCGACCCGTCGTCGTCACAGGTGGTGAAGGGCAGCTCGCAGAGTGGGTCCACCAGGCGGCGGCGGATCAGCCCGTACCCTCGCCAGACACAGCACCCCTGGATCGTCGTGCTGTTCGTAGTAGAGCCTTCATGATCGTAACGCCGCGAGCGTCTCAGATCCGTGTCGGCGCGATTGCCGGTTCCGGGTCCTCCCCCGGGATGGAGGTACCGCGGAGGGACACACCTGCCGTCTCGCGGAGGAAGGCGACCGAGATCAGGCCGATGACGCAGGCGCCCATCATGTAGATCGCGGGGAACAGGCTCCAGCCCGTCGAGTGGATGACTGCGTCGTTGACGAGTGGGGCCGTGCCTCCGAAGACGGCCGTCGAGACGTTGTAGCCGATCGCGAATCCGGCGTAGCGAACCTGCGTGGGAAACATCGCCGGGAAGGTGGCCGAGATGGTCGCCAGCTGCGGCAGGTACAGCAGGCCGAGGACCGCGAAGGCGAGCAGCGCCCACCCGAATCCCTGCGCCATCAGCCAGTACATCGGCACGGCGGCGATCAGCAGTCCGATCAGCGAGCCCCACCACATCGGCTTTCGGCCGAGCGTGTCGGACCAGCGACCGAAGAACGGGATGCACGCCATCATCACCACTTCACCGACCAGGATGATCACCGTCGTCGACTGCGTGCTCAGGCCGAGCGTCGACTCCAGATAGGTCGGTTGGTAGGTGAGCAGCGTGTAGTTGACCACGTTCAACGCGACGACCATGCCGGTCAAGACCAGGATCGGGCGCCAGTAGTTCTTCAGCAGGTCGGCGAGCCCACCCAGGATCGAGTCCTGGCTGTCGCCCTGCGCCTCCACCTCATTGAAGACCGGCGACTCGTCGAGCTTGCTACGCAGGAACCAGCCGACCAGGCCGAGTGGCAGCGCGATCAGGAACGGGATCCGCCAGCCCCACGACGCCATGTCGTCGTCGGAGATCATCAGCTCGCACAGCATCACCACGGCGGTGCCGGCGGCGAACCCACCGAGGGTGCCGAACTCGAGGAAGCTGCCGTACCGGCCGCGCTTGTCGTCGGGCGCGTACTCGGCCATGAAAGTGGCCGCGCCGCCGTACTCGCCGCCGGTGGAGAAGCCCTGCACCACGCGCAGCAGGATCAGCAGGATCGGTGCGGCGATCCCGATCGAGGCATAGGACGGGATCGCCGCGATCAGCGCCGTCGCCCCCGACATCAGCAGGATCGTGGTCGCCAGGACTGCCTTGCGGCCGAGCCGGTCGCCGAGCGGACCCCAGATCATTCCGCCCAACGGACGGAGGACGAACGAGATCGCGAAACCGAGCATCGTGCCGATCGAGCCGAGGTGACCCGGAAAGAAATTCTGTGTGAGATAGGTGGCAGTAGTGGCGTAGACGCCGTAGTCGAACCATTCGGTCGCATTGCCCATCGCCGAACCGGCAATGGCCTTCCGTACCGTACGACGATCCACTTCCTGATCGGCCGCCCCGGCAGAGCTCGCAGCCGACCGTTCATGGGGACCGTACGTCGTGGATTCCTGCATTCGTAAGGTCCCTTCGGACGTGGAGCTGCAGTAGGCAGGTCTTCAATCTTCGGTCGATTCGACGCTAACGGGACATGTACGACTTTGCTGGGCACGAGGAGCCGGCACGGCAGCGGCTCGCACGGTCGAATGAGATAGGGGCGAGTGCCCCGAATTGCGAACCGTTCGACCGGTATGCGGATAACGTGGTCGTTCCGATCCAGTCCGATCACGGAGGACGCATGTCCCACCCCGGCCCTGAGGGCTACCCGTCGATGCCTGGCCCGAACCCGCAGCAGCCCCTGCCACAGGGCTCGTGGCAGGCAGGCCCGCCCACGTACGGCCCCCCGCCCGTCACCGCAACGAAGCACCGTCCGATGCTGATCGGCGCCCTCGTCGCAAGTGTCGGCGTCATCATCGGCAGCATCGGACCGTGGGTGACGTTCCTCGGGATCAGCGTGGGTGGCACCGAGGGCGACGGAGTGATCACGCTGATCCTCGGCGCCCTCGCCACGGCAGCGCTCGGCGTCCTGCTGACCCGGACCGCGCGACCACGGTTCGGACTCCAGTGGGCAGGCACGACGCTCGGCGCGATCTGCCTGCTGATCGCGATCTACGACATGGCCAACCTGTCAGCCGAGGACGAGGACTTCTTCGGTGAGATGATCGGCCCATCCATTGGATGGGGGCTGTGGTTGCTCCTGCTGTCGTCCATCGCGCTGTGCGCAACTGCGACGATCGCGGCGATTCAGATGCGCAAGAGCTAGGCCTTTCAGACTCCACCCCGCTCGCGCGGTCACGCGTGAAACACTGCTCTACATGCGCGGAATCATCCTGGCCGGCGGCACGGGTAGCCGACTGCACCCGATCACGCTCGGCGTGAGCAAGCAGTTGGTGCCGGTTTACGACAAGCCGATGATCTATTACCCGCTGTCGACGCTGATGCTCGCCGGGATCCGCGACATCCTGATCATCACCACCCCCGGCGATGCCGCCCAGTTCCGGAATCTGCTGGGCGACGGCTCCCGGTTCGGCATCTCGCTGAGCTACCAGGTGCAGCACGAGCCGAACGGTCTCGCGCAGGCGTTCGTGCTGGGCGCCGACCACATCCGCGACGACTCGGTTGCGCTCGTGCTGGGCGACAACATCTTCTACGGCCCCGGCCTGGGCACCACGCTCACCCGTTTCCACGACGTCAAGGGCGGCGCGGTGTTCGGGTACTGGGTGTCCGATCCGGGCGCGTACGGCGTCATCGAGTTCGACGACTCCGGTACTGCGGTCTCGCTGGAGGAGAAGCCGGCGCGGCCACGGTCCAACTATGCGGTGCCGGGGCTGTATTTCTACGACAACGACGTCGTCTCGATCGCGCGGGACCTGACGCCGTCGGCGCGCGGCGAGTACGAGATCACCGACGTCAACCGCACGTATCTGGAGGCCGGACGGCTGCAGGTGGAGGTGTTGCCGCGAGGTACCGCGTGGCTGGACACCGGGACGTTCGACTCGCTGCTCGACGCGTCGAACTACGTGCGCACCATCGAGCAGCGGCAGGGCCTCAAGATCGGCGTCCCGGAGGAGGTCGCGTGGCGGCGCGGCTTCATCTCCGACGACGAACTGCGTGAGCGGGCCGAGCCGCTGGTCAAGTCCGGTTACGGGACGTACCTGCTGGGGCTGCTCGACCGCGGCAGAGAATGGTGATCATGGATTATCGGGAGTTGAAGGTTCCGGGGGCGTGGGAGATCACGCCCCGACAGTTCGGCGATCACCGCGGGGTGTTCCTCGAATGGTTCAAGGAGCCCGGCTTCTCCGCGGCGGTCGGTCGCACCCTCGATCTGGCTCAGGCCAACTGCTCGGTGTCCGCGGCGGGCGTGCTTCGCGGCATCCACTTCGCCGACGTCCCGCCCGGCCAGGCCAAGTACGTGACGTGCGCGAAGGGCGCCGTCCTCGACGTCGTCGTCGACCTGCGGGTCGGTTCGCCGACGTTCGGTCAGTGGGATTCGGTGCTGCTCGACGACGTGGACCGCCGTGCGCTGTTCATCTCCGAGGGCCTGGGGCACGCATTCCTGTCACTCGAGGACGACTCGACGGTGATCTACCTGTGCTCGTCCGGCTACGACCCCGAGCGTGAGCACGAGGTGAGCCCGCTCGATCCGGGCATCAGCATCGACTGGCCGGTGACCGGACGCGACGGCACACCGCTGCAGTGGACGCTGTCCGACAAGGATCTGGCCGCGCCGACGCTGCTGCAGGCCCGCGATTCCGGGGTGCTGCCGGTGTACCGGGAGGGAAGCGACTGAACCCATGAGAGCGACGAGGGTGCGCCGCGCCGGCACTGCGACTGCAGTGCTCGTGGCAGCAGGCCTCGCTCTCCTGGGCATACCTCTCGAACACGGCACTACCGACGCGTCGTCACCGCCACCACCGGCGGTGACGGCGGTCGTCGCACCGGTTCCGCCACCGGCCGTTCCGCTTGCACCTCGAGAACTGTCGGCCCGCGTCGTGCCCACGATCGTCACCGTCACGACACGCTCGGCGCTCGGCACGACGGCGGGAACCGGAATCGTGCTGCACCCGGCCGAGTCTGCAGCGATCGTGCTCACCAACCATCACGTGATCGACGGCGGCACCGAGATCACGGTGACCAGCATGTACGACATGCGCCGGTACCCCATCGAGGTCGTCGGCTACGACAGTTCCCGCGACCTCGCGGTGCTCCGACTGGCCGGCGGCAGCGGCCTGCCGACGGCGACGCTGGGGTCGTCGAATTCGGCGCACGTCGGCGATCCGGTGACCGCGATCGGGAACGCGGAGGGCGGTGGGGTGCCGGTGCCGGCGCCCGGCGCGGTCACCCGACTCGGGGTCACCGTCACCACCCGCAACTCCGCCGACGGCTCCCGCAACCAGCTGACCGGGCTGATCGAGGTAGACGCCGACGTCCGCCCCGGCGATTCGGGCGGGCCGCTGGTGAACGCGTTCGGCGAGGTGATCGGCGTCAACAGCGCCGGGAACGCCGTCGAACGTGACGTGCCGCAGGCGCCGACCCCGAAGTCGTACGCGATCCCGATCGATTCGGCGATGGAACTGGTGGATCAGGTACTGGCCGGGCGGCCGTCGGACACCGTCCACATCGGCCCGACGGCGCAGCTGGGGGTCGGTGTCCGCGACCACCGCGACCCACAATCGAACGTGCAGTCCGGTGCCGAGGTGACACTCGTCAGCTTCGGCAGCCCCGCCGAGGGCACCGGGCTCGCGCGGGGTGCCGTGATCACCGAGTTCGACGGCGTACCGATCCGATCGGCGTCGGACCTGAACGTCCGCATGATCGCCCTCCACCCCGGCGACCACGTCGACCTGCGGTGGACCGACGCCACCGGGACCCCTCGATCGGGTTCGCTGGTGCTGACGGAGGGGCCGCCGCGGTGACCTACGTCAGCCGATGCCGAGCTTGCCGGCCAGCCGCTGCAGGTATCCGCGCACCTCGTCCGCGGAGCTGTCCGGCATCCCGAACAACGCCTCGCTGACGCCGAGGTCCTGCCAGCGGGCCAGCTTGTCGGCGTCCGGCTTGCCGGCGAGGACGACGATCTCCGGCTGCCCGGTGCGCCCGGCGTCAGCCCAGATCTTGCGCAGCAGCGTGACGTTGTCCTCGATGTCGCGTTCGATCGGCGTGGTGATCCAGCCGTCGGCCGAGCGCGCGATCCACGCGAACGTCTTCTCCGACGCGCCCGCGCCGACCAGGACCGGCGGACGCGGCTGCTGGATCGGCTTCGGCCACGCCCAGCTGGGGCCGAACTTCACGAACTGCCCGTCGTACGACGCCTCCTCCTGCGTCCACAGGGCCTGCATCGCCTCGAGATACTCGCGCAGCGCGGTGCGACGCTTCTTCGGGTCGACACCGTGGTCGGCGAGTTCCTCGGCGTTCCAGCCGAATCCGACACCGAACGTGACACGTCCACCGGACAGGTGATCGAGGGACGCGATGGTCTTGGCGAGGGTGATGGGGTCGTGCTCGAGCGGCAGCGCGACGGACGTGCCGAGCCGGATCCGCGACGTCACCGAGGCAGCGGTGCCGAGCGCGACCCACGGGTCGAGGGTGCGCATGTAGCGATCGTCGGGCAGAGTCTCGTTGCCGGTTCCGGGGTGATTCGATTCCCGGTTGACCGGGATGTGCGTGTGTTCGGGCACGTAGAACGCGTCGAAGCCGGACTCCTCCACCGCCTGCGCGGCCGCCGCGGGGGTGATGCCTCGGTCACTGGTGAACAGGCTGATGCCGTAGCGCACGATCTGACTCCTCCGCGTGGGTTCGGTTCAGGAAATGTAACCTGTTCCACCCGAATCCGGAAGAGTCTCCAGACAGGTGTCCAGCAGTGTCAGCGGATCTTGAAGATCACCGCGCGCTGGACGACGAAATTGATGACCGTCGCGGTGCCCTGCGCGATGACGAAGGCCAGCGGAATCCGCCACCACTCGTCCGGGAACACGTGGGCCATGACTTGGTTGAGGCCCACCTGGACCGCGAACGTGACCGCGTACAGCGCGACCACCGCGATGAATCGGGCTCGACTCGGCTCGGCCTTGAACGTCCAGCGTCGGTTGATCAGGTAGGCCGTCGTCGTTCCGGCGATGAAACCGATCGACTTCGCGACGGGCATCGGCAGGCCCACCGCGAGCAACAGCAGGTACAGCCCGAAGTCGACGACCGCCGACAGTCCGCCCGTGAGCACGAAACGCACGATCTGCGTCTTCAGGTCGAGTGCGTCGTCGGCGATGGACTCGGTGACGGGGATCTCGACCGGCAACGGGGCGTGTGGTTCGTGGGCGTGGGGGGTTCCGGACACGGGAACGAGCGTAGGCGAACCGTACGGGCGGATCCGCGGTGACGTCCGGCACATGCGACTGGACCTCGAGCGCACTCGAGGTTGCAAGATCAACGTCATGACCGTCTACACGCTGCCCGAC
>NZ_JPOC01000039.1 GCF_000738775.1 Prescottella defluvii
GACGGCCGGGTGCCCGCCGCGCGTGCGGCGGGCACCCGGCCGTCGTCGGGAAACCGAGGCGAACCGGCGAATGCGGCTGTGTCAGTTGTTCTCTGCGCCGACCGGCTTCTTGTCGATCACGACATGATCGAAACGGTCCCCGCTGAAGCTGACGTCGAACGCCTTGCCGAACCCGACGACGTAGCGACCCTGCTGCGGCGTCAGGCGGAAGAGGTGGAAGTCCAGGGTGCGCAGGAGTTCTACCATCTTGGCATTGGTGCGGGCCCCCAACTTCTCGAACACGGCCTCGTGTCCCGCTTCGTCGGTCTGCTCGACGATGCAGGCGAAGTTCGCGCGCTCGGTCGCGAAGACGTTGGGGGTGCCGGCCTCGTCGCCGTGGATCAGGACGCGCGCGGCCCGGGCGTTCCGCAGGTAGGTGTAGTGATCGGCGATCTCGCTGACGTAGACGTACAGCGCATCGTCGTGAATGACGAACGGCACGATCGACATGAACGGCTCGCCGTTCTCGTCCGTGGTCGCGATGACGACGGTCTTGCGGTCGGCGAGAAAGGCGCGGTAGTCGTCCAGGGCCTTCGCGTGTTCGGTGTCGGACAGCATCAGTTCTCCTCGGGGATGTGGGCGGGAGCGGGTTCGTAGGTGGCGAGCGCCGCGGGGCGGCGATCGGTGGGAACGGCTGCGTTCCAATCCCGTCGGACCAGGTGGATACGTGGTCGCATCGACGGCGGATGCGCCTGGACCTCGGCTTCCATGCCGTAGACGTCGCGAATCAGGCCGGGAGTCAGGACGTCGCCGGGTGTGCCTTCGGCGACGACCCGGCCCGCCGAGAGCGCGACGATGCGGTCACTGAAGGTCGCTGCCTGATTGAGGTCGTGCAGCACCATGAGCACCGAGATACCCAACGTTCGGTTGAGCGACGTGACCACCTCGAGGACCTCGTGCTGGTGTGCGATGTCGAGGTACGTGGTGGGCTCGTCGAGCAGCAGGACGCGGGGACGTTGCGCGAGGACCATCGCGAGCCACGCCCGTTGTGCCTCACCACCGGACAGTTCCGCGACGGGGCGGTCCGCCAAGGTCTTCAGCTCGGTGTGTGCGATGGCCCAGTCGACGGCCTCGCCGTCCTCGGCGGTGGTCCGCTCGTACCAGCGGCGGTGCGGGTGCCGTCCGTAGCCGACCAGTTCGCGCACCGTCATGTCCGCCGGTGCCGTGTTCTTCTGGTTGAGCATCCCGATCGCCTGCGCGCGTCGCCGCGACGACCACGACGTCGTGTCGGTGCCCTCGAGCAGGACGGTCCCGCCGCGGGGCGCGAGCCGACCGCTCAGCGCCTTGAGGATGGTGGACTTCCCGGACCCGTTCGGCCCGATGAGGGTCACCACTTCGTTCGATCCGACGGCGATCGAGACGTCGTCGACGATCTGCTTGTCGCCGTACCAGATGCCCAGGTCGTGGGCTTCGAGCAGCATCACTGCGCTCCCTGGCGGC
Organism: Prescottella defluvii; assembly: GCF_000738775.1. GTDB lineage: Bacteria > Actinomycetota > Actinomycetes > Mycobacteriales > Mycobacteriaceae > Prescottella > Prescottella defluvii. Next base: position 1,480 of record NZ_JPOC01000039.1, read on the forward strand.
GCATGAGGTACAGGAAGTAGGGGGCGCCGACCGCTGCCATGACGATGCCGGCGGGAATCTCGGTGGGGCTGAACAGTGTCCGTCCCATCGTGTCCGAGACGAGTACCAGCAGTGCGCCGACGGCGATACTCATGGGGATGAGCACGGCGTGGTTCGATCCGACGATCATGCGGGCGATGTGCGGCACGACCAGGCCGACGAAGCCGATGATCCCGACCGCAGCCACCGCGATCGCGGCCAGGAACACGGCCACCAGCGACAGCAGGATGCGGGTGCTGTTGACACCCTCACCCAGGTTGCGCGCGACGTCGTCGCCCAACCGCATGACGTTGGCCGAGCGGATGCACAGCATCGCGACCACGAGGCCGATCACCGTGTAGGGCAGGATCATCCAGACCGAGTTCATGCCCTTCGCGGCGAGGCTGCCGTTCATCCATTGGATCGCGGCGGGCAACCGGTCGCTGTAGCGCAGCGACAGGAACGCGATGAACGCGCCGGCGAGCGCATTGACCGCGACTCCCGCCAGGATGATGTTCAACGGTTTGATCCCCTCGCGACGCCAGGCCAGCGCGTAGACGATCGCGGCGGCGATCACGCCGCCGACGAACGCGGCGATCGGAATCATGGACTGGTAGCTGGGCGCGGCCAACAGGATCACCAGGACGAGAGCCGCGGCACCGCTGGTGACTCCGGTCAGGCCCGGGTCGGCGAGCGGGTTGCCCATCACGGTCTGCAACAGGGCGCCCGAGACCGCGATGCTCGCCCCGACCAGCAGCGCGAGCAGGACGCGAGGCAGTCGCACGTCCCAGAGGATCGTGCTGAAGGAGTCGCTCTCGGTGCGCCCCGCCAGCAGTGCGACGATCTCGCCGGGGGAGATGTGCACGCTGCCGAGGCCGAGGCTGACGAGGGTGACGACCGCGAGCAGCGTCCATGCTGTGGGCAGTGCCCACTTCGCCCGCGAACGAGTCTGTGTCGAAGTCGAACTCACGGGTAGAGCAGCCCTGCGAGTTCGGGGACGGCCTGCGCGAGTTGGCCGACCGAGGTGTAGCCGAAGGTCGCGTAGTCCAGCACGTGAATGCGGTCGTTCGCGTACGCGGGCAGGCTCTTCCATGCAGCGTTCTTGGCGACCTCGGCGTCGAAGGCCGCCTGGCTGTCGGCGACGTTGCCCGAGCGCAGCACGAGGACCACGTCCGGTGCCGCCGCGATGATGTTCTCCAGATTGACGGCGCTGTAGGTTTCCTTGGCGCCGAGCGCCGACACCGCGACGTTGTCGGCACCGGAGAGGTCGATGAGGCTGCCCAGGAAGGAGTTGTCGTTCATCACCATGAACGAATCGGTGGCCCCGATCAGCACCAGCACCTTCGGGGCGTCGGTGGCCGAGCCGGCCGTGGCGAGGGTCGACTCCTGCTCGTTCATCGTCTCGACGATCGTGGCGGCCCGATCCTCCCGATCGAAGGCCGCGCCCAGCACCTGCACCGCGAACTTCAGATCGCCGAAGCTGTCGGTGTCGAGAAATGCCGCCGGAGTCGTGGTGGATGCAAGACTCGCCTCCACCGTGCTGCGGGAGGACTCAGCCGCGACGACGAGGTCGGGTGCGAGGTCGACGATCTTCTCCACGTCGGGCGCCATCGTCGAACCGATCCGGGGCACGCCGTCGAGGGCGGCCGGCAGCTGCTGCGTCGTGGTGGACGGGACACCGGCGACCGGAACGTCCAGCAGCGTGAGGATCTCGGCGAGGGGAACGGAGGCCGCCACCACCGTCTGCGGAGGGGTCGCGGGGAACTGCGCGAGGGCAGCGTCGAGCTTCGCGGTGTCCTCGGGTGCGGTGCTCGTCGACGTGGCGGCGCCTGCTGCGGAGGCGGGAGCGTCGGTGCTGCTGCAGGCAGTCAGCCCGCAGACCAGCGCCAGGCCGGCGACCAGCGATGCTATCGACGCAGAACGGTATCGCACAGCGGTGTACTCCTCGGGGCAGCCAGAATGGTTTAGGGCAGACTACCCAAAGTGAGGTCAGCCTAGGCTGTGAATATCCAGCATCGCTCCTCGTGTGTCAAATCTGCCGTTCGGCAACGGCCGAGTGCGCGCGAGATCGGTTGACGGAGAGTGGTATTCGATCGCGGTCACGCGAGCCGTCCGGGGGCGGTGCAGGGTGGGTGACTAGTTGCGTTCGGCTGCTGCGAGCTTCTTGCTCAGATCCGCAGCGACTACCGCGATGTACGGTTCGTCGACGATCTGGATGTGGTCACAGTCGACGTGGACGATCTCGAGCTTCTCCACGGCGTCACCCCACCCGCCGTCGGGACGTCGGGTCCGGAACGCGGGTTCGAGGGCGATCTGGTCGTCCAGGTACGTGTTCGCCATGTAGAGCACCACGTCTCCGTCGTAGGTTTCGAGGTCGGTGCCGGGAATGGCCCGGTTGTCGAGCCACGACGTGCGCTGGTGCTCGATGATGCCGCCGGGGATCTTCGCGCTGCTCAACTTCAACAGGTCCATGAGGATCCCGATCTGCTCCTCGTCGCTGCCGGCGGCCGCCAACTGGTCGTATGGCAGGGGTGCGTCGAGGTTGTAGGTCTTCTTCGCGAACTTAGCGTAGCGCTGCCAGCGGGCCCGGATCTCCTCCGGAGTGTCCTCGACCTTCTCGCCGGGCATGACGGTGTCGATCAGTCCGACGACGCGCACATCGGCCCCGTCGGTTCGAAGCTGCTTCGCCACCGCGTATGCGAGAGCTCCGCCGAAGGACCAGCCGCACAGCACGTACGGGCCGTCGCCCTGGATCTTCCGGAGGAGGGGCGCATACACCTCGGCGCGCTTGTGCAACGGGCCCTCGACCCGCTCGAGACCGAACATGGGAGTGCGCGCGGGCAGACGCTTGAGCAGCGGCTCGTACGCCACCGTCGACCCACCCGCCGGATGGAACACGAACACCGGCACCGCATCCGAGCCCTCGGCCCGCGGACGCAGCGTTCGGACCAGACCGTCGATCTTCAACCCGTCCTCGAGATGCTGACGCACCGTCTCTGCCAACTGCTCGATCGTCCCCGCATAGAGCACGTCGTCCACAGTGATCTCGCCACCCGACCGCTCCGTCAGACGCGCCGCCAACTTCTCCGCGGCCTCGTCCCCGAGGATCGGCAACGTCGCGAAGATGCTCTTCGCCGACTTACCGGTCACCACCGCCCACAACGCGAACGTCAACCGCTCCGCCGCATCACGCGGCGGGACATCGATCTCCCCGGACTCCGCCGGAACCTCCTCGGCCACGGGTGTTTCGGGAAGCTCGTCGCGAGGTGAACCGGCCTGCTGTGGCTCCGGAGCGGCAACGACGGGTGCCGGAACCGCCTCGCCCGATGCGACGACGGCCTCGAACAGCAGGGCGAAACCTGCTGTGTTGATGACGAATCCGTTTCCCGGGTGCGGTCTGCAATGCACCTGTACGGACGCCCCTCCCAGGTGTGGTGACAAGGTTGCCGTGACAGTGCCGGTCGTGGGCATGTCGCCGTGCGTGTGCACGGCAGCGAGAGTCGCCGCCGGGAACAGTTCGGTGGCCACATCCGTGGCGAGGGCGGCGAAGTCCGAGAACGCCGACACCGGCATCTCCCAGGCGTGCCGCCCGTCCGCCAGCGCCACCCGCGCGCCGATGTTCGTGATGTGCTTGTCTGCCATGCTGGTTCCCCCTCCTCATGGCGGCCGCAGCCCGCACGAGGCGCTGCGTCCGCCGGCCGTGTATCCGTAAATCCCCGAGCGCTTCCCCCAGCGTCGACGCGGATCGGAGAGGATCATGACACGTTCGGGGCACCTTCGGAGTCGGTACACGGATTCGACTGTCGGCGCATTCGGGCCACAATGGGGTGCATGAAGGTGGAGATTCTGTATGTCGACGCGTGCCCGCACTGGCGCGAGGCGGGCGAACGCGTCCTGGCGGCGCTGGCGAGCGTGGGCCGGGCCGGGGCCGAAATCGACTACCGGGTGCTGACCACTGACGAGGAGGCCGCGGCGTCGCCGTTCGCGGGATCGCCGACGATCCTGGTCGACGGCGTGGACCCGTTCCCGGCGGAGCGGGTCGAGCACCTGGCCTGCCGGGTGTACCGGACCGAATCCGGGCTTGCGGGTGTCCCCACCGTGGAAGCGCTGGCTGAGGTGTTCCGCGGTCGTTGACGGCGCACAGGACATCGGCACAGCGACCTTTTTCGCCTGCCGTCCGTGGACACGGCTGTGCCCCGCCGATCGCTGATCGGCGGGGCACAGATGTCGTTGAGAGTGGTTCGGGCGCAGACTACTTGAGCTCGGCCGAACTCTTCCCGAGCAGTCGCCGGGCGATGATCAGCTGCTGGATCTGCTGGGTACCCTCGAAGATGTCGAGGATCTTGCTGTCGCGGGCCCACTTCTCGAGCAGCGGACGCTGTGAGTAGCCGTAGGTGCCGGCCAGTTCGACGGCCTTGAGTGACACCGCGGTTCCGGTGCGTCCTGCCTTCGCCTTCGACATCGACGCCTCGAGCGAGTTGGGCTTCTTGTTGTCGGCCATCCACGCCGCGCGCAGTGCCAGCAGGTACGACGCCTCCCAGTCGGCCTCGAGCGCGAGGAACTCGGCAGCCGCGGCGTGCTGGTTGTAGGCGGGGGTGTCGTACGAGATCTCGACGCCGGCCTCCTCCAGGATGCCGCGCAGTTCCTCGAGCACCGCCCGGCCCAGGCCCACGGCCATGCCCGCGACGATGGGGCGGGTGTTGTCGAACGTCTGCATGACGCCCGCGAAACCCTTCTCCACGTTCACTTCCGGGCTGCCGAGCAGGTTGTCCTTCGGGATCCGGCAGTCCTGCAGAAGCAGGACCGCGGTGTCGGAGGCCTTGATGCCGAGCTTGTGCTCGAGCCGGGCCACGCTCAGGCCCGGTGCCTCGCGCGGGACGACGAACGACTTGATCGCCGCGCGGCCCTTGGTCTTGTCGACGCTCGCCCACACCACGATGTGCGTCGAGCGCTCACCGGCGGTGACGAAGATCTTCTCGCCGTTGAGGACCCACTCGTCGCCGTCGAGTACCGCGGTGGCGGTGACGGCGGCGGAATCGGAGCCGAAGCTGGGCTCGGTGATGGCCATCGAGGCCCACACCTTGCCGAATCGCTCGAGCTGCTCGTCGGTCGCGACCGCGGCGATCGCCGAGTTGCCGAGGCCCTGGTAGGGGATCGACAGCGTCAGGCCGACATCGCCCCAACAGGTTTCGATCACGTTCATCAGCGACGCCATGTTGCCGCCGTTGGCGTTGCCGACGACCTTGGGCTGGTCGTCGCCGCGTCCGAGGGCGGCGCCGGACGCGCCCTGACCGGAGTCGTTGAGTCCCTCGACCATCGCGGCCATGGTGTCGAGTTCGACGGGGTACTCGTGCTCGGCGAGGTCGTACTTGCGGGACACGGGGCGGAGGATCTGCGCTGCGACCTGATGAGCCTGGTTCGCAGAGGCCTTCAGCTTCTTGGGAAGTTCGAGATTGATCATCGAAAAGGTCTCCTAGTCGAAAGATTCGACGGATCGGGTCGGCGTCAGATGAGGACGATGCCTTCGGCAACGCCGATGGCTCGCAGGTCGCGGTACCAACGCTCCACCGGGTGTTCCTTGGTGTAGCCGTGGCCGCCGAGCAGCTGGACGCCGTCCAGTCCGATCTGCATGCCCTTGTCGGATGCGAGCTTGCGGGCCAGTGCCGCCTCGCGCGCGAACGAGAGGCCCTGCTCCGCGCGGGACGCGCCGCGCAGGGTCACCAGGCGCATGCTGTCGAGTTCGATCGCGATGTTCGAGATCATGAAGGCGACCGCCTGGCGGTGGCTGATCGGCTCACCGAACGCCTCCCGCTCGTTGGCGTAGGGGATCACGTAGTCGAGCACGGCCTGGCTGGTGCCGACCGCGAGCGATGCCCAGCCCAGTCGGGCCAGGCGGACCGCGTCGGCGTACTCCCGAGCACGCTGATCGGCGTCACCGTCGCCGAGGATGGCCGACTCGGGCACCGCGACGTCGGTGAGGATCAGTCGGCCCAGGCCGGCGGCGCGCAGACCCATGCTCGGATCCGCCTCCACCACAAGGCCCTTGGTGTCGGACTCGATGAGGAAGAACGCCGGACGACCGTCGAGTTCGGCCGCGACGACGAACAGCTCTGCCGAACCCGCGGCAGGAACGAGGCTCTTGACGCCGTTGAGCTTGTAGCCGCTGGGGGAGCGGACGGCCTTGGTCTGCAGCGCGAACGGATCGAACAGTGCGCGGGGCTCGCTGACCACGACCGCCGCGGCCGGCACGTTCTCGCCGGCGAACGCGGGCAGGTACGTCTTCTGCTGGGCGTCGGTGCCCCACTGGGTGAGGGCGACGGCCACACCGCTGGGCGCGAGGATCGGCAGCGCCAGACCCATGTCGCCGTGCGCGAGGGCCTCGGCGACGAGCGAATTGGTGACGGCTCCGCGCTCGGATGCCACCCCCTCGAACTCCTCGGGGATGTTGATGAGCGTGATGCCCAGTTCCGCGGAGCGCTTCAGCAGATCGGCGGGCGCGGCGGCGGCCTCGTCGGCGTCGTGCCCGGCCGGGCGCAGGATCTCGGCGGAGAACTCGCGCACCGTCTCGACGATCATCTTCTGCTCGTCGTTCGGTGTCAGGTCGAAGTAGCCGGCGTTCTTGGGGGCGCCGTCGGGCAGGCGCTTCGGTGCACCGCCACCGGAGATCTGGTTGAACGTGCGGGTCGCGGCACCGAGCGTCTTGAAGCCCGTCTTGGTGCTCTCGTAGGTGACGCGGTCGATGACCTGCCGCAGGTTGTACTTCTCGGCCAGGTCGGACCCGGTGATCCGGGTCAGTACGCGCATCGCGGCGCCCATGGCGTCTCGCTTGACCGGGTTCAAGCCGACCGCCGAGGTGTCGCGGGGCTCACGCTTGGCGCCGTTCGTCTTCACAACGTCTTGCTTGCTCATGATGACCATTTCTCGGAGGTGCGGTCTCGGACGCCCCTACCTTACTCCGGAGTAAGAAAGGAAGTCGAGCCAATCTCGAAAGTGACGAGCATCACGATCCGGACACCTTCCCTCCCGCGTTTTGCGCACTTGTCGCGCGACTTCGAGCCGCGGATGCGCGACAAGTGCGCAAAACGCGACCGCGGCTGTCTCCTCCTCGGGGAGGAGGTGGCGGCACTGGGACCCGCCTACGGTTGAGGCTGTGATCGATATCCGCTCGCGCGTCGACGTGGGATTGCTGGTGCGCTGGGCGCCGGTGGTCCTGGTGCCGTTGATGCTCGTCGCGAGCACCTTCCCCGGTCGGTACCACGTCCCGTGGAGCTACTGGGCGCTGGCGATGACCGCCGCGGCGGTGTTCGTGGTGGCCGACCGCCGGCCGTTTGCCGCGTCGATCGCGACGTCGGCGTTGGCGGTGCCGATGTTCGCCGCCGATGCTTGGGGCCTGTCCGGGTCGGTGCCGTACCTCGGTGCGGTCGCGCTCGCCGAGTTGGCGATGCGCACCCACCGCACCGCGGCGATCGTGGTGGCGGCCCTGTGCTGGGCCGGGGCGGTGCTGTTGGGAATGTGGTTCGAGACCTCCGAGAGCTTCTGGCGGGCGGCGACGCTGGTCTCGGCGGTGGCCTATGTGGGATTGCCGCTGCTACTGGGGCTCTACCTGCGCGCGCAGCGGGACCTCGCGGCGACGTACCGGGCGCGGGCCGCCGAGGCCGAATCTCGTAGGGCTGCAGCCGAGTTGCAGACCAGGGCGGCCGAACGCAGCGCCGTGGCGCGTGAACTGCACGACCTCGTCGCCCATCACATGGCGTCCATCGTGTTGCGGATCGGCGTTGCCCGGCACGTGACCGCGGACGCCGACCCGCGGGTGCTGGAGGTGCTCGACGACGTGCACCGGACGGCCTCCGACGCGCTGACCGACATCCGTCGACTGCTGGTCGCGCTGCGCGATCCGGCGCTCGGGGAGGTCGCCCTCGTCGAGTCGGATGCGGTGCCGATCGAGATCGCGTCGGCGATCGAGCGGACCCGCGCGGCCGGATTCGACGTCACCGTCGACGTCGATCCGGATCTGGACGGACTCGACACGATCGGCCGGCTGACGCTTCTTCGGGTGGTCCAGGAGTCTCTGACCAACGTGATGAAGCACGGTGATCCCCGCGGCAACGCCGGAGTGACCGTCGAGCGCGGCGGCGACGGCGTCAGGGTGCGGATCGAGAGCGCCGGACACGGCGATGGTTCGAATCCGACGGGGCACGGCATCATCGGGATGGCGGAGCGAGTGGAGCTCGTCGGCGGACGACTCGAGGCCGGCGCGACCGGCCGGGGATGGGTCGTCGACGCCTGGATCCCCGGACCCGGCCCCGAACCGGGCTCGACGAGCGAGGACGGTGACCGATGATTCGGCTTCTGATCGTCGACGATCAGCGACTCGTGCGCGCGGGTCTGCGGATGCTGTGCGAATCGACCGACGACCTCGAGGTGGCCGGTGAGGCCGCCGACGGCGAACAGGCCATCCGTCAGGCCGCCGAACTCTCACCGGACGTCGTCCTTATGGACCTGCGGATGCCGGGCCTGGACGGCATCGAGGCGACCCGCCGGATCGTCGGTTCGGGATCCGGGGCGAAGGTGCTGGTGCTCACCACTTTCGACGACGACGATCATCTCTATCCCGCGCTGGCTGCGGGGGCGACGGGCTTCCTCGTCAAGGACACCGCCCCCACCGACCTGTTGAACGCGATCCGCCGGACCGTCGACGGGGACATGCTCTTCTCACCTGCCCTTCTGCGACGTCTCGTCGACCGTGCCGTGGCGTCGGGCCCCGGTGGCGAGGTGGCCGCCGCCGACGCGGTGTCGCTCACCACTCGCGAGCAGGAGGTGCTGAGCCTCGTCGGTGAAGGGCTGGGCAACCAGGAGATCGCCGACCGCCTGCATCTGGGCGTGACCACCGTGAAGACGCACGTTGCGAATCTGATGGACAAGACCGGCTGCGGTAACCGGGTTCGCCTCGCGGTCTACTCGCACAAACGCGGTTGAGGCGTCTAGTCCGTGGCGATTCGAAACGTGCACACAACCTTCACAACTCCTGCCGGGCATCCCCATAACCGCCCCATACAGTCGAGTGCGTGACCAAGCCCGATCGAGTCAGCCAGCGCCGAGTTCTCGTCGTCGACGACGAACGCACGATCTCCGAGTCCATCGCCGCGCGGCTGCGCGCCGAGGGGTACGACGTGCGGATCGCGTTCGACGGACCGGCCGCCATCTCGGAGTGTGAGGCGTTCGGCGCCGACCTGGTCGTGCTGGACGTGATGCTGCCCGGCTTCGACGGACTCGAAGTGTGCAGGCGTATCCAGGCGTCCCGGCCCGTCCCGGTTCTGATGTTGACCGCGCGGGCCGACGAGACGGACATGGTGATCGGGCTGGGGGTGGGCGCCGACGACTACTTGAGCAAGCCGTTCAGCATGCGGGTTCTGGTCGCCCGAATCTCGGCGTTGCTGCGTCGCGCCGACCGCGCTGTGGACGCCGATCTGCTGGTTCTCGGCGAGGTGTCTGTCGACGTGAGCGCCCGCCTGGTCCGGGTCGCGGGAGCCGAGGTCCATCTCACCCGCACCGAGTTCGACCTGTTGGTGTACCTGGCGTCCCGGCCGCGCGCGGCGATCGCGCGTGAAACCCTGCTCGAGCAGGTGTGGGGCTGGGGTGACGCGGCCAGTAGCCGAACCGTGGACTCGCACGTGAAGGCGTTGCGTCGCAAGCTCGGTGGGGATCTGATCCGCACGGTGCACGGTGTCGGCTACGCGTTGGAGGTGCCGAGATGAGCTGGCCGCGTCCCCTCGACCCGTTCCGTTCCTTCAAGGTCAAGACCGGGCTGCTGGTGGTCGCGTCGCTGCTCCTCGCGTCGCTGACGTTCTGGCTCACGTCGCAGTGGCAGTTCCGGTTCGCACTCCTGTCTGCGCTCGTTGCGGCGCTGGTGGTGACGCAGGTGCTCGCGCACGGGATGACGTCGCCGCTGCGGGAGATGACCGCGGCAGCGAAAGCGATGGCGACGGGTGACTACTCGCGCCGGGTGCGCTCGACGTCGCAGGACGAGATCGGCCAGTTGGCCACGGCGTTCAACCAGATGGCCGAGGATCTCGAGGCCGAGGATCGTTACCGCCGTGAGTTGATCGGCAACGTCTCCCACGAGCTGCGCACACCTATCGCGGCGTTGCAGGCGGTGCTCGAGAACGTGGTCGATGGCGTCGCGGTCGCCGACCGGTCGACGATGATGTCGGCGCTCGCACAGACGGAGCGACTGGGCGGCCTGGTCGCGGATCTGCTGGATCTGTCCAGGCTCGAGGGAGGTGCGGTCCCGCTGCGGCGAGCCACCTTCGAGATCGAGCCGTTCCTGGGCGAGGTGATCGCGCAGGCGTCGAGTCCCGGCCGGGCGCTGCGGGTGGACGTGGACGTCGCACCGGCGGGGCTGCGTGCAGTGGCGGACACCGCGCGACTGCATCAGGTGATCGCGAATCTCGTCGACAATGCGGCACGGCACGGATCGCAGGATTCGCCCGTGCGGATCCGGATCCGCGTGCGTGCCGACCCGCATACCGGCGAGTTGATCCTGGACGTCCACGACGACGGGCCGGGAATACCCGACGCCGACCGCTCGCGGGTGTTCGAACGTTTCGCGCGGGGCGGCGCCCAGGACGGGGGGACCGGACTCGGGCTTGCGATCGCCCGCTGGGCCGTGGAACTGCACGACGGCCGGATCGAAGTTCTCGACACGTCCGGCGGCTGCTGCATCCGAGTCGCGCTGCCGCAGAGCTAGACCCACCCACTCACGATCGACATCCCTTCGGGACCGGACCCTCGCGGTCGGCCCCGTGATGACGCCTGCCCATCGAAGGCCGGCGTGGAGGAGGAGACCAGGATGACCGCACCGACGACGAGACCGTCGAAGACTGCTTCGGACGACGGCCTGTGGCATTGGCGCCGCGACGTGTGGCGCCGTGATCGGACGTCGCTGGCCCCGCGGGTGACGCTGGTGGCGGCCCTCGGGACGGGGGCGCTCGCGACGCTGATCCTGCAGGTGTCGGTGGTGAGCATCGCGTACCTGCTTACCGGGGCCGCGTTGGCGGTCACGGCCTTCGCCACCGTGCGTCCGCGTCCGACGCCGCTGCAACTCGTCGCCGTCGCCGGAGCGCTCGCCCTGCTCGCGGTGGCAGCCGTCCGTGGGGCCGAATGGCTGGTCGCGCTTTGCGTGGTGGCGAGCTGGGTCGTGGGATCGGTCGCGCTGGTCGGGGGCCGGACCTGGACTGGAATCACGCTCGCGCCCGCTGCGGTCTGGCTCACTCCGGTACGGCTGGTCGGCTGGGTGCAGCGGGGCCGGGCCAGGCTGGGTGTCGTCCGCGGTGTCAAGCCGGGCCGGGTGATCGCGGTGACCGCGATCAGTGTGGCGCTGGTGGCGCTGTTCGGTTCACTGTTCGTGAGCGCGGACCCGGAGTTCGGTCGACTGTTCGACCCGGTGGTTCCCGAGGTGCGGGTGAGCAACCCCGTCGGTCGGCTGTTCGTCGGGTGCTTGGTCGCGGTGGTCGCGTCGGCGGCCGCCTACCTGCGGCGGCGGCCCCCGACATTCGACGCCCTTGCACCGGGCGGCGGGCGCCCGATCGCGCGATGGGAGTGGGCGGTGCCCCTGGCCCTGCTCGACGCGCTGTTCGCCGGCTTCGTCGCGGTGCAGGTACGGGTGCTGTTCGGCGGCGACCGGCACGTCCGGGACACCGTCGGTCTCACGTACGCGAACTACGCACGGCAGGGGTTCTGGCAGCTCGCGGCGGTGACAGTCCTGACGCTGCTCGTCGTCGCCGTGGCCGTACGCAAGGTGGATCGGAACAGTGCGGGGGATCGGGTGACGGCACGCCTGCTGCTGGGGACACTGTGTCTGCTGACGCTCGTCGTCGTCGCGTCGGCCGTGCATCGGATGACACTGTACGAGAACGAGTTCGGTTTCACCCGGTTGCGTCTGGGCGTGATGGCGGCGGAGCTGTGGCTGGGTGTGGTGTTCGTGCTGCTGATCGCGGCGGGAATCCGGATGTCGGCGCGGTGGCTGCCGCGGGCGGTGCTGATGTCGGCCTCGGTCGGGTTGCTCGGATTCGCCGCACTGAATCCGGACGGCTACATCGCGGAGCGGAACGTGGACCGATACGCCGACACTGGCGAGATCGACGTCGGGTACCTGCGCGGCCTGTCCACCGACGCCGTGCCGGCGCTCGACCGGCTACCCGAACCGGTGCGGTCGTGCGCGCTGAGCGCCATCGGCGTGCGCGACGAGCCGGCGTGGTTCGAGTACAACGCCTCCCGGACGCGGGCACAGCACATCCTGCAGGCGAGGCCGGCCGAACCGTGTAACCACGGCTTCGGCATCGACCCCGGCCACTGACTGGTGGTGAGTCACGTCCAGGGCGTGATCGGCCGCTTGATCCACATGATCTTCTCGTCGGAGTGCGTCGGTGTCGCCTGCGGATGACCGGGGTGGGCCGCGGCCCAGCGCGACTTCTCGTCGAGCAGTTCCGCGACAACCGTCCAGGTCTCGCGTGTGCTGGGGGGATTGACGCCCGCCTCCCGCGCCAGCTTGCGCAGCTGCGCGTCCGGCAGGTCGAGGAGTTCGGCGCTGCTGATGTCACGCGCCCAGATATATCGGGCGAGCCCGGTCGCCTTCTCGCGCCGCTTCCGGTCGGCCGCGTCCGTGTGGGCGAAGTCGACCTCGTTCGGATCCGTCATCCACCTGTACCTCTCGCCTGACTAGCTGCCGTGTCCACCGTGTCCCGTGGTCGTGGGCGCGCTCGTACCCATCCGCATCGGACGCGGTGTCGCGCCGGGTTCCAGAACCAGGAACTGCCCCATCATGCCTTGGTCCTCGTGCAGCAACAGATGGCAGTGGAACATGTAGGGGACGGCCGGGTCGGTGTACTCGGTGAAACGTAGCGCCAGCCGGATCCGCCGCCCCGGCGGGGTGTAGACGGTGTCCTTCCAGCCGGTCAGGTGCGCGGGCGGCGGGGAACCGTCGATGTCGAGGACCTGGAACTGGACGTCGTGGACGTGGAAGTTGTGCGGCCAGTTGTCGGCGTTGCGCACCGTCCAGATCTCGGTGGTGTCGGCCGTGGGGGAGAAGTCGATTCGGTTCATGTCCATCTGCGCGCCGTTGATCATGAACCACTGCAGCTCGAAGTCACGCTCGGCGACGGCCGTCGCCGGGTCCAGCCGGGCGATCGTCGCGAGGACCGACGGCACGCCGGGCGACGGACCGAGGGTGCGTTCGGGGCGCAACTCGACGATGTCGAAGGTCTCGGTGAACCCGAACTGCGCGGCGGCCGCGCGGTCCAGCCCGCCGCGGTCGTCGGCGGGAACCGAGCGCAGAACCACGTCGGAGCCGCCGCGCACGGCGACCACGATCTCGGCGCGCTCACCCGGGCTGAGCATCAGGCGCCGAAGCGAAGTGGGCGCCGCAAGGAGGCCGCCGTCGGAGGCGACCAGCCGGAACTCGCGATCGTCGGAGAACGCGAGATTGTAGGTGCGGCCGCCGGAACCGTTGAGGATGCGCAGCCGGACCAGCTCGGTGGTCACCGGCAGGTAGGCGCCCGCGATTCCGTTGGTGACGATGGTGTCGCCCAGCAGTCCGACGTCGGTGGGGTCGGACTCGTCGAGTGCGCCGTCGGCGGTGAAGCGCTTGTCCTGGACGATCAGCGGGATGTCGTCAACCCCGTAGTTCCTCGGGAGATCGATCGCATCGGTGACGTCGTCATCGACGAGGAACAGCCCCGCCAACCCGCGGTAGACATGCTTTTCGGTGGAGCCGTGCGGGTGCGGGTGGTACCAGAGCGTCGCGCCCGGCTGGTTCACCGTCCACGTCGGCTCCCACCGCGCTCCCGGCTCGATGGCCTGGTGCGGGCCGCCGTCGTACCGGGCAGGCACGTGCATGCCGTGCCAGTGCACACTGGTCGGCTCGGGCAGTGCGTTGTCGATCGTGAATGCGACGGTCTCACCGCGTCGGGCCCGGATCGTCGGCCCCAGTGCGGATCCGTTGAAACCCCATGTCGCGGTGGTCTTTCCGGTCAGAATCTCGGAGGTCCCGGCGCCGACCGCGAGAGCGAAGTGTCGGGTGCCCGCCGCGTCCACCGTGGAGTCCGCGAGCGGCGGGATCGGGAGGGCACGCGTGAACTTGCCGGTCGGTGCGGCGTCCGGTGCAGGGGGACTCGACTGCGCCGCCACGCATCCGGCGGACGCGGCCAGCGGGACGGCGGCGAGGCCGATCAGGAAGGACCGGCGGGATATGTGCGTCACTGTGCTCCTCGAAGACTGCGGCGAGTTTCTGCCTGAATCCAGTCTTCGTGGCGAGCGACGGGTACACCCCCGCCCTGGGGCCGGTGAGCCCGGCTGGAGAGTCCTCCCTGTGGGCCTTGTGCGGCTCGAGGCGCCGTGCTATTGCGGCTGCAGGCGGGCGAGGACCTCGTCGTGAAGGAGTCCGTTGGTGGCGACGGCGCTGCCGCCGTGCGGGCCGTCGGCGCCCTCGAGGCTGGTGAAGCGGCCGCCGGCCTCGCGGACGAGGATGTCCAGGGGCGCCAGATCCCACAGCGACACCTCGGGCTCGGCCGCGATCTCGAGGGTGCCCTCCGCGAGCAGGCAGTAGGAGAAGAAGTCGCCGTAGCCGCGGATGCGCCACACGTCGTCGGTGAGGTCGACGAACTGGTCGCGGATCCCGCGGTCCTTCCACCCCGACAGCGACGAGAATGCCAGGCTCGACGACGCGAGGTCGCCCACCGCGGAGACCGAAAGCTTGCGGGCCTCGCCACCGTCGTACGACGTCCACGCACCCGCGTCGGCCGACGCCCACCAGCGGCGGTTGAGTGCGGGGGCGCTCACGACGCCGAGGACGGGAACACCGTCCTCGAGCAGTGCGATGAGGCTGGCCCACACCGGGACTCCGCGCACGAAGTTCTTGGTGCCGTCGATCGGGTCGATCACCCACTGGCGTCCCGCGAACTTCGCGTCGCCGCCGAACTCCTCGCCGAGCACGTCGTCGCCCGGACGCTCGAGAGCCAGGACAGCGCGCAGCGCGCGCTCGACCGCGAGGTCGGCGTCGGAGACCGGCGTGAGGTCGGGCTTGGAGTCGACTCGCAGATCCAGTGCGCCGAAACGGGCGCGGGTGATGGTGTCTGCTTCGTCGGCGAGACGCAGGGCGAGTTCGAGATCGGTCACCTGTTCGACGCTACTGCACGGGACACGCAGCATTCACCAGTCGTGACCGCAGGTATTACAGGTCCAGGACGGCATGCCCGGTTCCACGCAGCACCCACCCATCGCGACCCACGGAGCGAATCCGCGTGGCCCTGGAGCGGGCGGCATGCCCATCACCATCTCCGCGGTCGTGTGTGCCGCACAGCGCGGGCACGGTGGGTGCAGCGAGAACCGGAAGTCGATGTAATTCGTGAACCCGGCGGCGGTCATCGCCTCGGCGCATGACGCGCACAGCACCACCGGCCAGTCCGGGTGGGCGTCGGGCTCAGGGAAGAAGGGCGCGGTGTGGACATGAACCCTCCGCCGGGAGGCCGGATACCTGAGATCGAGAACGTTGCGGCAGCCGTCGCACTCGGTGAACGGAGGGTGAGGAGAAATTGGGCATCGGCCGCGGAACCGGGTGGCGCCGGTGTGCTCGCCCCAGGGTTGTCGCCGAGCCAGCGGAGGAGAGTGTCCGCGGCGGCGGCCTCGATGGGGCCGGGATCGGTGGGGAGGACAACGCCTGCCCACCGCTCGACCATGTCCACCGGCGGAGTTCCGTGCAGCGTCAGCCGCTCGCCGACGACGATGCCGCCGTCCTCGATCGCGTCGACCTCCTCGGCGCACAGCAGCAGGCGCGGATCAGTGTCGAGGACCGTGACAATGAGATCGCCGGCGCGGATGCCGTCGCCGACCCGCCACGGCTCCTCGTCCGGCGAGCCGAACCCCAGGAACACCGCGGCCGCGTCGAGCCACGGCTCACCGATCGCCAGGTGTGCGCGGCGCACTCGTCCTTGTGTGACCATGCGGACAGAATGACGTGCGTCACCGACAATTCCGGGCCGCTCGGGTAGTGGTCGGTCGCGTTGTGGCCGGTGCAACGTCGGACCCGGCGATTAACCCGGTAGCCTGGATAACTGTGCATCCTGACGTTTCCGCTGACCTCAACGAGCTCGACGCCACTCTGACCACGGTCGAGAAGGTTCTCGACGTCGAGGAGCTGCGCCGCCGCATCGACGAACTCGAACACCAGGCGTCCGATCCGGAGCTGTGGAACGACCAGGACCACGCCCAGCAGGTCACCAGCCAGCTGTCGCATGCGCAGTCCGAGCTGCGTCGTGTGGAGGAACTGCGCTCGCGCCTCGACGACATGGCGGTGCTGTACGAGCTCGCCGAGGAGGACGGACCCGACGCGGTCGCCGACGTCCACAGTGAGCGGGCGCAACTGCGCACCGACATCGAGGCGATGGAAGTCAAGACGATGCTGTCGGGCGAGTACGACCAGCGCGACGCGCTCGTCAACATCCGCGCCGGCGCCGGTGGCGTCGACGCCGCGGACTGGGCCGAGATGCTCATGCGCATGTACATCCGCTGGGCGGAGAAGCGCGGATACGGCGTCGAGGTCTACGACACCTCGTACGCGGAAGAGGCCGGCATCAAGTCCGCCACCTTCGCGGTCAAGGCGCCCTACAGCTACGGCACCCTGTCGATCGAGATGGGCACGCACCGTCTCGTCCGCATCAGCCCGTTCGACAACCAGGGCCGCCGCCAGACCTCGTTCGCCGAGGTCGAGGTGCTGCCGGTCGTGGAGACCACCGACCACATCGACATCGACGAGAACGACGTCCGCGTCGACGTCTACCGCTCGTCCGGCCCGGGTGGACAGTCGGTCAACACCACCGACTCCGCGGTGCGCCTGACGCACGTGCCCACCGGCATCGTCGTGACGTGTCAGAACGAGAAGTCGCAGCTGCAGAACAAGGTGTCCGCGATGCGGGTGCTGCAGGCCAAGCTGCTCGAGCGCAAGCGTCAGGAGGAGCGCGCCGAGATGGACGCCCTCAAGGGCGACGGCGGCAGCTCGTGGGGCAACCAGATGCGCTCGTACGTGCTGCACCCGTACCAGATGGTCAAGGATCTGCGCACCGAGTACGAGGTCAACAACCCGTCGGCGGTGCTCGACGGTGAACTCGACGGATTCATCGAGGCCGGCATCCGCTGGCGGATGAGCGAAACCCAGAAAGCCCAAGCCTAGGACGTATGCAGACCACATACCTCGCCCAGACCCCTATCGGCCCGCTGAATCGACTGCTCGACTGGTTGCAGGTCACCGGCCTGCCCATCGTGCTGACGATCCTCGGCGCGCTGATCGTCGCCCGCTTCGTGAGCTGGGCCGGGGGTCGGATCACCCAGCGCATCGACGACAACTACCAGCAGGGCGACTCGCTGGTCCGGTCCGAGGCGACCAAGCACCGGCACTCGGTGGCACAGGTCATCACGTGGGTCGTCATCACGATGGTCTACGTGCTCGCGGTGGTGAAGGTGCTCGGTCTGCTCGACATGCCGCTCGGCAGCCTCGTCGCGCCGGCGACGGTGCTCGGTGCCGCGCTGGGCTTCGGCGCGCAGCGGGTGGTGCAGGACATCCTCGCCGGCTTCTTCATCATCACCGAGCGGCAGTACGGCTTCGGTGACACCGTCCAGATCGCCATCACCGGCTCGTCCACGGACGCGGAGGGCGTCATCGAGGACGTGACGCTGCGGGTGACACGCATGCGCAACGCCGACGGCGAGGTCATCACCGTCCCCAACGGACAGATCGTCAAGGCCGTCAATCTGTCGAAGGATTGGGCGCGTGCCGTCGTCGACGTGCCGATTCCGGCGACCGCCGACATCAACCACGTCAACGACATCCTGCATCGAGTCGGCGTGGATGCCTACGAGGACGCGGCCCTGCGTCCACTGCTGCTCGACACGCCGTCGGTGATGGGTGTCGAGAGCCTCGCAGTGGACCAGGTGAGCGTCCGCATGGTGGCCCGGACCCTGCCGGGCAAGCAGTTCCAGGTGGGTCGCGCGCTGCGTGTGCGGGTCGTGACGGCCCTGCGTCGGGCGGGGATCACCGTCGCGGCCGAACTCGAGACCGATTCCGTGGGCGGAGGTGACGACGAATGAGTCCGCAGGAGAAGGTGTCGATGCTGTGGAAGCGGATCCCGCGCAAGGTCTTCGGCGGCCGGATGCGCACGACGACGGTCGCCATGTGTGTGTTGTGGATCTGTCTCGCGATCCTCAATTCCGAGCTGAACCCGGAGCCCGGCAAGGCCTCCACCGGCACGGTGCCCGCGGTCGGCACCGAGCAGTCGCACGTCGTCCCGGAGCCCGCGCAGAAGTCCTCCACCGATACCCGGACGTCCACGACGCCGCCGTCCGAGACCTCTTCTTCGCCCTCTTCTTCGCCGTCGCCTTCGACGAGCGTTCCGTCCGGGAGCGAGCGTCCGGGTGGGCGATCGGAGACGCCGACGACCACGCCGGGAGCCGGCGGCGGTTCGACCACGTCCGGGACGTCGCAGCAGACGACGACCCTGCAGCCCCCGGCACCGCAGGTGTCGCAGGAGCCGGAGTCGAGCCCGTCCGGCGAGGCGACGACAACGGCGCCGACGCCGCAGGGCTGAGGACGCGCGAATCGGCGCGCGTCGTTACCCAAGGTCACCGTTCGATAACGGCTAGACTGACTTCCCGTGATCAGCGTCAAGGATGTCTCCAAGTTCTACAAGGCCTCCACCAGGCCCGCCCTGGACAAGGTGAGCGTCGAGATCGGCAAGGGCGAGTTTGTGTTCCTGATCGGGCCGTCGGGCTCGGGCAAGAGCACGTTCATGCAGCTCCTGCTCAAGGAGGAGACCCCCACCTCCGGGGACATCCACGTCGCCGATTTCCACGTCAACAAGCTGTCGGGACGGAAGGTGCCGAAGCTGCGCCAGAGCGTCGGCTACGTCTTCCAGGACTTCCGGCTGCTGCAGAACAAGACGGTGTCGCAGAACGTCGCGTTCGCGCTCGAGGTGATCGGCAAGTCCCGCTCGGTGATCGAGCGCACCGTCCCCGAGGTCCTCGACCTGGTCGGGCTGTCCGGCAAGGCCGACCGCCTGCCCAGCGAGCTGTCGGGCGGTGAACAGCAGCGCGTCGCGATCGCCCGCGCGTTCGTGAACCGGCCGCTGGTCCTGCTCGCCGACGAGCCCACCGGAAACCTCGACCCCGACACCAGCGCCGACATCATGCTGCTGCTCGAGCGGATCAATCGCACCGGCACCACCGTGCTCATGGCGACGCACGACCACCACATCGTCGACTCGATGCGCCGCCGCGTCGTCGAACTCGACCTCGGCAAGGTGGTGCGCGACGAAGCGAGAGGCGTGTACGCCGTGGGCCGCTAGGCCGCGCCGACACCCCGCCGCCCCTCTCGACCAGACGACTCAAGGACTGCGATTCCCCGATGCGTGCCAGTTTCATTTTCAGCGAGGTCCTGACGGGCCTGCGCCGCAACATCACGATGACCGTCGCGATGATCCTCACGACCGCGATCTCGCTGGGGCTGTTCGGTGGCGGTCTGCTGGTCGTGCAGATGGCCGACAAGACTCAGCAGATCTTCCTCGATCGCGTCGAGGTGCAGTTGTTCCTCACCGAGGACATCTCGGCGTCCGACCCGGACTGTGCGGCGGACATCTGCCGCGGCATCCGCAACGACCTCGAGAACACGGACGGGGTGGTCTCGGTGCAGTACCTCAACCGTGACGACGCCGTCGTCGATGCCACCGACCGGGTGTTCAAGGACAATCCGGAGCTGGCGTCGCTGGTGAGCCCGGAGAGCTTCCCGGCATCGTTCAAGATCAAGATGAGCGATCCCGAGCAGTTCGGTGTGATCAACGCCGAGTTCGCGGTGCGGCCCGGGATCGACAGCATCCTCAATCAGCGGGAACTGGTCGACCGTCTGTTCAGCGTCCTCGGCGGTATCCGCAACGCTGCGTTCGCGATCGCCGTCGTCCAGGCCATCGCCGCGATCTTCCTGATCGCCAACATGGTTCAGGTGGCCGCGCTGACCCGCCGCACCGAGGTGGGCATCATGCGTCTGGTCGGCGCCACCCGCTGGTACACGCAGTTGCCGTTCCTGCTCGAGGCCGTCGTCGCCGCACTGATCGGATCGGCGCTGGCCGTGGCCGGACTGTTCACGGCGAAGAACCTGTTCATCGACGACGTCCTCGGCGACATCTACGACGCCAACATCGTGGCCCGTATCTCCAACAGTGACGTGCTGCTGGTGGCGCCGTTCGTGGTCGTCGTCGGCGCCGGAATGGCCGCGATCACCGCGTACATCGCCCTGCGCCTGTACGTCCGGGAGTAGTGCGGCGTTAACAGCTTGCGCAAGCTCCTATGCTGGAGCGGTACGAAGAGTGACGGCGGAACGAGAACTGTGAGGGCCCGCACGTGAAAGAGAAGGGCCGCAAGGTCATCGCGACCAACCGCAAGGCGCGACACAACTACACCATCATCGACACCTACGAGGCCGGTGTCGCCCTGGTCGGCACCGAGGTGAAGAGCCTGCGGGAGGGCAAGGCGTCGCTCGTGGACGCGTTCGCCACCGTCGACGACGGCGAGGTGTGGCTGCGCGCACTACACATCCCGGAGTACACGCAGGGCACGTGGACCAACCACGCGCCGCGGCGTACCCGCAAACTGCTGCTGCACAAGCGCGAGATCGAGCACCTGGTGGGCAAGACCCGCGAGGGCAACCAGACGCTGGTGCCGTTGTCGATGTACTTCTCCGACGGCAAGGTCAAGGTCGAACTCGCGCTCGCGAAGGGCAAGCAGGACTACGACAAGCGTCAGGACCTGGCCCGCCGCACCGCCGAGCGCGAGGTGACGCGTGAGCTCGGGCGTCGCATCAAGGGCATGCGCTGACCGAAGCGCTCTCCGTGTGCCGACGACGGTGGCCGCCTCCCCGAAAGGGAAGGCGGCCACCGTCGTTCAGAGGCTTCGCTACTGCTGTCCTACTGTGCGACCCGCTCCCACATCTGCAGGTACGCCTCGGCGCCGCGGGACATGTCGTCCATGAACTGGGCCCCGTCGTTGCCGGCGTGCACCCGCATGTCCTCGATCCAGTCGGGGATCATGCCGTACTGCGCCAGGCCGTCGGTGTTGAAGTCGAACGTGCGAGTGCCCGCCCGCTGCTGATCCATCACCGTGCCACCGTCGAACGTCGTGAACGGGTACTCGACTCTGCGCGTGCCGTCCTTGCTCGGCGCCGGCTGTGAACCGAAGCCGTTGGTGTCGGCGCCGTAGCCGTAGCCGAAGTAGAAGTTGTCGTCACGCCCCTGCCGGGCCTCGCGCCACTCCTTGACGAAGTTCTCTGACGGACCCGCGTACGACGCGACGAACCCGCCGAGCTTGTAGATCCGTGGGTAGTTCGACGGGTCGGTCCACCCGTGGCTCGACACGACGCCGGAGTACTGCGCGTCCTCGAGGATCCGCAGCGCCGAATCGGCGGTCTTGACGCTCATGTGATCGATGTCGACGATCATGCCGCGCTGCATCATGGCCCGGATCGCGTACTCCCCGAGCGGGGTCAGGTCCCGGACGTTGCAGACGTCACCGGTCGGGTACACGGGCAACGTAACCCCCGGGGGCAGGGACTTCGCCAACTCCACGGCGTCGTCGCCGACGTTGCCGATCGGGTTGTCGGTGGCGATGCCGGTGCACCGCTCGGCCTGCCAGAACTCGCCGGTTCCGATGAAGTTGCCGATGTTGACCGCGGTGCCGGTCAGTCCTCCGTCGAAGCGCACCCCGCCGAACGCGTTGTCGAACTTGTGGGTCAGGATCACCTGCCGCACGCCCATCGCGTACAACTCGTCGAGGCCGGCGTCGACGTCCTGTTCGGTGCACTGGGGGATGCCACCCGACAGCCCGCACCCGAACGGTTCGGAGATCTCCATGCCGAGGGTGACGGCCAACTTGCCCGACGCCGCCACGTCGCGCGCCTGCTGCGGCGAGTCGACGATCCGGAACCAGCCCCGGCCCGGGCCGCCGTACTGCGCGTCCACATAGTCCTGGATCTCGCGGGCCTGCCGGGCCTCGATCCGGACGGTCTCCATCTCGTCGCACGGGTTGCTGCGCAGCGGATACAACTCACACAGCACGCGGTTGGAGACGAGCAGGTTCGTGAAGACCCGCAGACCGCCGCGCCACGCGCGTTCCACCCAGCGGTAGTACATCTGTTCGTGCGTCATCGAGTCGTACGACGGCACGTCGGCGAAACTCGGCCACATGGTGGTGTCGTGCGACTCGAACGGGTTGCCGTGCGAGAGCACGTTCTCGATCAGCGCGGGCAGCCCGTCCGGCTTGTGGTCCTCACAGTCCTGCATTGCGACGGTGATGCCCAGCGGGGAGTACGGCTCGCCGCAGCGGATGCTGCCGCCGATGAACTCGTTGGCGTTCATGTGGACGTGCGCGTCGATGAAGCCGCGTACCTCGCCGTCCGCGGTCGCTCCGACGGGAACGCCGGTGGCGTTGACCTCGGCCTCAGGGAAGTCCGCGCAGCCGTCGGCGGCGGCGAGACGGAAGCGCCCGGCCTCGGGGTCGATGCCGGGATCGGTGATGGTCAGGCGACCGTCGGCTCGGCCCACGCTCAACTGCTTGCCGGTGGTGACCGCCGTGACGGTGTAGGCACCGTCGGTGAACGTCAACGCCCAGTCGGCGGCCGGGGTGGCCTGCGGCGACGGGAACACCCGTCCGGATTCGCCGGCCATCAGCGCGGTGTCGGCGCCGAAGAACAGGAACCGGCCCAGTTGCGCGGCCTGCATCCGGAAGGGCGTCGCGGCACCGGCGTCGACGCCGGTCCGGAAACCGTCGCCGTCCCGTGCGACGAATCCGGGGCTGACGTCGGACGCGAGCGTGTAGCAGCCCCCCGCGAGTCCGTAGACGGGATCGGTGGGCGGGCCGGGTTCGGTCGGGTTCGGCGACAGTGGCACGGACACCGCTGCCGCGGCGCCGGCGACGGTGAGCGCCACCGCGGCGGCGAGCAGCGGTAAGGCCCTCCGCCGAGCGAATGTGAATCTGTTCTTCATCGGCGGAGTCCCCTCACGAGCGCAGGCATCGGCTGTATGGCGAGCAGGCTAGGGGAACCTGAACGACCGTCCAGCTGCTTTGGCGAACAAATCTCGACAGGTGGACATATACGATCTTTGATCAGGCGTAAACGGCGTCCGGGGGTCAGCAGTTGCTCGGCGCGGGTAGGCCGGCGAACCGATCCTTCAGGTACATGAAGGCCGCGGGCAGGCCGACGGCGGCGTTCGTCATGTGTTCGGCGATGGGGTAGGCGTGGAACTCGAGCGTCGCCCCGGCCTTGCAGTACCGGCCGGCGGTCGCGGCCACGGATCGGAACGGCGTGAGTTCGTCGGACGCGCCGTGCCACATGAAGACCGGCGCGGTCGGCACGCCCGGGTAGTCGACGAGACTGTTCTCCCGCATCACCGCACGCACCCTCTCGTCCCGGATCAGGTCGGTGGACTTCGCGACGCCACTGACGCTGTGCAGCAGGCCCTTCGCGATGATCAGCGTGCGGCACTCGTCCCGGAGTTCGTCACGCAATGCGATGCCAGCGGGGCTGAGCTGGTCGCCGAGGGGGAGTCGATCCGGGTACTCACGTTCGAGGCCCACCGCCGCGGCGAAGCCCAGGCCGAAGCCGGGATGCCGGTCGGCCAGCCCGAGGCCCAAGGCCATCTCCTCGATGCTTGCCGGAACGCCGCCCTGCGCGACACCCGCGAGCTGCACGTCCGGTGCGTACGTGGGGTTCAGGGCCGCCGCCCAGGCTGTGGCCATGCCGCCGCCGGAGTATCCGGCGAGGGCAACCGGGCTACCGCTCAGGCGCAGCTCGGGCAGGCGCTTGACGGCGCGGACCCCGTCGAGGGTGATCATGCCGCCGAGCTTGGCCGCGCCGTACGCGCTGTCCGGTCCCAGGTGGTCGGGAATCGCGAGCGCCCACCCCTGTGCGAGGGCCAGCGGCAGCCCGAACACATCCTTGATCTCGCCGGTGAACAGGGCCGCGGACGGAGCACAGTGCAGTCCGAGCGAGTTGACGATCGCCTGGTACGACAGCACGGGCATGTCGGTCGGCGAATTGATGGGCTTGATCACCGTCGTGACCGCGGGGATGGGTTCACCCGAAGAGTTGGTCGAGCGGTACTTGATCTGCCACACCTCGTTGCCCGGGGCGAGCCACGTGTCCGCGCGGCGGACTTCGAGGACGTCGCCGGGCGCCTTCGACGCGATGTCCGGGGGAGCGGCGTAGAACGGGTCCGTGTACGGGGTGGGGTAGGCGGGGGCCGCGCCTGCCGCGGCCGGCGACGCGAGCGTGCCCGCCAGGACGGCCGCGAAAGCGAGTGTGGCGGTCGAAAGTAATCGGCGTGCGAACGAACTCATACCCTGGTTCCCCCCGTACGAGTAGCGGGTGACGAACATCACCCCAATGGCCGTCTCGGGGCCCGACATTAACCGAACCGGTCGCCCCGGAAAGGGGAAACGCGCAGATGGGGTGGTCCGTCGCGTCGCTGCCCGGAGTGTGACGGACCAGGTGGCCGATAATGGGGATGATTCCCGCGCTTGATCGGGTTAAAGTAAGTAGCCCCGCGAGAATCGTGGGGACGTACGGGGCTGAACGGTTTCGACTGCGTACGTTGAGTCAGGGGAAGCGTGTCGGTGCAGGCAAGAGACCACCGTAAGCGTCGCTGCAAACCAATAAGCGCCGATTCCAATCAGCGCGACTACGCCCTCGCTGCCTAAGTAGCGATCGCGTGTCTGTCAGACCGGGTGTGCCCTCGCCCCGGACCCTGGCATCAGCTAGAGGGCTTCACCGTTCCACTCGGTCGCGGAGTGGAACGGGACATCCAACAGTGACTGGGATCGTCATCACGGCTTGTTCGCGAGACCGGGAGATCCAAGTAGAGACATAGCGAACTGCACACGGAGAAGCCCTGGCAAAGCGGCGGAGGACCCGGGTTCGATTCCCGGCAGCTCCACCAAGAGGCCCGGTCAGAAGGTAGTCACCTTCCGACCGGGCCTTTTCGCTGTCTCGGTGCGGGACACGCGAGGGGTCCTCCGGTCTGCCGTGGATGGGTGTGCCAGCCGCCGCGCTCAGGACGACTCGACCACCCGGCGCATGAGCTGATACCCGTAGTGCGCGTCGAGTCCGGGACGGACGACGACGAGGTCCAGGTGGCGGCCGTCTCGCCCGTGGACGCGCAGGACGTTGCCAGGCTGACCCGGCTCAGGGCCGGTGATCTCGACACCATCGTCGATGTCGATACCGCGCTGCTTGATGCTGACGGTGTTCCAGCCGAAACGGATACTGGCGACCGCTCCGAGACGAGGGGTGAGTTTGGTGATCAGGTCGTGCAACTCGGCCGTGAGGTTCCGGGTGCGCGGCCACCAGACCCCGTCGACGTCGTTCGCTTCGCCCGCCCGCAGAAGCAGTCGCGGGGTTCGGGTCGGAGTCGGGAAGGGCTGCCCGCCCTCGGGGGAGGCCGCGTCCCGGTTCAGGCACGGATGGTTGAGAATGTGCGTCATCGGACGCTCCTGGTGTGGCCGCGAATCGGCCGATAATTTCCAATCGCGGCCCGTGTGAACAGAACGCTCGACGTGAAGTGCTGCGCGATACCTCAACGCTACACGCTGGGGCGATTCGGAGAGCAGCTCGAACGGACGGTGGTGCAGCGGGGTCGCGAAATTCGGCGCCCATCCACACCGGGCGCGGCTCCGAATGCGGTGTGTGCGGCTGATTCGTGAGAGTTCGAGACGAGGCCACGACGGGACGGTGCCGTCGATGGTCGTGGTGGTGTTGCCGGGCGGGAAGGTGACCGACCGTCGCCGCACCCGCTGTTTCCAGGCGGCGGACTTGCGGATGGCGGCCTTCACCGGGGCGCTCCGCCGCGCCGGTCGTGCGCGCGGTATCGAGGTGCGGCAGATCCGCTATCGGGTCCGGGGTTGGAACGGGGCCGACCGCAGCCCGGTCCACGACGCGCGTCGGGTGCTCGCGGAGTTACCCCAGGACGTGCCTGTCGTGCTGGTGGGGCACTCGATGGGTGGACGGGTGGCGGCCGTCGTCGCCGACGATCCGCGGGTCTGCGGACTGCTGGCGCTGGCGCCGTGGTGGCCGGACGGCGAGGGTGCACGGGTGCCGCAGGGCGTACCGATGGCGGTCGCCCACGGCACGGCCGACCGCTGGACCGACCCCGCCGCATCCCGGAGTCAGACCGAATTGGCTGCCGCCCGGGGCACGGATGCGCGGTGGAGGGGCATCCCCCGTGCGGGCCACACGATGATGGGCCGGCCGGCCCTGTGGCATCGGATCGCGGTCGATTTCGTTCTGGACCAATCACGGCGCCTGTCGTCTCCGAATGCCTCGTGACAGCGATGCAGCGACGGAGGGAACGGGTGGTCGTGACAGGTAACGGGCAGAGACGGCAGATCGCGGTGGTCGGTGCCGGAGTGGCGGGGCGGACGCGTCGTGGGGGGTGGCGGAGGGGGCGGGCGGCACGCTGTACGAGGCGGGCGGACGGCTCGGCGGGGCCGCCGGCACACATCGGGCGGCGGACGCGGCGGGGGGCGCCCCCCCCGGCGGCGACCGCGTCCCTCGTCCCACAACCCCCCCCCCCCCCCCCCTCACCGGACCGGTGCCCCACCCCGCGGGACCCC
>NZ_JPOC01000040.1 GCF_000738775.1 Prescottella defluvii
GGCCGCGGGGCGGGCCCTCCGGACGGCGATCCTGGCGATCGGCGTCCTCGACGTGCTCATGACGTTCGCGTTGTGGGGCCTGGTGCCCACGATCCCCGGAATGGGGGTCTGACGTGGACGTGTACAGCCGCCGCCGCACGACCTTCCTCGTACGCGGGGCGGTCGCGGTCCTGGTCGCGGTGGTGGCCGGCGCGGCCATGGTGTTGCGCGGAACAGGCCAACTGCACCGGGACCCCGAGGTGGTGGTCGCGATCCCGGCGTCGGCGGGACTCGTCAACGGCGAAGCGCCCGTCCGCTACCGCGGGGTCAATGTCGGCCGCATCTCCGGGATCGAGTCGGGCACCGAATCGTCGGTGGTGCGCCTGCAGATCGACGCAGCCGCCATCGGGGCGATTCCGGTGACCGTCGCGGCGCGGGTAGTGCCTCGCACGTTCTTCGGGGACATCTACATACAACTCGTCGACGACACGGGGAAGGCAGCAACGGGAACGAGCCTGTCCGACGGCGACGAACTGCGCATCGACACCGGACCCGATGCGGTGGCGCTGTACGGGGTCTACACCCGGCTCGTGGACGTCCTGGACCGGATGCAACCGCAGCAGATGCAGGTGGCACTGTCGGCGCTGTCGCAGGCACTGGACGGTCGCGGCGAGACGCTGGGACGGATCGTCGACCGACTCGACGTCGCGTCGCGGGCGCTCGGACCGGCCGTGCAGACCCTCCTCGCGGCGGCGCCCGAGTTCCGGACGGTGCTGCAGGCGTTGGACACCGCCACCCCTGACCTGGTCGCCACGCTGGCGTCGGCGACGTCCGTGTCCAGGACTCTGGTCGACAACGCGGACTCGCTGTCCGAGACACTGGGAGCGGCCGCGAGTTTCACGCCCGTCCTGGCCGGGTTCCTCGGCGAGCAGCGCGACCGGATCGTCACGGTGCTCGACTCGACCGGGGTGATCCTGGCGACCACCGCGGCGGATCCGTCCGGGCTGGTCGACACGCTGGAGGGCGCGCGGGCCTTCGGGGCGGCCGGTGGGCGGGTGTTCTCCACCGGGCACTTCGACATCGTCGCCGTGCCGACGTTCGCCGATCCACTGCCCTACACGGCCGCCGACTGTCCCGCCTACGGTGCCCTGTCGGGCGCGTGCGGGCCCGCCGACGTCGACGGCGGCGTCGACGAGCAGCAGGCGTTGCAGGTTCTGCAGGACCGGTTGCTCGGCGAGACAGCGGATTCGGTTCCGGCGCCCAATCCGGTGTCGGCACTCATGCTGGGCCCGCTGGTGCGGGGAACCGAGGTGCAGATCCGATGAAGGTGGCCTGGGTTCCACTCGTGAAGGTGATCGGCTTCTGCGCGGTCGGCGCCGTGTGCGCCTCGTTGGTCGCGAACACGTTGTCGGTTCCGGTGCGCGGCGCCACCGAGAGCTACACCGTCGAGTTCACCGACGTGGAGGGCTTGGGGGAGGGCAACCCCGTGACGATGTCCGGTGTGCGGGTCGGCCGCGTCGACTCCATCGAGTTCGCTGATGCGGGCGGGGGCACCAGCAAGGCCGTCGTCGGGATCGAGGTGTCGTCGGACCATCCGTTGGACCGGAACGTCACCGCGGCGGTTCGTTACGGTGACATGCTCGGTGCGCGGTACCTCGCCCTGACCCCACCTCCGGGCGGCGCCATCGAGACGGCCGCGGCCGGCGGGCCCTCGGAGACGCTGGAACCAGGTGGCATCGTCCCTCTCTCGCGGACCAGTCCGCCGGTGGACCTCACCGCCCTCATGAACGGTT
The DNA here is from genome assembly GCF_000738775.1 of Prescottella defluvii. GTDB lineage: Bacteria > Actinomycetota > Actinomycetes > Mycobacteriales > Mycobacteriaceae > Prescottella > Prescottella defluvii. The sequence goes on from NZ_JPOC01000040.1 coordinate 1,773, forward strand.
TCGCGCCGTTGTTCGACGCACTCGACCCCGACGAGGTCAACACGCTGACCCGCGGATTCGTGGAGACCTTCGACGGCAGCGGGTCGACGGTCGCGACGCTGCTCGACCGGATCGGGACGCTCACCACCGACCTCGCGAACCGTCGGGGAGTCTTCGAGGAACTGGTGGCGAACATGATCGCCTTGATGGGGTCGGTGGACGCACGGCAACCGCAGGTCGAGGAACTCGTCACCGGTCTGCGCGACCTGAGTACCTCGGTGGCCGGCAGCAACGACCGGCTTGCGGCGCTGCTGGACAATGGGAATCGGGCCGTGGCATCGCTCGCGGACGCACTGTCGCAGTCGCAGGGTGCGTTCGGGAGTTCGATCACCGACCTGACGTCCGTCACCGACGCCTGGATCGCCGACACCGATGCATTCGAGCGGTTCGTCACGCAGATGCCCCAGTTCGCGGACGGGGTGAACCGGATCAGTGACTACGGCGGCTTCGTGAGCCTCTACCTGTGCAACTTCGTCCTGAAGGTCGGCGACGTCGAGGCGAACATCTTCGGCACCACCCATTCGGAGGTGTGCCGATGATGTTCCTGGTCCGGATCATCGACGTCGCCGTGGGAATGTGGCTGTTCGTCTTCCGCGGCGAACGCCGCCCGGGTGCGGCCGGTCCGCTGGCGTTGGGCACCGTCGGCATCGTGGTGCTGGTGGCGGGTCTGGCGGCGGCGATCGGCATCCCCAAGGTGTGGTACCTGGCCCGGACCAGCCCGTACACGGCCGAACTGGCCAACGCCGCCGGCCTGTCCGGTGGCGACCCGGTCTACGTCGCAGGCGTGCCCGCCGGCCGGGTCGAGGGCATCGATCTCGCGGGTGACCATGTGCGCGTGGACTTCCGGCTCGACGACGCGCAACCGCTCGGGAACCGGACCACCGCCACCGTGCGGTTGAAGACGGTGCTCGGCAAGCGTTATCTCGAGGTGGTGCCCGCCGGAATCGTCGACGAGAACGGGTCCGACGCTGCGGCGCCGAACGTCATCCCGCTTGCCCGGACCACCGTGCCGTACAGCCTCGACGACGTCAGCCGAGACGCCACCGATGCGGCGGCACGAATCGACTCGAAGTCGTTGGAGGCCATGATGGCGACGCTGTCCGATGTGATGCCGGACGATCCGGAGCAACTCGGGAAGGCACTCGCGGGCATCAGCGGAGCATCGGTGGCGGTGTCGCAGAACGCCGAGCAGATCGACCAGCTACTGGCGATGTCGCGATCGTTGTCGGATCTGGCGGTCCGGCAGAGCGATTCGCTGACCACGACGGTGGCGAACGCGCAGACCATCGTCCGCACGCTCGCGGTACGCAAGGAAGTGCTCACCCGGTTGGTCGAGAACCTCCGCTCCGTCCTGGCGACCCTGGCGACCACCTATGCCGAACACGAGGAGGAGTTCGGGCAGATGACCACGAACCTGGTCGAGGTGACCGAGACGTTGCAGCGCAACGCCGATCACGTCGACCAGATCCTGAACCGGCTGCCGAGGGCACTGCGCGCAGCCACCGACGCGACGGGCAACGGATCGTGGACCGACGTGACCGCCCCCGCGGCCGTGGTCCCCGACAACATGCTGTGCATGCTCGGCGTGATGCAGGGGTGCCGATGAGCACCCCGACGAGCACCCCGACCAGCCGCCGGACCACCGTCCGCACCGTGCTCGCGCTGGTCCTGGTGATCGCCGTCGCGGCCGGCGCCTGGTTCGTGTTCGCGGGGACCGATCGCGCGAAGACCGTGTACGTCGACTTCGCGTACGTGAACGGTCTCTACCCGGGCAGCAACGTCACCGTGCTCGGGGTGCCCGTCGGCACGGTCACCGCCGTCGAACCGCGAGGAACCCACGTCCGGGTGTCGGCGTCGGTGCCCGACACGGTGGACCTACCGGCGGATGCCCACGCGTACGTGCTGAACCCGTCGGTGATCAGTGATCGGCACCTCGAGTTCGGCCCGGCCTATCGGGGCGGTCCGACACTCGAGGACGGCGCCGAGATCCCGCTCGAGCGCAGCCACGCACCCATCGACTTCGACGGTCTGATGGGCAGCCTCAGCACGCTCACCGACGCGCTGGGACCGGACGGCGGTGACGCGGGCGACCTGCTGACCCGGGCCGCCGCCGGTCTCGGCGGTCGCGGAGACGACGTCAACCGCGCGATCCGGAACCTAGGCGCCGCAACGGGTATCGTGGGTGCGCGCAGCGAGGACATCGGTGCCGTGGTCGAGAACCTGAACACGCTCGTGGTCCAACTCGACGCGCGGCAGGTGAGCCTCGACGCGCTGGTCTCCGACCTCGCCGCACTCGGTGACGAGTGGGCGGCCGAGGACCTCGACATCTCCCGGCCGCTGCAGGATCTGGCGACGGTGTTCGATCAGATCGACCGCTTCACCGCCGACCACGGCGACGACGTGGGGGCGATCTCGCAGAACATGACGGTCCTCGGTGACGTGCTCGCCGCGAATCGGCCGGGTCTGGCCGAGTTCATGGACCTGGTGCCGCTGCTCATGCAGAACCTGTCGAAGACCGTCGGCCCCGACGACCGCGGCCGGATCCGGCTCAACATCTCCACTGCCCTCACCCAGTTCGCCGTGGCGCAGCCCCTGTGCGAGCAGTATCCGATGCCGCTGTGCACGGGTGCCGGATTCACCAATCCGATCTCCTTCCCGGTCAGCGCGTCCGACCCGCTGGGGTTGGCGACGCTCCTCTCGGGCGGGATCGCGCCGATAGGAGGGAACTGATGCGGCGCAGGGGGATCCCGGCACTCACCCTCGCCGGAGTGCTGATCACCACCGGTTGCGGCGCCGGGATCCAGGACCTGCCGCTGGGCCGGTCCGTGCCCGGCGACAACTACTCGGTGAGTGTCCAGCTCGCCCACGCCGACGGACTGCTCCTCGGTGCCGACGTCCGCCACGGCCAGCGGGTGATCGGCCGCGTCGCGCAGCTGTCGCCGGACCCCGTCGGAGCGGTCGCGGAACTGAGCCTGACGTCGTCGGTCGAACTCCCCGGCAACATCGAGGTGGCGGTGGAACTTCCGTCCGCGCTGGGCAGCCCGTTCATCCGGCTCCGGGCACCCCAGCAGCCGTCCGAGGCGACCCTGTCGGACGGTGACGTGATCGCTTTGTCCCGCACCGAGATCGGGCCGCAGATCGAGAGCGTCCTCGCCACCCTGGGCGCCGTCCTCACCGGCAGCGGGTTCGAACAGTTGCAGACCGTGATCGGTGAACTGAACACCGCCTTCGACGGACGATCCCCGCAGGTCCGGAACCTGCTCGACACGATCACCGCCCTGACCGGGACGGCGACGCAGCACCAACAGGACTTCGCCGCCGCGACCGACCTCGCCGCGAACATCTCGCGCCGGCTGGTGGCGCAGCAGGACGTTCTCGACGGATTCCTCGACATCGCGCCCGAGACGGTCAGCATCCTGGCGGGACAACGGGATCGCATTGCGGTCCTGCTCGATTCCGGCGCGCGCCTGGCCGAGCACGTGGACTTCGTGACCTCCCGTTCGTCCACGGGTCTGGACGACGTGATCGGCGACGCGGCGACCGTGGTGGCGGCGTTGCGCTCGTACAATTCCCGCATCGGCGAGACGCTCGCGAACATGAACAGTTTCCTGACGAATTTCGATCGGGCCGCCAAGGGCGACTACCTCATGTTCGACGGAACCCTCGACATCCCGGCGGGCATCGAGAACCTGTTGACCGGGGGGACGGCCGCACTGCCGCCGGAAGCGGCGACGCTGCAGTCACTGCTGTCGGGAGGGACCGGATGAGGCGCGTCGTGCTGGTCCAACTGATCCTGTTCGCCCTCACCGCCGCGGTCGTCGTGCCGTTCGGCATCGCGTATGTGGCCGGCCCGCGCGCCTTCGGCGATCCGGTTCGACTGCACGCGAACATGTCCGACGCGCTCGGACTCACCGCGGGAACGAGCGTCACCTACCGCGGTGTGCAGATCGGCAGAGTTGCCTCGGTCGGGCTGGACGCCGAACTCGGCGGTGCGCGTGTGGAGTTCGACCTCGATCCCGGAACCCGGATCCCGCGGGACAGCATCGCGAAGGTCGGCATGGGGACCGTCGCCGGCATCCAGAACGTCGACATCTTCCCGAACACCGATGCCGGGCCGTATCTCGAGGACGGCGACACCCTCGCCGCGCCGCAGGACCTGCAGCCCGTCCAGATGGATCAACTGATGGGTGATGCCGCGAGGCTCCTCGGCAGCATCGACCCCGAAGCCGTCCGCACACTCGGCACCGAGTTGGGTGCCTCCTTGGACGGGCTGGGACCGAGCCTGACCGGACTGATCGACGACGGCGATCGGCTCACCGCGCTGATCGAGCGGCAGGCACCCGAACTGCGTTCACTGCTCACCCGCACCGCGAGCCTGATGGGGACGATGGCCGGGGACTCGGACGCCTTCGTCCGCGGTATGGGTGCGGCCCGCACCTTCACCGGACAGCTCGACACGAACCGGCCGGTCCTGGTGTATCTGGTCGACCGTTCGCCCGAGGCACTCACCCGCACCCGGGAGCTGTTCGACCGCTACCACGGAACGTTCGGCGACCTGCTCGCGAATCTCGCGACCACCACCCCGGTCATCTCCGACCGGCGGGACGCCTTGGCCGCGGGACTCGACGAGATCCCCCACGGGCTCGGCAAGCTCGAATCGATCGTCAAGGGGGATCGGGCGGAGTTCGCGCTCGTCGCGACCCAGGGGCCCGTCTGCAACTACGACACGACCCGGCGTGCCGTCGGCGATCTGACGCCCACCACCCCGAACCTCACGCTGTACTGCCCGCCCGGCCCCGATATCGCGCAGCGCGGGTCACGGACGGCCCCGCGCCCCGACGACCTGGGGTTGCAGAACGCGACCACCCCCGGCACGGCCATCGGTCCGCCGATGGTGCCGGACCCGATCCTCGTCCCCACCGGGGTCGAGGCGCTCGACCAATGGAATCGACTGCTGGAGGAACTCGGTGACGGCGAACGATGAGTCGGACAACGGCAACGACACCGCGACCGACCGGCGCCGGCTCGCGATCGTGCCGGTCGCCATCCTGGCGGTACTGGCCGTCGTCCTCGGAGCCGTGGCGGGCTGGCAATGGCGGGAGCAGCGTCAGCACGATTCGATGCGCGCCGAGGCGGTCGACACCACCCGCAACTACGTGCAGACGATGGCGTCGTTCGACTATCAGAACCTGGACGCGAACCGCGACAAGATCGCGGGGATGTCCACGACTGCGTTCGCCGGCAAGTACAACGAGATGCTCGACGCGTTGCGGACACTCGTCACCGACGGTCAGGGGCAGGCGACGGCCACCGCCGTGAACATCGGCGTCCAGAGCCTCGACGAGTCGAGCGCCGTGATGCTGGCCTTCGTCGACCAGGAGGCGAAGAATGTGATTGCCCCCGAGGGCAAGTCGCAGCAGTACCGGATGGTGGTGACGCTCGAGCGGGACGGCGACCACTGGGTCGTCGACAGCGTCGAGACCAAGTAGCGGCCGGACCGAGTAGCGACGGGAAGCAGAGGGATCTCATGCCGATCAACTACCTCGATCTCGCGGGTGCCGAACCGCGACTGACGAACGAGCGCACCCGGATCCGTATCGCGACGGCACCGCGGCGGCGTGGCCGTCCTGCTCGGATCTCCGACGCACTCGACTTCTGGTCGTTCGCCGGCGGTGCCGCGAACGTGGTGATGCAGTTGTCGTGGCCGGAGGTGGGGCACGGTGTCGCGGAGAGCAAAGTCGAGTCCGGCAGCCTGGTCAAACATCCGTGGAAGCGTGCCCGCACCACGTTCACGTACCTGTCGGTCGCGATCCTCGGCGCCGACGACGAGCGCCGCGCCTATCGGGAGGCGGTGAACGGCGCGCACCGTCAGGTGCGATCCGACGAGAACAGTCCACTGCCCTACAACGCTTTTCATCGGGAATTGCAGTTGTGGGTGGCGGCCTGCCTGTTCATCGGATTCGAGGACACCCATCAGTTGCTGCACGGCAGGATGACCCCGGAGCAGGCCGAGGAGTTCTACCGTTCGTCGTCGACGCTCGGCACCACGCTGCAGGTCACCGAGGACATGTGGCCGGCCACGCGCGCCGAGTTCGACCGGTACTGGAACATCGCGTGCGTGCGGGTCGCGTTCGACGACACCGTCCGCGCCTACCTCCGCGCTCTGATCGAACTACGGATGGTGTCGTGGCCCCTGCGCCTGGTGTTCGGCAACCTGCTGAAGTTCCTCACCACCGGCTTCCTCGCACCGCTGTTCCGGGAACAACTCGGTCTGGCATGGACCGAGGACGATCGGCGCCGGTTCGAGCACCTGTTCATCTTCGTCGCGTTCGTGAATCGCTTCGTTCCCCGCTTCATCCGACACCTGCCGAGCAGGGTGCTGATGCGCGATCTGCAGCGGCGGATCCGCAGCGGGAGGAAGTTGGTGTAGGCGCCGATCATCCCGGTTGCTCGCGTTCCGGTGTTTCGTGATGCGCGAAGGCCATTCGTCCGGTTTGATGCATGACACACGGTGTGCTGCACCCCGGATGGAACAGAGGTGGTCGCTTGACCGAGAGACTGGCACCGGCGAGAAGCGCCGATTCCGCCGTCGACTGTTTCGAGCCCGACGATCGATGGGTTCCCGTCGACCGTCGATGGCTGGGCCTCGACCGCCGCACGATCCTGCCGACCCTCGTGGTTCTGGCTTTCGTGCTCGTCATGAGCGTGATCCTGCCCGCGATCGACGGCGCGACTCCGTACGACGACACGGTCGCCGCCGGGGACGTCATGGAGATCGAGGGCGGCGTGACCTTCGTTCCCGCCGTGGACTGGGGCATCACATCCGGCGTGCGGGCCGGCGATGCGCCGACATCCGGGTCGTATCCGCCGTCGGCGACGGTCGTGGACGGAGACGTCTCCTTCTCGGTGCGCAGCGCCCCCTTCTCCGGGGACGCGACAGGGCTGCTCGACCAGATCAAGCAGACGAGCGAGGCGCTCAACGGCGACAACGGATTCCGGGTCACCGGTACACCGGTCGACATCACCACCGCGGACGGCAGTCGCGGTGTGCTGGCGAGATACTCGGGGACCGCATCGGAAGGCGTGATCGCGGCGTTCGTGTTCGACGGCATCGGCGTCGAGGCGGTGGCCACGGGGCCCGCCGAGATCGCCGACGACTCGTCGTCGGACATCGGCGCCATGATCGCCAGCATCAGCCACAGCATGGGGGAGGGCGCATGACCACCGCCGAGACGATGACGGCAGACCTGCAGAGCGAACGTGTCGCGGCCATCGACAACTCCGGTTGGGGTCGCTCGTTCACCTTCTACCAACCACGCAATGCGGCGTTCTGGGTGTACCTGTTCCTGGTCGCCAGCGGAGTCCTGACGTTCTTCTCGATGCTCGCGAGCACATCCGGTGCGTACGGACGGGCGATCGCGGTCGCGGTCGTCTCGTTCACCCTGTACGGGGCGGTGTTCTGGTGGTTCACCCGCCACATCGATCGGTATGCGCGCCAACCGATCAAGCTGATCGTCGTCGCGTTCCTGTGGGGTGGCTTCGCGGCCACATGGATGATGGCGGCCAGCGCGAACGACGCGCTGAGGAGCATCTACGCGAAGGCCGTCGGCCAGGCGTGGTCCCTGGACTGGGGCGCCGGTCTGGCCGCACCGTTCACCGAGGAGATCGCCAAGGGGATCGGACTGCTGCTCCTGATCGCGCTGGCGCCGCGACTGGTACGGACCGCATTCGACGGGTTCATCCTGGGTGCCTTCCTCGGACTCGGGTTCCAGATCATCGAGGACATCGCGTACGCACTGAACTCCGCGGGATCCCAGTTCGGGGCCAACCCGGTGGAGGCCGCGATGTCGACCGTGTGGCTCAGAATGGCCACCGGAATCACCGCACATATTCTGTACAGTGCGATCTTCTGCGCCGGCCTCGTCTATCTGCTGGGCCGGCCCGGCGAACCGCGTCGGGTCGGACGGGGATTGGCCCTGATGGCGTCCGCCATGGTGTTGCACGGAGTCTGGGATTCGTCGGCCGCGCTCGCACGAGGCAACGGCGCCGTGATCCTGGTGATCATCGTCGTCGCCATTCTCGTCGCGCTGTATCTGGTGGTGCGCGTGTTCGCGATGACGGTGCCGCGCGAACGCGAGTATCTGCGGCAGATCATGGCGCCAGAGGTGGCGAACGGTGTCATCACCGATGCCGAACTCGAAGCGATGTGTGGCGATCGCAAGGCTCGCAGGGCCTTTCGCAAGGCGCCCGCGAACCACCGCGAACGCAGACGTGCCGGATTCGTGCTCGAGGCTGCGGGCGATCTCGCGGACGAACTGGCCGGGTCGCGCGGAAGCGACACCGGCCGAGTCGAATTCGCCCGGTCGGAGGTCCGGCGGATCCGTGCCGGCGTGCCCTCGATGAATCCGTAGATTCTGCAACGGCACGAAGCGCCGAGCGGTCCCGTGTACTCCTGGCGTCAGGAGTACGCGGGACCGGACCGCACCGACGGTTTCCGAGTAACACTCAGGTCACACAGCTCGGGCAATTGTTGCAAATTGGATCGGCCCGTTCGAACCATTGCCACGCCCACGTCCGGGCGTAGTATCAGTAGTGCGGATCGAGTAAGTAGTCGGTAACGGTGAAAGTCTCGTGAAACAGAGATCCGGCCGAGGATGCGAATGCATTCCCGGCCGAACCCCTGTCTGGGGTCATGCCGTGTGGCGACCGGCGTCTACGCGTCACCGGGCGGGTGTCAGCGCACCCGCAACCGCTCGCGGCGCAGTTGCTCCACCTCGGGCAGGTCCAGTGGTGCCAGTTCGTCCACCCCGAGGGCGCGCTTCAGCAGCAGGTCGGCCAGTTCCGGGTTCCGCGCGAGCACCGGTCCGTGCATGTACGTGCCGATCACCGAACCCTGCGTGACACCTTCCAAGCCGTCGCCGACGCCGTTGCCGACGCCGTGGGTCACCCGTCCGACCGGCTTCGCGTCCGCCCCGAGAGTCGTTCCGCCGCGGTGGTTCTCGAATCCGGACAGGGGAGCGGTCAGTCCGTCGATCAGCGGTGTCGTGATGACCTCACCGATCGAGCGGGTGGCCTGCGGGGAGGTGGTGGCGTCGAGCATCGAGACGCCGTCGACGCGCTCGCCGGACGACGTCTCGTACCAGTGCCCGAGCACCTGGATCGCCGCACAGATCGCCAGCACGGGAGCACCACGCTCGGCGGCGCGCTGCAGACCCGGATGGGTGTTGAGATGTCGGGTCGCGAGACGCTGCGCCGAGTCCTCCGCCCCGCCGAGGGTGTAGACGTCCAGCGAATCGGGCACGGGATCGCTGAGCGTGATGTCGACGATCTCGGCGTCGTACCCGCGCATGCGCAGGCGTTGCCGCAGGATCAGGGCGTTGCCGCCGTCGCCGTACGTGCCCATGACGTCGGGCAGGACCAGGCCGATGCGGACCGTCGACTCAGACATCGCGGCTGTTCTCCTTCGCGATCGCGGTGTTGAGGTCACGGAACGCCGTGTAGTTGGCCAGCACCTCGACCCGTCCGGGCGGGCACGACGCGATCGCCTTCAGCGGGTCCTTCTCGAGGCTGTGTTCGACGCCCGCGTACGTCAGGCGGACCGCGAGGTCGGTGCCGCGTTCACCGGCGGCCACCACCTTGACACCCTCGAAGTGCTCGAAGCGCACGTCCCACAGCCACGACAGGTCCTCACCGTCGGGCACCTGGCCGTTGACGGCGATGACGAGGCCGTCGACGCTGGGGTCGATCATCGACAGCGCCTCCTGCCAGCCGGCGGGGTTCTTCGCCAGCAGCATGTGCACGGAGTGCGCGCCCACCTGGACGGTGCTGTACCGGCCGGCGACCTCCTCGACGATGGATGCGGCGGCGACGGCGTCCTCCGCCTTCGCGCCCATCGCGACGGCCGCGGCCACGGCCTGCGCCGCGTTGCCGCGGTTCGCCCGTCCGGGGAGCGTCAGCTTCATCGGCAGCACCAGCCCGTCCGGGCCGTACAGATTGTCGTCGTCGAGCCACCAGTCCGGTGTCGGCCGCGCGAAGTCCGAGCCGGTGCTGCGCCAGTTGGGGCCGTCCCACACGATCGGCTCACCGGTGCGCGGGCAACTCACCGAATCGCTGGCCCAACCGCCGCCCGCGGCCACCCAGACGACGTTCTTGCAGTCGTAGGCGACGGACGTGACCAGCACATCGTCACAGTTCGCGATCACGAGCGCGTCCGGGTGCCGCTCGAGGCCCGCCCGCAGCTTCCGCTCGATCATGTTGATCTCGCCGACCCGGTCCAACTGGTCGCGGCTCAGGTTGAGCAGGACCACGACCTCGGGGTTCACGGCGTCGGACACGTGCGGGACGTGCAACTCGTCCACCTCGAGGGCCGCGAGGGGGGCGTTCACACGCGCAGTCAGGGCGGCGACGATGCCGGCGTCCATGTTGGCGCCGTCGGCCTGCGTCGCGACCTCGTCGAGCGTCGCCAGCGCGGCCGCGGTCATGCGGGTGGTGGTGGACTTGCCGTTGGTGCCGGTGATGACGACGGTGCGCCGTCCGCGACCGAGCTGCTCCATGAGCGTCGGATCGATCTTCAGCGCGATCAGGCCGCCGATCATCGAGCCCTTGCCGCGTCCGGCCTTCTGCGACGCCCAGGCGGCAGCGGCCGCGGCACGCAGGGCGAGGCGTCCGCGCAGACTGATCCGAGTACTAGTTCCCACGTGCCGAGTTTTCCACAGGCCGATCCCGGACGCCGCCCGGTGCCGGGCCTGCCGCTCCGGAAACGGCGATGCCGCGCTCCCGATCGGGAGCGCGGCATGGCGAACAGAGGAGCGACAGGAGCCGCCCGGACCCTCGAGAGCTCAGGTCAGCTGGCCAGGGCCTTGGCCTTGAGCGCCTGGAACTCGTCCGGCGTGATGGTGCCGTTGTCGAGCAGTGCCTTGGCGTCGGCGATCTGCTCCGCACCGGACTTGCCGGCGACCTCGCGGATGTAGGAGTCCTGCGCGCTCTTCATCTGCTGAGCGGCGGCGATGGACCGCTTCGTCATGTCGTCACCCTTGACGATCAGGTACACGAGCGCAGTGATGAATGGGAGGACGATCAGGAAGACCACCCAGATTGCCTTGACCCAGCCGGAACTCTTGTGATCCCGGAACAGGTCCGTGATGATCGAGAACAGCAGCATCAGGTAGGCGACGAACGCGAAGCTGACGAGAATCACCCAGAGAAAATCCCAGAAAGAGTCCATGAGGACGGCTCCATTCACGTGTGCGGTCGAGAGTGCAACTGACTGTGACACAGCGGACGCGGCTATTTGCTCATTCTCCGCAGGTGAAATCCGAGTCATTCCGAAACCGCGCCGCGAATTGCGCACTTATCGCGCTGCCGGGGCGGCTCGGGGCGCGATTTGCGCACTTATCGCGGGGGGCGGGGCGGACGCGTCGCGCCGGTGTCCCAACCGCGTCCGGGCACCTCGGTGCGCGGCGGGCCACCGACGTCCCGGCTGCGATAGACGATGTACGGCCGGAACAGGTACTTCACCGGGGCGCTGAAGGCGTGGACGAGGCGGGTGAACGGCCACAGGATGAACAGCACGATGCCGAACAGGGCGTGGACCTGGTACGTCAGCGGCGCCGACGCGATGAGATGGATCTCCGGTTGCAGGATGAACAGGCTGCGGAACCAGGGGCCGATCGTCTCCCGGTAGTTGTAGCCCTCGTTCAGCGAGTTCGCGACGACGGTGGTCCACAGGCCCGCGCAGATGGTGGCGACCAGCACGAGATACATCATCTTGTCGTTTCGGGTGGTGGCCATGAAGACCGGACCCTTGGTGCGCCTGCGATACAACAGGATTCCGATCCCGACGAGTGTGCAGAAGCCCGCGATACCACCGAACACGTACGCGACGTAGTGGTAGCGCGTCTCGCTCACCCCGAGCGCGGCGGTCCATTCGTCGGGGATCACCAGTCCCAGCACGTGCCCGGCGATCACGAACACCAGGCCGAAGTGGAACAATGGGCTGCCGATGCGGAGCAGCCGGGACTCGTACAGCTCGGACGAGCGTGTGGTCCAACCGAACTGGTCGTACCGGTACCGCCACGCGATACCGGTGACGAACACCGCGACCATGACGTACGGCAGCACCGCCCACAGCAGGATGTCGGTGAGGCTGCTGTCGGTCATCGCGCACCTCCGGTCGGGAACGGTTCCAGCCCCACGTCCTCCTGCGGCGGTCCGCTGCGCGCCAGCGCCAGCACCGCGTCCCGGTCCTTCGCGGTAGGGCCGGGCAGCGTCGACAGCAGAGCGTCCAGCAGCGCCGCGTACGGGCTGTGGACCTCGGTGAGGCCGAGACGGATCAGTTGCAGGCCCAGTACGTGCTTGACGAGCAGCGAGCGGTCGCCGGTCGCGGCGGAGAACTCGAGCACTACGGGGAGGAAGTCCGGCAGGTCGGCGGCATCGAACTCGACACCGGCCCGTCGGTAGTACTGCTTGAGGCGGACCAACGTCACGCCGCGTCGGCGGGTGTCGCCGTCGGCGTAGTAGGTCAGGTACAGGCAGCTCTTGCGCCGCAGATCGAAGGTCTCGACGTAGTGCCGGGTGAGGTCCGGAAGCGGCTGGGTACGTAGATGTTCGACGAACGCGACGAGCGATTCGACGGCAGCGCTGCGGGGAAGCTCCGCCAACGCCTCCTCGACAACCGGCAGTCGGTTCGCCAGCGCCGGCGTGGGATAGTCCAGCAGCAGGGACGCCGCCTGGTCGACCACGCGCAGATCCGCGGCCCTCATCGCTTGTCCCCGTTCCGCTTCGGGAACATGCCGTCCACGGCGCCCTTGCCGTCCCAGTTCAGGAGATTGACGCGCGCCGACCGGTCCTGCGGGTCGGCTACGTCCTCGGCGGACTGCCGGTGCTTCAGCGCATGGAAGGTCTCCACGGCGACCGGGACCGGGCGGCCGGACGCCTCCCCGAACGGCCCGCTGTCGAGCATGCCCGGCCCGCCCTCGAAGTCGAGGCTGCAGCCGAGTTCCTCCAATTGGTGTGCCTGTTCGGCGTGCGCGGTCGGGATGACGTACCGCTCGTCGTACTTCGCGATCGCGAGCAGTCGGTACATCTCGTAGATCTGTTCGCCGGTCATCCCGACCGCCGTCGCGATGGATTCGTCCGGTTCGTCGGCGAGATTGAGGTCCCGCATGTACGAGCGCATCGCCCCGAGCCGATGCAGCACGTCGGTGATCGGCTCCGGATCTCCGGCGGTGAACAACCCCGCGAGGTACTCGATCGGGATACGCAGGGTGTCGATCGCGCCGAAGAGGTTGTCGAGATCCTCACCGTCGTTACCGGTTTCGGTCAGGACGTCGACGACCGGCGACAGGGGAGGGACGTACCAGACCATCGGCAGCGTCCGGAACTCCGGATGCAGCGGCAGCGCCACCCGATACTTCTCGATCAGCGCGTACACGGGAGACCGGCGCGCCGCGTCCATCCAGTCCTCGGGGATGCCCGCCGCCCTGGCCCCCTCGATCACCGCCGGATCCTCGGGGTCGAGCAGCAGGCCGCGCTGCGCGTCGTAGAGGTCGCGCTCGTCGGGCGTCGACGCCACCTCGCCCACCCGGTCGAGGTCGTACAGCACGATCCCGATGTAGCGGAGCCGGCCGACACACGTCTCCGAGCACACCGTGGGAAGACCCACCTCCACCCGCGGGTAGCAGAAAGTGCACTTCTCGGCCTTACCGGTGCGGTGGTTGAAATACACCTTCTTGTAAGGGCATCCAGTGACGCACATCCGCCAGCCGCGGCACTGGTCCTGGTCCACGAGCACGATGCCGTCCTCGGCGCGCTTGTACATCGCCCCCGACGGGCACGACGCCACGCACGACGGATTGAGGCAGTGCTCGCAGATCCGCGGCAGGAAGAACATGAACGTCTTCTCGTACTCGAGCCGGACCTTCTCGGTGGCCTGCTCACGCATCTGCTCGAGGATGGGGTCGTGTGCCTCGGTGGCCGCGGTACCGCCGAGGTCGTCGTCCCAGTTGGCTCCCCACTCGATCGGCATCGGCTTGCCCGACAGCAGTGAGATCGGCTGTGCCACCGGGAAGTCGTCGCCCAGCGGCGCCTTGGTGAGGGTGTCGTAGTCGTAGGTCCACGGCTCGTAGTAGTCGCGGATGTTGGGCAGCAGCGGATTCGCGAAGATCGACAGCAGCTTCTTGACCCGGCCGCCGGCTCGCAGGGTCAACCGTCCGCGGCGGTTCAGCGTCCAGCCGCCCTTCCACAGGTCCTGGTTCTCGTACTTGCGCGGATAACCCTGCCCGGGGCGGGTTTCCACATTGTTGAACCACACGTACTCGGTGCCGCTGCGATTGGTCCACGTCTGCTTGCACGTCACCGAACACGTGTGGCACCCGATGCACTTGTCGAGGTTCATCACCATCGCCATCTGCGCTGCCACCTGCATCAGTACTGCACCTCCTGGCTGCGGCGACGGATCACCGTCACCTCGTCACGCTGGTTGCCGGTGGGCCCGAGATAGTTCCACGCGAACGACAGCTGCGCGTACCCGCCGATCAGGTGCGTCGGTTTCACCAGCACCCGGGTGAGCGAATTGTGGATACCGCCGCGCCGGCCGTCGGTCTCCGACTTCGGCACGTTGATCAGGCGTTCCTGTGCGTGGTGCACGAACACCGTGCCCGGCGGCATCCGGTGCGTGACGACCGCGCGGGCGACGACGATGCCGTTGCGGTTGACCGCCTCCACCCAGTCGTTGTCGACGACACCGATCGAGGCGGCGTCGTCGACGTTCATCCAGACGTTCGGCCCGCCGCGGGAGAGGGAGAGCATCAACAGGTTGTCCTGGTACTCGGAGTGGATGGACCACTTGGAGTGCGGCGTGAGGTATCGCACCGACAGGACCTTGCCGTCCGACTCGCCGAGTCGCAGCTCCCCGAACAGGCGCGTGATGTCGAGTGGTGGCCGGTAGATCGGCATCACCTCACCGAACTCGCGCATCCATACGTGATCGAGGACGAAATGCATGCGCCCCGTGAGGGTGTGCCAGGGCTTGAGCTCCTCGACGTTGATGCTGAACGGCGCGTACCGTCGGCCGCCGGCCTCGCTGCCGGACCATTCCGGGCTGGCCAGGGTCGGGACGGGTTGAGCCTGGGTGTCGGCGAAACGGATCCGGCGTTCCTCGTTGCCGGCAGCCAGATGACTCAACGGTTTTCCCACGCGCCGGGACAGTTCCTCGAAACCGGCGAGGGCGAGCCGGCCGTTCGTGGTCCCGGACAGTGCGAGGATCGCCTCGGCCATCTTCGCATCGGTGTCCAACGCCGGCCGCCCGGCGCCCGCACCGGACGACATCACCCCGCACCGCTGCGCCAGTTCGGCCACCTCGGCGTCCGGACGGAAGGTGACGCCCTTGGTGTTCAGGCCCAACTCCTCCACGAGCGGGCCGAGGGTGGCCATCTTCTCGGCGATAGCGGTGTAGTCCCGTTCGACCACCTTCAGGCCCGGCATCGTCTTCCCCGGCACCGGTTCCACCTCACCGGCCCGCCAGTCACGCACCTCCCCGAACGGCTGCGCGGTCTCGCCGGGGGTGTCGTGGCCGAGTGCGGTCGCGACCAGATCGTGCCGGGTACCGAGATGGTCCTTCGCGAGTTCGCTGAAACGGCGGGCGATCTCGGCGAACGCGTCGAAGTCGCTGCGGGCCTCCCACGGCGGGTCGACGGCCGGGGTGAAGGCGTGCACGAACGGGTGCATGTCGGTGCTGGAGAGGTCGTACTTCTCGTACCATGTCGCGGCGGGCAGCACGATGTCCGACAGCAGCGTCGAACTGGTCATCCGGAAGTCCAGGGACACCATCAGATCGAGCTTGCCGCGTGGTGCCTCGTCTCGCCAGCGGACGTCCACGGGCCGCCCCTCGGGCGGCGTCTCGGTGGCACGCAGGCTCGAACCCGCGCCGAGCAGGTGCTCGAGGAAGTACTCGTTGCCCTTCGCCGACGAGCCCAGCAGATTCGCCCGCCACAGGGTGAGCACCCGCGGCCAGTTCTCCTCCGCATCCGGATCCTCCACCGCGAAACGCAGTTTGCCGCTGCGAAGTTGGTCGACGACGTAGTCGCCCGGCTCGGTTCCGCTCGCCGCGGCCTCGTCGGCGAGGTCGAGGGGGTTGCGGTCGAACTGCGGGTACGACGGCATCCATCCCATCCGTGCGGACTGCGCGATGGTGTCGGCGGTGTGCTGACCGGCGAGACGCCCCTCGGCGAGTGGTGAGGTGAGGGCGTCGGCGCGGTAGCCGTCGTAGCGCCACTGGTCGGCATGCATGTACCAGAAAGCGGTGCCGATGGCCTGCCGCGGCGGCCGGGACCAGTCGGTGGCCATCGCCATCGTGGCCCACCCGGTGAACGGCCGCACCTTCTCCTGTCCCACGTAGTGCGCCCAGCCGCCACCGTTCTTGCCCATGCTGCCGGTGAGCATCAACAGCGCCAGCACCGCGCGGTAGGTGGCGTCGCCGTGGAACCACTGGCAGATCCCGGCGCCCATGATGATCATCGAACGCCCACCGGATTTCTCTGCCGAGCGGGCGAATTCGCGGGCGATGCGGATCACCGCGCCCGCGGGCACCGACGTCAGCGACTCCTGCCACGCCGGGGTGTACGGCTGGTCCGGGTCGTCGAAGCCGGTCGGCCAGGTTCCGGGCAGGCCGTCGCGTCGTACGCCGTACTGCGCGAGCATCAGGTCCAGCGCGGTCGTCACCAGGTGTCCGCCGACCTCGCGGACCGGCACGCCCCGCCGCATCACCTCGCCCTGCTCGCCGACGTCGAACCGGGGCAACAGAATCTCGACATCACGACTGCTGCCGGGGGCGTCGCGCACGCTCAACGCCGGCACGGTGTCGCCCAGGTCGAGGTTCCACTGCCCGACACCGGATTCGGTGTGCCGGAATCCCATGCTGCCGCGCGGGACGACGGGTGAGCCGTCGGCGCCGTCCAGCAGGACGGTCTTCCACTCGGCGCCCTCGCCGTCGTCACCGAGATCCGACGCCCGCAGGAACCGCCCCGGCACATACGCGCCGTCGCGTTCGGTGAGCGTGACCAGGAACGGCAGATCCGTGTACCGCGATGCGAAGTCGGCGAACAGGGGAACCCGCCGGTCGACGTAGTTCTCCTGCAGGATCACGTGCCCCATCGCCATCGCGAGGGCACCGTCGGTGCCCGGCTGTGCGGGTAGCCATGCGTCCGCGAACTTGGTGGCGTCGGCGTAGTCGGGGGAGACCACCACCACCTTCTGGCCGCGGTAGCGGGCCTCGGCCATCCAGTGCGCGTCCGGGGTGCGCGTGACCGGGACGTTGGAGCCCCACATGATCAAGTAGGCGGCGTCCCACCAGTCGCCGGACTCGGGCACGTCGGTCTGGTCGCCGAACACCTGCGGCGACGCGACCGGAAGGTCGGCGTACCAGTCGTAGAACGAGGCCATCACCCCGCCGAGCAGTTCGATGAAGCGCGACCCCGCCGAGAACGACACCATCGAGAACGCCGGGATCGGCGAGAACCCCGCGACCCGGTCCGGGCCGTACTTCGCGATGGTGTGCACGTGCGCGGCGGCGATCATCTCCACCGCGTCCTCCCACGACGCCCGCACCAGGCCGCCCTTGCCGCGGGCCCGCTGATACCGCGCGCGGCGGTCGGGATCGCCGACGACGTCGGCCCACGCCAGCACCGGGTCGCCCAGCCGCTCGCGGGCCTCCTGGAACATCTCGAGCAGCAGGCCGCGCACGTACGGATAGCGAACCCGGGTGGGGGAGTACGTGTACCAGGAGAATGCGGCGCCGCGCGGACAGCCACGGGGTTCGTACTCGGGGCGGTCCGGCCCCACCGACGGGTAGTCGGTCGCCTGCGTCTCCCACGTGATGACGCCGTCCTTGACGTACACCTTCCACGAGCAGGACCCCGTGCAGTTCACGCCGTGCGTCGACCGGACCACCTTGTCGTGGCTCCAGCGGTCGCGGTAGAACACGTCGCCCTCGCGTCCACCCGTCCGGTACACCGCCCGCAGGTCCGCGGACACGGTGGAACGAGTGAAGAACCGCCCCGTCTCGAGCAGCGCCGCGCCGAGTGGGCTCTCGATCGGCACGGGCGGTGTCGGGGCGGAGCGATCGGGTTCGTCGGTTGCACGCGACATGGGCTGCCTCCCTCAATCGAGGATGGACCAAACCGTCGACCCGCGCAGCGAAACTCGACCGGAACTGTCGAATCGGGACCTGTCGCAACACGACACGCGCATCATGGGGAGGTGTCCGACGGACCTGGTGTGAAGGCAGGCCCCGGCCGCGCGCTGACCGCCATCCCGGCCGGGGCAGGCGCCGCGGCGATGTCGACGGGCATCGTGTCGGTGGCCCTGCACCTGGTCGGTCTCGAATGGTTCTCCCGCTGTTGGCTGGTGGTCGGGGCACTGATCTGGGCGCTGCTGGTGGTCGTCTTCGTCCGTCGACTGTTCGACGATCGCGCCCGCTGGGCGAACGAGGCGGACACCCCGCCCGCGCTCACCGGTGTCGCCGCGACGTGCGTGCTGGGTGCGCGGTGCGTGCTGCTCGGCTGGAACCACGTGGGCTGGGTGGCGCTGGGCATCGCGCTCGTCGCGTGGGTGGTGCTGATCCCGGCGGTGGTACGGCACTGGGCGTCGCCCACCGTCGGCGTCCACTTCCTGCTCTGCGTCTCGACGCAGGGACTCGCGGTGCTCGGTGCGTCGCTGGCGGTGACGGCGTCGGCCCACTGGCTCACCGGCCCCGCGTTCGTCGCGTTCCTGCTGGGTCTGTTCTTCTACCTGATGGTGCTGATCCGCTTCTCGTACGACCAGTTCCGGGTGGGTGCCGGTGACCAGTGGGTGTTTGCGGGCGGCCTCGCGATCAGCGCACTCGCCGCCGGGAAACTCGCGCCCGCCGCGGTCTCGTCGGGCTGGCCCGTCGGCGCGCACACCTCGATCCAGATCGCCGGCGCGGTGATCGTATGCATCGTGCTGGTCGACTACGTGGTACTGGTGATCTCCGAGATACGTTGGCCCCGTCTGCAGTACGACGTGCGCCGCTGGTCCACCGCATTTCCCATGGGCATGACGGCGGCGGCATCGCTCACGGTCGCGGTGTCGTCCGACGTCGACTGGCTGCGGCCGATCGGCCAAGTGCTCGTGTGGCCGGCCGTCGTGGTGTGCCTGATCCTGCTGGTCGGGTCGGGGCGGCACCTGGCAGCCGAGGCGCGGCCGGTGTCGGCCTGAGCGCCCACTCGTCGTCGCCATCCGCGGAAACCCGCAGCCCGGATCGAGGAATGGGCGCTCAGGCCGGACCGGGAAACGCCGGAGGGGCCGCACCCGATGGATGCGGCCCCTCCGGCGGAGCTGAACTCAGTGCGCCCGGTTGACCGCCGAGACGACCGCGCGCAGCGACGCGGTGGTGATGGACGTGGCGATGCCGACACCCCACACGACCTTGCTGGTGCCGTCGGCCAGGGTCACCGCGCACTCGACGTACGCCGCGGCCTGCGCGTCGTCACCGGCGGACATCGCGTGCTCGGAGTAGTCCAGGACACGGACGTCCAGGCCGATCGTGCCGAGCGCATCGACGAACGCGGCCAGCGGGCCGTTGCCGGAGCCGGAGACCTCCTGCTCGACACCGTTGACCTTGATCACCGCGGTGATCGAGTCGGTGCCACCGTCCTCCTCGGACGCCGTCACCTTCTGGCGGATGCGCTCGAGCGGGTTGACCGGTGCCAGGTACTCCTCGGAGAAGACGTCCCAGATCTCCTTCGGGGAGACCTCGCCGCCCTCGCCGTCGGTGATCTTCTGGACGGCCTGCGAGAACTCGATCTGCAGGCGACGCGGCAGCACCAGACCGTGGTCGGCCTTCATGATGTAGGCGACGCCGCCCTTGCCGGACTGCGAGTTCACGCGGATCACGGCCTCGTAGGTGCGGCCCACGTCCTTGGGATCGATCGGCAGGTAGGGGACCTCCCACACGATGTCGTCGACATCGGCGTTCTGGTCGTCGGCCGCGACCTTCATCGCGTCCAGGCCCTTGTTGATCGCGTCCTGGTGGCTGCCGGAGAACGCGGTGTAGACCAGGTCGCCGCCGTACGGGTGCCGCTCGTGGACGGGCAGCTGGTTGCAGTACTCGACGGTGCGACGGATCTCGTCGATGTTCGAGAAGTCGATCTGCGGATCGACTCCGCGGGTGAACATGTTCAGACCCAGGGTCACCAGGCACACGTTGCCGGTGCGCTCACCGTTGCCGAACAGGCAACCCTCGATGCGGTCCGCGCCGGCCTGGTAGCCCAGCTCGGCGGCCGCGACACCGGTGCCGCGGTCGTTGTGCGGGTGCAGCGACAGGATGATGCTCTCGCGCTGCGCCAGGTTGCGGTGCATCCATTCGATCGAGTCGGCGTACACGTTGGGCGTGGCCATCTCGACGGTGGCGGGCAGGTTGATGATCACGCGGTTGTCGGGGGTGGCGCCCAGCGTCTCGACGACGGCGTCGCACACCTCCTTGGCGTACGACAGCTCCGTGCCGGTGTACGACTCGGGGGAGTACTCCCAGCGCCAGTTGGTGTCGGGGTGGCTCTTCGCCTCCTCCAGTACCAGGGCGGCCGCGTCGGTGGCGATCTTCTTGATCGCTTCCTTGTCGGCGCGGAACACCACGCGCCGCTGCAGGATCGACGTCGAGTTGTAGAAGTGCACGATCACGTTCTTCGCGCCGTCGCAGGCCTCGAACGTGCGCTTGATCAGCTCGGGCCGCGACTGCGTCAGCACCTGGATGGTGACGTCGTCCGGGATCGCGTTGTCCTCGATGATCTCGCGGACAAAGTCGAAGTCCGTCTGGCTCGCGGACGGGAAACCGACCTCGATCTCCTTGTAGCCCATCCGCACCAGCAGCTCGAACATGCGGCGCTTGCGGGCGGGGCTCATGGGATCGATCAGGGCCTGGTTGCCGTCACGCAGGTCCACGGCGCACCACTGGGGGGCGCGGTCGATGACCTTGTCGGGCCACGTGCGGTCCGGCAGCGAGACCGTCTCGACCTCTTCGCCGAACGGGCGGTAGCGGAAGGTCGGCATCGACGAGTTCTTCTGGGTGTTCCATACCGGCTGGTCGGCGGGCGCCGGCTTGGACGGCGGCGTGATGGTGCGCGAACCGGAAGTGAAGGCGTCAGCGGGGGACATGGGAATCGATCTCCAGGTTTTGTGTGTGGACTTTACGAGCCCGACAGCTGAGACGACCGGCGCACGGAGAGGACCCGCGACGGGAGGCCAGTCTGGATCAGACCCCGCCGCGGCACCCAAGAAGGAGAGCGCGCTGCATAGCTGGCACTGTACTCCTGCGTTCCCCTAGCAGGTGCGGAGTGGGGAGCAAATTCACACCGAGGGTGGGGTCGGCGTGGTCGACTGTGCGCATGACAGCACAGCTCGACGCGGCCCGTTCCTACGTTGCCGCCCTGCTCAGCCACGACGGGGATTCGGTGCCGTACGCGCCGAACGCGGTGCGCCACGAGGTCGGTCTCAAGACCGGCTTCTCGGGAAACCACCTGCGCCGCAGCCTTTCGCGGGGCCCACAGTTCCGGGTGATCCGCGCCATCCGCGACGAGCGGTACCGCGTGGAGGGCGACGAGGTGGTAGCCGAATATCTGATCGACGCCGGGCTGTTCGGTCGCACCCTCGTCACCGCGAGCGTGTACGAGACGTTCCTCATCCCCGCCGACGACCCGCGCATCCACCGGATCGACGCGAAGATCCGACTGGTCGGGCGGCGAACATCATCCGGAGGGAGTGAGGACGCCACGGGTTCGCCGCTGCAGACTTCGCAGCATGGGCCGAGTGGTCGAGGCGGTACGGGGATGGATCCGGACCAGGCTCCCTGAGAGGCGGTCGTTCAAGGCTGACTTCGTCGCGGGGATCCCCGGCGCCATCAGCAGCGTGCCGGACGGTAT
The DNA here is from genome assembly GCF_000738775.1 of Prescottella defluvii. GTDB lineage: Bacteria > Actinomycetota > Actinomycetes > Mycobacteriales > Mycobacteriaceae > Prescottella > Prescottella defluvii. The sequence goes on from NZ_JPOC01000040.1 coordinate 23,744, forward strand.
GGCGTCCGGCGTGCTGGCCGGGGTCAACCCGGTCCACGGGCTCTACGCGAGCTTCGCGGGCCCGCTGTTCGGTGGGATGCAGACCAGCACCAAGCTGATGGTGATCACCACCACCAGTGCTGCCGCGCTGGCCGCGGGGTCGGCGGTGGCGGACGTCCCGGAGGCGGACCGCTCCAGTGCACTGATCCTGCTGACGTTGATGGCCGGGCTGCTGATGGTCGCGGCGGCGCTGTTGCGCCTGGGTCGCTACACCCGCTTCGTCTCGCACTCGGTCATGACCGGTTTCCTCACCGGCATCGCGGTCAACATCGTGCTCGGGCAGGTCCCGGATCTGACCGGCGCCGACGCGACCGGGTCGATCGCGCTCACGAAGTTCGTCGATGTGGTCTCGAACCCGTCGAGCATCGGGTGGCAGTCGGCGGTGACCGGGGCGACGGCGCTGCTGCTGGCGGTGGTGCTGGCGCGCACGCGACTCGCGCTCTTCGGTTCGCTGGTCGCGTTGGTCGTGCCGAGTGCGGTGGTGATCGGCCTGGGCTGGGACAGCGTGGCCCGCGTGTCCGACGTCGGGACCATTCCGACGGGGCTGCCGCTGCCCGGCCTGCCGGACCTCGGTGCGTTCAGCCCCGAACTGGTGACCGGCGCCGTCGCTGTCGCGGTGATCGTGCTGGTGCAGGGTGCCGGGGTGGCGGAGGCGGCGCCCAACCGGGACGGCAGCCGTTCGGCGCCGAACACCGACTTCTCGGCGCAGGGCATCGGCAACATCGGATCCGCGCTGTTCGGTGGGATGCCCGTCGGAGGCTCGGTGGGTCAGACGGCGCTGAACGACGCCGCGGGGGCGCGCACCCGGTGGGGTGCGGTGTGGTCGGGCATCTGGATGCTGATCATTCTCGTGGTGTTCTCCGGGTTGGTCGGCAAGGTGCCGATGCCGACGCTCTCGGCGGTGCTGGTCTTCGCGGCGCTCGGGTCGATTCGGCCGGGGCGGATCCGGACGATCCTGCAGAGCGGGCCGAGTTCGCAGATCGCGCTGGTGACCACCTTCGTTGCGACACTGCTGCTTCCGGTGACGGCGGCGGTCGGCATCGGTGTCGCGCTGTCGCTGCTGCTCCAGCTCAACCAGGAAGCGATCGACCTGTCGGTGGTCGAACTGGTGCCCGGGGAGGACGGCGCTCTGCGGGAGCAGGCGGCGCCACGGACTCTCGCGGACGGCCGGATCGTCGTGCTCGACGTCTACGGGAGCCTGTTCTATGCGGGCGCACGGACGCTGCAGGCGAGGCTTCCCGATCCGAACGGTGCCTCGGGCCCCGAAGTGATTCTGCGCCTGCGGGGCCGCACCACCTTCGGTGCCACGTTCTTCGCCGTCGTCCGTGACTATGCGAAGCGGCTCGATGCGGTCGGTGGACGCCTGTATCTGAGCGGTGTGGACGAGTCGGCCTGGCGGTACTGGGACGACGAGCGCCTCGCGGGTCAGGGCGTCTCGCTCGAGGTCTTCCCGGCGACCGACACGCTGGGCGAATCGACTCGCAGGGCCTTCGCCGCGGCCGAGCGTCGTCTGGTGAAGGTGTCCGCCCGGGCGGACAGCTGAGCCGGCGACCGCTGTCAGTCGGGTAGCCGCCGCATTTCGATCAGCGTCAGCCCCAGCGCGTCGAAACGCGCGAGCATGCCCCGGAGCTCGGTCGGGTTGCGGACCGGTCCGTAGAGCGTGGTGTGGGCGCCGGCGGTCTCGGACACCCGGAGTTCGGGGAACGCTGCCAACACCCGTTCGGACAGTTCGCCCCCGACCAGGAACGCATAGCGCACGGACGCTGGCCAAGCCGCGTCGGAAGTGGCCATTGCGCCTCCTCGGCGTCTAGTCGGGTGTCACGCACCGGGTCACACTCTGCGGTTCCGTCGAGCATTCCGCGCCACCGACGTGGCCGCCTCACCCGTCGATGGTGAATCCGAGAATCAGAGGAGCCCGTGGGTGTGCGCGGCCGCGACCGCGTCGCGCCGGGTGGTGACCCCCAGCTTGCGGTAGATGCCGCGCAGGTGTGTCTTGACGGTGTTGATCGAGACGCACAGGTCGGCGGCGATCTCTTCGGCCGTGCGCCACGTCGGCAACTCGGCGAGCAGTTCGAGTTCGCGACGGGTCAGTTTCTCTGCGCTGGTGTGCGCATTCCGCGGGAGCGATGCCCAGATCCCGTCGGCGAAGGTGCTCTGAGACCCGAAGCGTCCGTGATTGGCGGACAACAGTTCTCGTGTCGCCTGTGCCATGTCGTGGAAGGGCCGAACCACTGTCTCCGGCTCGGCGAGCCGGAGGGCTTCGAGGAGAGCGTCGTGGGCGCGTGCGTCGTGGGAACGCCGGCGGGCGATCTCGGCTTCGAGGAGCCATGCCGTCACGTGGTTGGTGGCGGCCGCGCACGGCAACTCACCGTCGAGGACGGGCCGGAGAATTGTCCGTGCCCGCTCGAGATGGTTGGTGCACACGCACAGAATCGCTTCGAGAAGGGCGATGTCGCCGATCGGGCCGAGTGCCTTCGACGCCGTGACGACGAGTTCGCGCGCCCACGTCGTCTCACCGATGTGCAGGTACGCGAACTGGACGGACGGCAGGCCGACGGTCACCAGCCCGGGTGGCCGCACGGCCGACCGTCCGGTGGTGGAGATCGTGTGCAGCGCGGCGACCGCAGTGCGGCGATCCTCGGCGAGGTCGATGCCGAACAGTGCCGCCGCGATCGTGCTCTCGTGGGCCAACGGTGAGGGGGAGTCACGCAGGGTGGCCGCGGAGGTGGAGGCGAGTTCGAAGGCGGCCGTGACGTCGTTGCGGAGGTAGTGGCACATCGCCTCCAGTTGGAGCGCCCGGTGATGATCGAGCGATCCGATCGGAATTTCCGCTGTGACGGAACGAGTCTCGACGACGGTGGCCCGGGCCTCGGTGAGCATGCCGCGGCACAGCGCCACCGCCGCCAAGGCGTTCGACGTCGGAACGAGCGTTCGGGCCGACGCGATCTGGCGGGCGTGCTCGTGGGCGTACCTCAGGTGTTCGTCGGCCGCATCGAGGCGACCCAGATGCAGGTGACCGCGTCCCCGTTGCAGCGACAGGAACGAGTCCAGGAACGGGTCACCCGAGAGTGGCGTGTCCACGGCCGGTGTCGGGGTGAGTACGGACTCGGCCCGGCCGGTGTGGATGGCGACCTGGAGGCGGACCGCATCCGCGAGAAGGGTCGTGCGGTCCGGGGACTCGGGGGGTTGCGAGCGGCTGTCGAGTCCGGCCAGCATGGAGGCGGCGACGGTCGGATTGTCGTCGTGCAGGTGAGCCGCGGCCCGGACGAGCCTGCTGATCGGCTGGTCCCGGATGGTGGCCGGCGCGCCGACGAGCAGGCGCTCGACGGCCTGCCCGTGACCGTCCAGCACCAGCGCCAGACCCGATTCGGACAACACCGCTACGACGTCGGACGTGTTGCCGGCGGCGATGCCGTGTTCGAGTGAGAGCAGGGCATCGCCGAACTCGGCGTACCAGCGGGCGGCGACGTGTTCGAGTTCGGCCACCGCGCGACTGCCGAGAAGTTCGATCTCGGCGCGAAGGTAGCTGCGGAGCAGCGGGTGGTAGCGAAAACGGATGGGAGATCCCTCTATTCGCGTGATCAAGAAGTTGCGGTGTTCGAGCGCGTCGATGATCGTGTGGGCTTCGGTGCAGCCGGTGAGTTGTTCCGCGAGTGCGGCCGTGAAGACCGTCGGGACCGATGTCTTGATCAGGAACTCTCGGACGTCCGCGGTCTGCCCCGCGAGCACCTGCTCGATCAGATAGTCCGCGACCGCCCGACGACATCCGGTGAAATTCTCGATCAGTGCCGTCGGATCGGGATGGCCCGACAGTGACATGCCGGCGAGTCGGAGGCCGGCAGCCCACCCTTCGGTTCGCTTCATCAGCGCCTCGAGGTCCTCCGGTCCGAGGTGAACGTCGTGCTCGGCGAGCATGATTGCCGCCTCGTCGGTCGTGAAGGCCAGATCCTCGAATGCGAGGTCGAGGACTCGTCCGTCGAGCCGCAGCTTCTGGAACGCGAGTGGGGGTTCGAAGCGTCCGCACACCACGATCCGCAGGGTGTGCGGCCGGGTTCGCAGGAAGGTTTCGAGGTCGCCGAGGGCGTCCGCGTCATGGAGGAGGTGAGCGTCGTCGAGGACGAGGCACAGCGGCCGGTCCCAGTGGGCGAGCGCATCTACCACCGGAAGGGGAAGGGCGGGTGAGGGATTCGGGAGATCGTTGCAAATCTGTTGTATCTGTGGAATTCCGGTGCCGACGAGTGCCTTCACCAGGGTGGAGTGCAGGGCCGCCGGAGTGTTGTCCTCCTCCAGAATGGTCGCCCAGGCGACGGGAGGCGGATCGGACCTGCCGGGGGACGGGCGTGCCCATTCCGCCAGGAGCGTCGTCTTCCCCGAACCCGCCGGCGCGCACACGAGCGCCACCGATGCCGCAATGTGGCTCGAACTGCCCACCGTGGCGTCGAGTAGATCCAGTAGTCGGTCGCGGGACACGATCCTATCGCTGCGAAGCAATGGAAGTGCTTCCTCTGCAGAGCTGTTCGATGGTTCTGACGACGTCACCAGACATGCCTCCCCGCATACGAGAGCCCGCCCCCCGACGGAACGGACAAACCGCCTGACGCGTCCGAATTCTAACGCGTGCAGGCGGTTCGCGCGCCGTAACTCGCTCAGTCGCGGGCCATCGCGGCCTCCATGTGCTTCTCGAGGTCGACGTACGCATCGTCAGCGATGTCGAACACGACCTTCACGATCTCGCCTCCGCGGAACTCGAATCGTGGCTCCGGGTAGGCGCTCGAGACGGGGTCGGCGCTGTCGTATCCGATGCACAGTCCCTCACCGCACAGCGAGAAGTGGCCGAGTACGGTGCGGATCTTCTGCTCGGCGACCTGCTTGTCGTCGATGTAGAGCTTCAGCGGTCCGATCCCTTCGCGGTGCGGTCCGATGCCTTCCTTGATGAACTCGACGCCGATGATGTGCTTGCCGGACGTCGGTACGGGCGCCGAGATGCGGTCCTCGGGCGGGATGCCGAGGAAGTTGTACGCGTAGGTGACGGTGCCGCCGGAGACGAACAGGGAGTGCCCGCCGAACCGGGAGCCGTGCGCGAAGATCACGCCCTGTGAGTCCGGGGTGAGCTCGACCTCTGCCAGGATCTTGTACGAGACGCCGTGCACGTTCGCCGCCGAGCGCTCCGGAACCTCGGACGTGCCCGGGTAGTACACGTACTGCCCGCTCGGTGGCACCGGCTGGTGGAACTCCATCGCGACGAAGGTTTCGAAGTCCTTGGGGTTGCCGATGATCTGAAGGTCGTTGAGCGGCAGGACGGCGTTGGCCTCCGCCTCCGCCATCCACAGCGCCTTCAGCTCCTCGAGCCTGCCGGGATGCTCTGCGGCCAGGTCGTGGGCCTCGGCGCGGTCGACGTCTGCGTGGTAGAGCTCCCATTCGTCCTTGTCGAAGTTGCCCATGCCCGAGACCGGGCCGTGCACGGAGACGGCCTTCCAGCCCTTGTGCCACAGCCCGCGCTGGCCGAACATCTCGTAGTACTGGGTCTCCTTGGCGGTCGGTCCGTCGGCCGGCGCGTCGAACGAGTACTTCATGGACACACCGGACAACGGGGTCTGCTCCACTCCGTTGTAGGTGTCCGGGAACTCGACGCCGCAGGCCTCGAGGATGGTCGGCACGATGTCGGTCGAGTGGTGGTACTGGTGTCGGACCTCGCCGCGCGCCGTCATACCGGCGGGCCAGTGGATCACCAACGGGTCACAGACGCCGCCCTGGTAGGTGTAGCGCTTGAACATCTTGTACGGCGTCGAGAACGCGGCAGCCCAGCCCGTCGGGTAGTGGTTGTACGTGTCGGGGCTGCCGAGCTTGTCGACCATCGTGAGGTTCTGTGCTTCGTCGTCGGGGTAGCCGCCGAAGATCTTGCCCTCGTTCACCGAACCGTTCGGGCTGCCCTCGCCGGAGGCGCCGTTGTCGGCACAGTAGATGATGAGCGTGTTGTCGAGCTGGCCCGACTCCTCGAGGTAGTCGACGATCCGGCCGACCTGCGCGTCGGTGTATTCGGAGAAGCCGGCGAACACCTCCGCCATCCGGGAGAACATGTGCTTCTCCTCGTCGTTCAGCTCGCCCCACGGCCGTACCTCGTCGGTGGGGGAGAAGGTGCCCTCGGGCATCGGGTTGAGCGGCGTGAGATCGGTGTCGGCGGGGAGGATCCCCTTCTCGATCATGCGGGCGAGCACCCATTCGCGGTAGGCCTCGTAGCCGTCGTCGAACATGCCCCTGTACTTGTCGATGTATTCCTGCGGCGCGTGGTGCGGCGCGTGGTTCGCGCCCGGACAGAACCACAGGTACCAGGGCTTCTCGGGCTCGGTCTGCTTGACGTCGCGGATCATTCGCAGCGCCTGGTCCGCGAGATCCTTCGAGAGGTGGTAGCCCTCCTCGGGGGTGTAGGGCTGGTCGATGTACCGGTTGTCCTCGGCGAGCGAGGGGTACCAGTTGTTGGTCTCACCGCCGATGAACCCGTAGAAGCGGTCGTACCCCTGCGCGAGCGGCCAGTTCTTCTTCGACGCGCCCGCGGTCCACTCGTCGATCGGGACGTTGTGGTTCTTCCCGACCCAGAACGTCGACCATCCGGCGTCGCGCAGCACGTTGGCCATCGTGGCGTTCGACGGCGGAATGTGTGAGTTGTAGCCGGGGAATCCGGTGGAGGACTCCGAGATCGACGCGAAGCCGTTGAGGTGATGGTTGCGGCCGGTGAGGAAGGTCGAGCGGGTCGGCGAGCAGAGCGCGGTCGTGTGCCACTGCGAGTACGTCAGTCCGTTGTTCGCGAGGCGGTCCATGGTCGGCATGTTGATCCGGCCCCCGTAGGGGGACCAGGCCGCCATACCGGTGTCGTCGTACAACACGACCAGGACGTTCGGTGCACCCTCGGGTGCCTTGTCGGGCAGGAACGCATCCCAGTCCGAGACCGAATCGCGGACATCGAGTTTGATCTCGCCCTTGAACTGCCTGGCCATTGCGTACTCCGTTCCGTCGGTGCGTGAAGTTGCTTCGAGGGTGCGTCCGGCCGCATCCGGCCGCATCGTCCCCTCCGGGTGAAAGTCGTCCCGCATCCGGCTTCACCCCCGGGGTGTGATGAGTGACGGGGCCGGGACGGTCACGATGACCGGGTGACACCCGAGACGACGAACTGGCCCGTGTTCGCCTCGCTGCAGCACTATCGACGCGGCTGGATCCGGCCCGACGTGATTGCCGGCCTGACGGTGTGGGCGGTGCTGGTGCCGGAGGCGCTCGCGTACGCGACCATTGCCGGTGTGCCGCCCGTCGTCGGGCTGTACGCCGCGATTCCGTCGCTGATCCTGTATGCGGCCGTGGGCAGTTCACGGCACTTGGTGGTGGGGCCGATGTCGGCGACGGCGGCGCTGTCGGCGGCGATCATCGCGCCGTTGGCGGGCGCGGACAGCGGCAAGTTCGTCGCGCTGTCCGCCGTGCTCGCCATCGCGACGGGCATCGTCGGGTTGCTCGCCGGCCTCATCCGTCTCGGGTTCATCGCGTCGTTCATCTCGGAACCGGTACTCAAGGGCTTCATCGTCGGTCTCGCGCTGACCATCATCATCGGGCAGGTGCCGAAGCTGTTCGGGGTCGAGAAGTCCGAGGGGAACTTCTTCGAACAGGCGTGGGGAGTGATCCGGAACCTCGGTGACACCGATTGGCGGACAATGCTCGTCGGCTTCCTGAGTCTGGTCGTCGTTCTCGGTCTCAAACGTCGGCTGCCGCTGATCCCGGGATCGCTGCTGGTGGTGTTGCTCGGCATCGCGGCTGTCGCGGTGTTCGGGCTCGACGACAAGGGCGTGTCGATCGTCGGTCACATCGACGCGGGCCTGCCGGCGCTCGGGTTGCCCGACGGCATCGGCTTCGACGACTACATCGACCTGCTCGGGCCCGCGGTGGGTGTGCTGCTGATCGGGTTCGCCGAGGGGCTCGGCGCCGCGAAAACCTATGCCGCGAAGGCCGGCTACGAGGTGGATGCGAACCGCGAACTCGCCGGGCTCGGGGCCGCGAACCTCGGCGCCGGACTGTCGTCGGGGATGGTCGTGAACGGCAGCCTCTCGAAGACGGCGGTGAACGGGGGAGCGGGCGCGAAGACCCAGGTCAGCGGGCTGGTCGTCGCGGGTCTGACGGTCCTCACCCTGCTGTTCCTCACCGGCCTGTTCGAGAAGCTGCCGGAGGCCACGCTCGCCGCCGTCGTGATCGCCGCCGTCATCGAACTCGTCGACATCGCGGCCCTGCGCCGCCTGTACGGGGTATGGACCGAACGTCTCGGCAGCATCTACGGGCACGCGGCCCGCGCCGACTTCGCCGCCGCGGTCGCCGCCATGGCCGGTGTGCTGTTCTTCGACACGCTCCCCGGCCTGGTGATCGGCATCGGCGTGTCGATGCTGCTGCTGCTGTACCGCGCGTCCCGGCCTCAGGTGGCGGCTCTGGCGAAGGAGGGCGACCTCTGGGTGGACGCGGCACGGCACCCGGATCTGCCGACCCGCGACGATCTCCTGGTGTTGCGTGTCGAGGCCGGGCTGTTCTTCGCGAACTGCGACCACGTGAAGCAACGGATCGAAGCGATGTGCACCGACCGCACCCGGGTCGTCGTGCTCGACGCGGAAACGTCGCCCTACGTCGACGTGACGGCCGCCGAGATGCTGATGCAGTTGCGGGACTCGCTCGGCCGACGGGGGATCGAGTTGCGGGTGGCGCGCGACATCGGGCAGTTCCGGGACACCCTCCGAAAGTCCGCAGCCGACGGGGCACCGATGGGCGTCTACCCGACGGTGGCCGACGCGCTGGCGCTGCCGAGATGACCGCCGTGCTGGCGCCGACGATGGCCGGCTACCGGAAGAGCTGGCTCCGCGCGGACCTGGTCGCCGGTCTGAGTGCCGGTGCCGTCGTCATTCCGCAGGCGATGGCGTACGCGACGATCGCCGACATGCCGGTGCAGATCGGGCTGTACACGTGCATGGTGCCGATGGTCGTGTACGCGTTGCTCGGTGGTTCGCGTACCGCCAGCGTGAGTTCGACGTCGACGATCGCGACGCTCACCGCGTCCACCCTGATCGGTGCGGGCATCGCCGCCGGATCGGAGGACGCGCAGACGTCACTGATGACATTGACCCTCTTGGTGGGGGTGATCCTGGTGGCGGCGCGCGTGCTGCGTCTCGGTGCGATCATCGAGAACATCAGCGAGGCGACACTGTCCGGGATCAAGCTCGGCGTCGGGCTCACCGTGGCGGCGAGTCAGCTCCCCAAGTTGCTCGGCGTTCCGGGCGATCCTGAGGCCACCGGGTTCTTTCATGTGGTCGGCGGAGTGCTGCGTCAGTCGGGCGACGCGAACGCCGCCACCGTCGCACTGTCCGTCGGATCGATCGCCGTGCTGCTCGTGCTCGGCCGGGTGGCGCCGCGGGTGCCGGGTCCACTTCTCGTGGTCGCGGTGGGCATCGCGCTGATCGCATTCACCGGTTTGGCGGGCCGTGGCGTCGCGGTGATCGCCGAAGTCCCCCAGGGCATTCCGCTACCCGGGATACCTTCGCTGCACGACATCGGTGCTCTGCTCCCCGGTGCGCTGGCGATCGCGGTGATGGCGTTCCTGGAGACGGTCGCGGTGGCGCGCGGTGTCCGGCGGTCGGGCGAGCCGCAGATCGACAGTGACCGTGAGCTGCTCGCCAACGGCGTTGCTTCGGTAGCAGGTTCGTTCTTCCACACGTTGCCGCCTGCGGGTGGCTTCTCCCAGACCGCGGTCGCGCTGCGGGCCGGCGCACGCACCCAGCTGAGCGGAATCGTCACCGCGGTCCTGGCGGTGCTCGTGGCGCTGTTCCTGGCCCCGGTTCTCAGTGATCTTCCGCAGGCGACGCTCGGCGCGATGGTGGTGGTCGCGACGTTGGGGCTCGTCGATGTCGGATCGTTCGTGCGGTACTGGCGGGTGAACCGGATCGAGTTCTGGATTGCGGCCGCGACCGGGGCGATCGGGCTGACCGCGGGGCTGCTGCCGGCGGTGCTCGCCGGGGTGCTGCTGACGCTGTACCTGGTGCTGCGTGAACTGGATCGGCCCCACATCGTGCAATTGGTCCGGAACCTGGACGGCACCTGGTCGCCGGTCGACCCGGACGGTCCACCGGTCGCGACGGATCCGCTGGTGCTGCGTGTCGACTCGGGGCTCTACACCGCCAACGTCCGGGCGAACACCCGCGAGATCGCCCACCGGGTCGCCGCGGCCGCGCCGGCGGCAGTCGTGATCGACTGCTCACGGATCACCCAGGTGACCACGACCGTCATGCGCAACTTCGTCGACCTCGCGACGGAACTGTCGGACTCGGGGGTCGGTGTGTACTTCGCGGCACTGCCCCGCAGGAATCTCGCGACCGTCCGTCGAACCGGCCTCGGACATGACTACGAAGCGCAGGGCCGGGTGTTCGACAGTGTCGAGGCGGCCGCACGCACGTTGAGCGGCTGACGGCCGACTGCGGACCGCGGGGACGCGCACGTCGCTCGGTGTCGATGTCACAACCATTCGACCCGAACCGCGCGATAGCGGCCGTGCGGAAACCTACCGTCCGCATATGGCGTTCGGGTCGTCGGTGCTGTGGGTGCGGTCGTGGTGACGCGGGTTCTCGTCGCCGTGGCGGTCGTCGCGGCGCTGTGTGGATTCGGGTTCGCGTTCTACCGGGTGCTGTCCGAATTGCCGCAGACGTCGACGAGCCGTCCGATCGTGAAGGAGACGTACACGATCGGCGGGCAGCCGACCACGTGCGAAAGTCTGTTCGGGTCGTGTGACAACACACTGCAGACCTCGTTCAACGAGTGGGGGCGGAATCTCGACGTGTTCCGCGACCAGCCCACCCTCGGGCCGTTCGGCCGTGATGTCGGCTTCCCGGCGTCGGCCCGGCTGGGATTGCTGGCGTGCGAGGTTGCGAGGACGCCGGGGCTGACCTACCTCGAGTTCGTCGATCGCGCCGATGTCGAGCTCCCCGGGGCGACCAGCCCCCAGCTCTTCCCGTTCTGGGACCTGGCCACCCGGGAGCTCTGCCCGACGCAGCGCTGACAGGGGCTTCATGCGTCACGGGTGAGGCGGGGCAGCGTCCGGGGGAGTTGGCTTCGGTCATGGGAGAGCTGATGCTGCAGTTGATGCCGGAGTTCGCCGGCATGGCTGTCACGCCCGCCGCCATCGCGGGTTGCGTGCTGCTGTTGCAGACGAAACGTCCTCTGGCGAATGCGGTCGCGTTCTTCGCGGCCTTCATGATCGCGTACACCGCGATCGGCATCGCGGCGCTGATCGGCGGCGCCACGCACGACTCGGTGCGATCGGGCACCGTCAGTCATTGGGCGGGGCTGGCTGTCGGCGTCGTCTTCCTGACATTCGGTGTGGTGCAGGTGGTTCGGAAGCGGGCGCCGTCCGACACCGGACCCGAGTGGATGCAGCAGCTCTCCGAGGCCAAGCCGCGTGGCGCGTTCCTCATGGGCGCCGCGCTGTCGGTGGTGAACCCGAATCTGGCGATCATGATCTCCGGGATGAGCGTGATCGCCGCGTCCGACACCACGGTCGCGGCGGCGGTGACCGGCACCGTGCTGCTGTTGCTGGCTGCCGGCCTGGATTTCCTGGTGCCGATCGGGATCTTCGTGGTTCTCGGCGACCGCGCGAAGTCGGGCTTGGCGGCCGTCAAACGGTGGATGATCGCCCACGACCGTGCCATCGGCATCGCGGTGTTCTTCGGTTTCGGCGGCCTGTTCGTCGGGCGGGCATTGGCGGCGCTGCTCTAGGCGCCCGGCGGGGATCTACTGTTCGATTTCCAGTTCGCCCATGCGCGACCAGTCGACCCCGGGAATCTCGGTGTTGATGATGCGTGGGGTCTCCCGCAGCATCGGGCGCATCGCGTCCAAGCCGTTTCGGAAGTGCGCGGAACCGACGTGCTCGGCGCCGGCCTGCCCGTCACGGAACGCCTCGATCAGGACGTACTGGGCGGGATTGTCCACGCTACGAGTCCATTCGAACCAGAGGTTTCCCGGCTCGGCTCTGGTCGCATCGGTGAACTCCCGAGTGATCTCGAGCCAATCGTCCTTGTGCTCGTCCAGGACGTCGAACTTCACGACGATGAAAATCACGATGACTCCAGTCTGTTCGTCAACGGATGTCGAACCGGCGGCCCGGTGTCTGCCGCCGCGTAGTCAGTATCTGTCGTGGGCGACGTCGCGATCAATGCGAGCGAACTTCCCGCCGCGGCTCGGCGAACCGGAAGAACTCGAACATGATGAGCGCGAGCAGTACCGCGGTGAGCACTCCCAGCGTCGCGAGGGCCGGGAGATGCCACACGACGGGGACGAGCGCGATCAGCACGATCACTGCGCCGATGCGGGGAACGCTGAGCGCACCCGTTCCGTACTTCTTGAAGAACACCAGTGCCGCCAGATACAGCGCGGTGCCGCCGAACAGCGCCACCAGTGGCCACCCGGTGAGCGGGTCCGTCAAACGGTGGTGGTTGCCGTCGCCGACGTAGTAGAGGATCTTCTTCAGCCCGAGCGAGAGCATCACGATGCCGATCACCATCGGTAGGTGCGCGTAGCTGTAGCAGCGTTGCGCGATCCGGATTCGTCGTCGTCCGCCGGCCTCCTCGAACGCGTGCTCGACCATGAGCGAGGTGACGTCGAAATAGGCCCACCACAGCAGCGACGACACGGCCAGGCCCAGCAGCGAGGCGACGATGATCGCCCAGGTGATCGGCAGGCTCGCGACACCGATGCCGATCGAGACGATCGACTCGCCCAGCGCGATGATGACGAACAGGCCGTGCCGCTCCGCGAAGTGGCTCACCGAGCGCAGACGCCAGTCGGTGCCGCCGAGCAGGGTGCCGAGATAGTCACCGGCGAGCGCCAGGAACCACATCACCGTCTGCCACGGTCCGGTCAGCTGCGACGCGATCAGCAGGAACGTCGTGCCCGCGAGCATCGACGGAACGAACCGCATCACCTGGCCGCGTAGCTGGGGGTCGTCCCTGCTGATCACCAGGAACATCAGGATGTGCAGCAGTCGGACCGCGAAGTAGCCGAGGGCGAAGACGATCGGGCCGTCGAGTCCGCCCGGCAGGTCGTCGAATGCCTCCGGGATGGTCAGCGCCACGATGAACACCGCGGACATCGCCGCCAGCATCACCACCCGCACGACGCCCTCGTCGGCGCGCACCAGGTTGGCCAGCCACGAGTAGCCCACCCAGCTCCACCACAGCACCGCCATCACCAGCACGCCGTGCAGCAGGGTGATGCCGCGGGGATCGTCGGCCATCAGGTCGGTGACCCGGGTGAGGGCGAAGACGAACACCAGGTCGAAGAACAGCTCGAGCGGGGAGACCGACGCGCGTTCCTCGGTGGGCCGGGTGGTCAACCGTCGGGTGAGGTCCACAACGACGATGCTGCCACCGGCGGAGACGAATCGTGTCGTGAATCCATTGGTCAGGACGGCCCTGCACTCAATCGGACGCTCGTCGGTAAGCTCGACAGCTGGACTTGCATCATCCATCCATCTACCCGGAGGTACACACGCGTGGCTCTCGTCGTCCAGAAGTACGGGGGATCCTCGGTCTCGAGTGCCGAGCGCATCCGACGCGTCGCTGAACGGATCGTCGAGACGAAGAAGGCGGGCAATGACGTCGTCGTGGTCGTCTCGGCGATGGGCGACACGACCGACGAACTGCTCGACCTCGCGCAGCAGGTGTGCCCGGTGCCGCCTGCTCGCGAGATGGACATGCTGCTCACCTCGGGTGAGCGCATCTCCAACGCTCTCGTCGCGATGGCGATCCACTCCCTCGGCGCGCAGGCGCGGTCGTTCACCGGCTCGCAGGCCGGCGTCATCACGACCGGAAGCCACGGCAACGCCAAGATCATCGACGTCACGCCGGGCCGCGTCCGCGCCGCGCTCGACGAGGGTTCGATCGTGCTGGTGGCCGGCTTCCAGGGCGTCAGCCAGGACAGCAAGGACGTCACCACGCTCGGCCGCGGCGGCTCCGACACCACCGCCGTCGCCCTCGCCGCGGCGCTGAAGGCCGACGTGTGCGAGATCTACACCGACGTCGACGGTGTCTTCACCGCCGACCCGCGCATCGTGCCCGACGCGCAGCGCCTCGACACCGTCTCCTTCGAGGAGATGCTGGAGATGGCCGCGTGCGGCGCCAAGGTGCTCATGTTGCGCTGCGTCGAGTACGCCCGCCGCTACAACGTGCCCGTGCACGTCCGCTCGTCATACACGACCAAGCCCGGAACGATCGTGTCCGGATCGATGGAGGACATTCCCGTGGAAGAAGCCCTGATCACCGGTGTTGCGCACGACCGCGGCGAGGCCAAGGTCACCGTCGTCGGACTGCCCGACACTCCGGGTCACGCCGCGAAGCTCTTCCGTGCCGTCGCGGACGCCGAGATCAACATCGACATGGTGCTGCAGAACATCTCCAAGGTGGAGACCGGCAAGACCGACATCACCTTCACGCTGCCCAAGTCCGACGGCCCGCGCGCGGTCGAGAAGCTGACGGCCCTGCAGTCGGAGATCGGCTTCACGCAGATCCTGTTCGACGACCTCATCGGCAAGGTGTCGCTCGTCGGCGCCGGCATGAAGAGCCACCCGGGCGTCACCGCCAAGTTCTGCGAGGCGCTGGCCGAGGCGGACGTCAACATCGACCTGATCTCCACCTCGGAGATCCGCATCTCGGTGCTCGTCAAGGACACCGACCTGGACGACGCGGTGCGCGCGATCCATGCAGCTTTCGGACTCGGCGGCGAGGAAGCGGCCGTCGTACACGCAGGAACGGGACGGTAACTCGAGATGACCACGATTGCAGTCGTCGGTGCGACCGGTCAGGTCGGCATCGTCATGCGCACCCTGCTCGAGGAGCGCAACTTCCCCGCCGACAAGGTGCGGTTCTTCGCGTCGGCGCGTTCGGCGGGCAAGACGCTGCCGTTCCGCGGGGAGCAAATTGTTGTGGAAGACGCAGCGGATGTTTCCGATGAATCTTTGAAGGACATCGACATCGCGCTGTTCTCGGCCGGTGCGACGCTGTCGCGTGCGCAGGCTCCCCGCTTCGCGGCGGCCGGCGCGATCGTCGTCGACAACTCGTCGGCATGGCGCAAGGATCCCGAGGTTCCCCTCGTCGTCAGCGAGGTCAACCCGGAGGAGACGAAGAACCCGCCGAAGGGCATCATCGCCAACCCGAACTGCACCACGATGGCCGCGATGCCGGTCCTCAAGGTGCTGCACGACGAGGCGGGCCTGCAGCGCCTGATCGTCAGCAGCTACCAGGCTGTTTCCGGCAGCGGCATCGCCGGTGTCGAGGAGTTGGTCGGCCAGGTGCGTGCCGTCGCCGACGACGCCGAGAAGCTGGTGCACTCCGGTGCGGCCGTCGACTTCCCGGCGCCGGACAAGTACGTCGCGCCGATCGCGTTCAACGTGGTGCCGCTGGCCGGCGCGCTCGTCGACGACGGCAGCGGCGAGACCGACGAGGACCAGAAGCTCCGCAACGAGAGCCGCAAGATCCTCGGCCTGCCGGACCTGCTGGTGTCGGGCACGTGCGTGCGTGTCCCGGTCGTCACGGGTCACTCGCTGGCGATCAACGCCGAGTTCGAGCGCCCGCTGTCGGTGGAGCGTGCCCAGGAACTGCTGGCCGCCGCTCCCGGCGTCGAACTGGTGGACGTGCCGAATCCGCTGGCTGCCGCCGGCGGCGACGTGTCCCTCGTCGGCCGGATCCGTCAGGACCCGGGTGCCCCCGAGGGGCGCGGTCTGGCGCTGTTCGTCTCGGGTGACAACCTGCGTAAGGGTGCGGCGCTCAACACGATTCAGATCGCCGAGCTGCTGGTCCGCTAGAGGCCCAGTCGCTGTCGGAGATGCCCCGTACCGGATTCGGTACGGGGCATCTTCCGTTCGGGAACCGGTTCAGTCGAGTTCGGCGATCGCGACCAGCCCACCGAGATACTCGGAATCGGAGTACGCCCTGGCCAGGATCGTGCCGAGTTCGGCGAGCGCGTCGTGGTCGGTGCCGTACGCGACGAACATCCCGGCCTCGGGATCGGTGCGGAAGCGTTCCTCCAGGTGGGGTGCGTCGCGCCCGACCACGGCGTGGGCGACCGAGGCCCAGTCGTACCCGGAGCCTTCGAAACCCTCCACCTGCTCGAATACTGCTGCCACCGTGCCGAAATGCTGGTCCGTCAGCATCAGCGACCAGTTGCCCGGGGACGTCTCGAAAAGCCGCAACGGTTCGATCGAAGGCGATGTCATGGGTGCATCGAAGCACGACCGACCGACAAGTCTGCTCTCGGGGACCGCGGGGCCAGGTTCAGGGGCTGCCGAGTCCTTTTGCCGCCGAGTGCGATCGGCCGTAGGTTGGCATCGACGGTGGCCGACGTGATCCGGTTCACTCGCGGGATCGGGAAGGACATCGACGATGGACGCTGGGAACAGTCGGGAGTGGGCACCGCTCCTGGAACGTCTGGCCGACCGGAAGACGGCGGCGCAGACGATGGGCGGTGCCGAGAAGGTCGCCCGGTACCGGGCGGCGGGGCGACTCGATGCGCGCACCCGGATCGAGCACCTGCTCGACCCGCAGTCGTTCGACGAACTCGGCCTGCTCGCGGGAGACGGCATTCCGGCCGACGCGTTCGTCGCCGGATCGGGCCTGGTCGACGGCCGACCGGTCATGGTCGGGGCCGAGGACTTCACCGTCGCCGGCGGGTCCATCGGCACCGCGGCGGCGACCAAGCGGACACGTGCGGCCCAACTGGCGCTGCGAAACCGGATTCCGCTGGTGACGATGCTCGAGGGGGCCGGGCATCGCGCCACCAACGCGCTCGAGCGGAACCGGCCCGCGCCCAACGACCTCCAGGCGATGGCGGACCTCTCGGGACTGGTGCCGACGGTCGCGATCGTGACCGGGCCGTCGGCCGGTCACGGGGCCCTCGCGGCACCGCTGTCCGACTTCGTGATCATGGTGGACGGCCACGGTGCGCTGTTCACGGCCGGGCCTCCGCTGGTGGCGGCGTCCACCGGCGAACAGGTCGACAAACAAGCACTCGGCGGCCCACGGGTCGCGATCGACGCCTCCGGTGTCGCGCACAATCTCGCCGACTCCGACGAGGCCGCCCTGGCCCTGGCTCGCCGCTACCTGTCGTACTTCCCGAGCAGTGCGTGGCAGCGGCCGCCGTGGGCCGGACCTGCGCAGGGCAACCACGACGTGGGGGAGCGGGCACTGCCGGAACTGCTCGACCTGATCCCGGTGAACCAGAAGCGGCCCTACGACATGCGTGCCGTCGTCGACCGGCTGGCCGACGACGGCACCGTCACCGAGATCCAACCCACCTACGGGAAGTCGATCATCACCGCTCTGGCCCGGATCGGCGGGCACGCGGTCGCAGTGGTGGCCAACCAGCCGAGCGTGATGGCCGGGTCGGTGACGGTGGCCGCCGCCGACAAGGCCGCCGCCTTCCTGCAACTGGTGGGAGCGTTCCACCTTCCGGTCGTGTTCCTCGCGGACAATCCGGGGGTGATGGCGGGCAGCGCGTCCGAGCAGGCCGGCATCCTCAAAGCCAGTGCCCGGATGTTCACGGCGCAGCACCGACTGCGGACCCCCAAGTTCCACATCACGGTCCGCAAGGCCTTCGGGTTCGGCAGCTCGGTGATGGGGATGAACCCGTACGACGACCAGTCCATGACGCTCGCGTTCCCCGCCGTCACCCTCGGTGGCATTCCGGCCGATGTCGGAGGCCGGACGGCGAAGGAGGACGACGAGACGCGGCGGGCGCTGGTCGAGAACGAGGCCTCCGGGCCCTGGGCGCTGGCGCAGACACTGTTCTACGACGACGTCATCGACCCGCGCGAACTCCGCAACATCCTGATCCGGGGTCTACGGAGAGCCGCCCACGACGGCGGAGCGGTCGAACCCGTCGCGCACCACGGCTACCTGCGCTAGCGGCAATTCACGGGTGTGTCGCGCGCGGTTCGCGCATACCGCCGGCCGGCCCGGTCAGGGGCGTGCGGTGAAGGTGCTCTGCGCGGATGCCGCGACCCCCGACAGCAGCGACACGATCGCGATGCCGACGACGAGGTAGATGGCCCCGCTGGCGATCTGCGACTTGGTGGTGGCGTCGACGCTGAACGGCCACAGGGCCGCGGCGGCCGTCGCCAGGATGCCGATCCAGGAGAAGAAGACGGACGCGCGCGGCGTCGAGATGAGAAGAAGGTGCAGCAGTCCCGTCGCGATCAGTGCCGCGATCGCGGAGTAGACGGCCACGGTGGTGACCTGCGAATCCCACGGCGTGTGCGGCGGTGAGATCACGGGGGTGTCGATCGGGCCGCGCACCGCCAGCACCCCGACCACGGCGGCGAGTGCGGCGACGATCGCAGTGGCGACACCACCCGCCCACAGTCGCCGCCAGTTGATTGCGGTACGGGTGACTCGAACCGTCGGTTCCGCGCTCATCGAGTGCTCCTTCCGGATCTCGAACCGGATGTGCCGTGCTGTTCAGGCTAGGCCGGGAGCAGGGGTCGGCGGGCGTGCTCGGGAAGAATCGTGGCCGATGCGAACTCTCGGTGCCCACCGACCGGGTTGCGGCGCCGACACCCGACCGGGTTGCGGCGCCGACACCCGAGCGGGTGTCGGCGCCGCAACCGGGGAGGCGCGAGGCCCTGCGTTACGCGTCCGGGCCCGTGGAGCCGAGAGGGAGCCCCGCGAGTAGATCGCCGAGGTCTGCCGGCAGCAGCTCCTGCAGGCTGCCCAGATCGAGGTCGGCCGGCAGGATGTCCTGCAGGCTGCCGAGGTCGACGCTACCGAGCAGGCCGCCGACCGGCACGATCTGAGCCTCACCCACCGCCGGCTGTTCCGGGTCGGTCAGCGAAATGCACTCGCCGACAACCGCGTACATGCCGTTTCCGAGATCGGTGGTGAACGTGTCCTCAGCGCCCGGGCCGACTCGTTCGGCCACGTCCGTCTGCCACGACAGGAAGCCCGGCTCCGTGATCTTGCTCGGATCCTGCTGCAACGCGGGCAGCTTGGCGGCCTCGAGCGCGAAGGCGCCGCAGCTCGTGGTGGGGTCCTCGTTGGTGTTGGCGACGGTGACCGAGAGAGTGTTGCCGTCGACGGCGGTCGTCACGGTCGGGCTGGTGAGCTCGACCGGTTCGGCCGAGGCCAGAGCGGGTGCTGCGAGCGCTGCCGCGGCGACGATGGCAGCCCCACCGACCGCGTGACCGAGTGCCTTCCGATTACGCAACTGCATGTTCATCCCCTTCCAAATGTGAACCATCGGAACGTGATCCGGGTTGGCGCAATCCCGACACCAAGATCACCCCTCCACCATCGACGCCATACGTCGGGGCTGCAACAGCAAAGTCGGTCAAATGGGTCGTATCGGCCGAGGGCCCGGCGTAGGGTGACGGGTCCGCGTGGGCGGGGCAGCGCCATGAACAGGGCAAACCGAGTGGTCAGTCTTCTAGGTAACGATGCTGTAACGGTATGATCTGGACGGTCGATCAATCATTGCGACGCTTGGGTTTTCGGAGGGTAGACGGTCTCGGTGAGGGGCTCCGCCGGTCCGCGCAGGTACCGGCCGATCGGCCCCTCGTCCAGCGCGAGCGCCTTCGCGATCACCGAGGCACCGACGACGATTCCGCACGCGACGAACATCCAGCCGATCGCGGTGAAGATCAGGCCCAGGTCCCCGAACTTGGCTTCGGCCGTGGCCACCGTCCGAGGCAGGACGACGTTGCCGCCGATCCGTAGCACCGTCAGCCCCGCGGCGGTGATCACCCCGGTGGACCACAACACGCGGGCCGAGAGACGGCGTTCGGTGAGCAGGTACGGCACCAGCGTCCACAGCCCGGCCCAGACGGCGAACTGGGCGACGAGGACGAGCGACCCGCCCAGGTACGGCACGCCGAGCAGTGCCCGGGTGGCGCCGATCAGGGCCGCGCTCGCCGCCACCGACAGCAGCACCGCGATCCACCGCCACCAGCTCGCGAACTTCAGCGTCGGGACGTGCCACACCCGCCCGTACATCCGGCCGAGGGCGCGGGCGAAGGACGTCCCGCCGAGCAGGACCATCAGCAGGCCGACGATGCCGAAGGCCGCGAACGACGGATCGTCGACGCCGAGGCCGTCCGTGCTCACGTCGACGCTGTCCATGTCGATACCGAACTGGTCGAAGAAGCCCTTGGTGAACGTGTCGTGGCTACCGATCGTCGATGCGACGATCACCACCGGCAGCACCGACGTGAACGACTGGGCCGCCAGTGTCATGGACCGGTCCGCCCACTCGATGTCGACGAAGCCGGACAGCATCCGCTGAACCGTCCGACCGGGTGCGGTGCCGCGCAACCAGCCCTGCGCGGACTCCGACCGCGCGGCCAGCGCCTCCCGCGCCAGCGCGACATTGAACCTCGACGACCGCACGGCATCCCCTTCGAAAGGCCAGCGCCGGGGCGGCGGTTGCCACCCCGGCGGATTCCGACAGCGTAGGAGATCTCGGTCGACGCCACCCTCGCGGTGCCTGTCGCGGAGAGTGCCGTCAGCGCACTCGGGTCACCCGAGGTCGCGCAGGAGGAAGGACAGCACGGAGGCCAGCCAGGCGTCACGGGCCTCGATCATGGTCCAGTGGCCGCACTTGGGGAACACGTGGAATTCCGCGTTCGGGATGTCGCGCATCGGCAGCAGACCCATGTCGACGGGGCTGACGCGGTCGTCGCGACCCCACGTGATCAGGGTCGGGGCCTTGATCTTGCCGAGCTTCGCCCAGTACGGGGTGACATCGGCCTGCGCGGCTGCCGCCGCCATCCCTGCCATCGCCTTGCTGCTGTACATGCGGCGGGCGATCTCGAGCGTCTTCGGCTCGGTCGCGAGCGCCCAGCGTTCCTCGATGAGCTGCTCGGTCACGATCGCGGGGTCGTAGACCATCGAGTGCAGCCAGCGGATCAGGCTCTCGCGGGTCGGGTTGTCGGTGAATTCCGTCAGCAGCTTGATGCCCTCGCCCGGGAAGGGGGAGAGGACGTTCTTGCCGATGCCGCCGATCGAGACGAGCTTCTTCACCCGGTCGGGGTGCGAGATCGCGATGTTGGCGCCGACGCCGCCGCCCATCGAGTTGCCGATGATGTCGACCGCGTCGAGGCCGAGGCCGTCGAGGAACACGGGGACGGCGCCCACGGCCTCGACCATGGGGTGGCCGTCGCACGGGTCGGAGACGCCGAAGCCGGGGAACTCGAGGACATAGCAGGTGAAGTGTTCCGCGAAGTCCGCGAGGACGCCGCGGTAGTTGCGCCATCCGGTGACACCGGGGCCCGAGCCGTGCAGCAGTAGCAGCGGCGGACCGTCGCCGGCCTGGTGGTAGCGGAGCACACCCTGATCGGTGTGCAGTTCCCGCTTGGAGTCCTCGTAACTGATTTCGGTGGTCATCGTCAGCCTCTGTCTGTCGCAAATGTCATCCGGACGCTCCAGCCTGTCTCGAATCGTTGCCGCCCGCCACATGGCTTCCCGCGAAGTGGAAAGGGTTCCGCGGGGCGATTCGTCCGCCTCGCCGGGAACGGGACGGGGAATCGAGGGGGATGCGTGCAAAGCATCAGGGCGGCAGACGGTTCCGGCGTACCGTCGGGCGGGCGTACTCCGGTAGGGCGACCACGGGGAGTGTGACGGTGACATGAGCGGACGGATTTCGCGGCGTG
The DNA here is from genome assembly GCF_000738775.1 of Prescottella defluvii. Lineage (GTDB taxonomy): Bacteria > Actinomycetota > Actinomycetes > Mycobacteriales > Mycobacteriaceae > Prescottella > Prescottella defluvii. Next base: position 45,480 of record NZ_JPOC01000040.1, read on the forward strand.
CCTTCAACCGCGGCCTCGCGTGGACGGCCGGTGCCGCGGGCGTCGGGGCGGCCACCGTGGGGGCGTCGACGGTGCGGGCACAGGATCTGGGCGATCTCGGCAACATCGACCCGTCCCGGCCGCAGTTGTTCGCGTCGCCACGTATCGAACCGTTCGTCGACGAACTGCCCCGAATTCCGGTGCTGTCCGGATCGCAACTGGAGTTGCGCGCCGCGAGCACGACGCATCGGTTCCACCGCGACCTCGCCCCGGCGCCGACGCTCGCCTACGGCGGCATGGACTATCTCGGCCCCACCATCGAGGCGCACCGGGGCGACCCGCTGACGGTCTCCTACCGCAACGAGATCGGGGTGCACCCACTGGCCGCCGACTTCGACACCACGCTGCACGGCGTCACCGAGCAGGATCGGACATCGGTGCCCACGTCGATGCATCTGCACGGGGCGGTGACACCACCCGAGCACGACGGCCACCCGGCGTTCCTGCAGCGGCCCGGACAGGGGCACGTGCATCACTTTCCGAACGGTCACGAGGCCACCCAACTCTGGTACCACGACCACGCGATGGGGATCACCCGGCTCAACGTGTACGCCGGGCTCGCCGGAGTGTGCCTATTGCGAGACGAGTTCGACACGGGCACAGCAGGAAACGCGTGGGGGTTGCCGTCGGGAGAGTTCGAGCTTCCCCTGGTCCTGCAGGAGAAGCTCTTCACCGCGGACGGGCGGCAGAGCGTCCGGGTGTCGCCGCTCCTCCCGCAAGGCCGGTGGAACCCGGCCACCCCCGGCGACGTCGGTGTCGTGAACGGCAAGATCTGGCCCCAACTCGAGGTGGCCCGGGGAATGTACCGGCTTCGGGTGCTCAACGCCGCGTCGTTCAGTGTGTGGAACCTGTTCTTCGGCAACCGGATGCGGTTCTGGGTCCTGGGAATGGAGAGTGGACTGCTACCGGCCCCCGTCGCGGTCGACCGGATACGGCTCGCGCCCGGCGAGAGAGCTGATCTCCTGGTGGATTTCGGTGTTCTGGACGGCGGTTCGACGGTGGAGTTGTGCAACGACGAACCGCCGCCGCTGGGGGCTGCTCAGCAGGGTGTGCGGGCGATGCCGTTGTTCTGTCGCTTCCGGGTGGCCGACGGCAAGGGATTCACCGGCGGGGTCCCGCAAACCCTTCGCGGCGGGTCGGGACAACCCGCGGACCTGGAACCGGTGCCGGTGCCGCAGGTGCAGCGGACCGTCACCGTGCTGCAGTTGCCCGACCCGTCGAGCGGCAATGTGCTGATGTCGCTCAACAACCTTCGGTTCGGTGACTCCGACATCGAGATGCCCCGGCAGGGCACGGTCGAGCAGTGGAACATCGTCAACGTCACGCCCGAACCGCACCCGATCCACCTGCACCTGGTCAACTTCCGGGTCCTCGGTCGACAGGGCATCGACGTGCAGCGGTACGTGCAGGAGAATCCGCAACCGCCGGTCGGCACCAGGTGGGCTCCGCCGGTCGACGCGTTCGTCACCTCGCCGCTCGTCCCGCCCGAACCGTGGGAGGCGGGACGCAAGGACACCGTGGTGACGAACCCGGGAACGGTGACGCGGATCGTGGCGGTGTTCCCGACAGCCGACCGGTTGGGATTCGACCCGGACGCGACGTTCGGTGTGGGCGAGATCGCGGCACCGGCCCCGGCACCGTCCGGCCACGGCACGCCCGCGCACGCAGGTCACGACACCGCCCCCGCGGCGACCGGACCGCTGCAGGGCTACGTGTGGCACTGCCACATGCTCGACCACGAGGACCACGACATGATGCTCGGTTTCCGAACAGTCGCGGAGTGACTTGCCGCTGACCCCCCCGAGCTCATTGATTAGATAGATGTCAATATAGACGCATGTCGAATCAAGTGGCGGACTGTTGTGCATCGATCGGAGGGCAGGCCATCGAGCCGGGTCAGGCCGCCGATCTTGCCCGGATGTTCAAGGCGCTCGGCGATCCGGTGCGGCTGCGGATGCTGAGCCTCATCGCCGCGCACGAGGGTGGGGAGAGCTGTGTCTGTGACATCTCGCCAGCCTTCGATCTGTCCCAGCCGACGATCTCCCACCACCTGAAGGTGCTACGGGAGGCCGGCCTGCTCGGCTCGGAGCGGCGCGGCACCTGGGTGTACTACCGGGTGATTCCGTCAGCACTGGAACAGCTTTCGGCGGTACTGTCGCCGACGGTGGGCGTCGTCGCGGGCTCGGCCTGCGCGCCGACCGTCGAGGTCGGGCTGTGACCGACGCGAACGTGCCCTCTGCTGTCGTCGGCAAGCTCTCGACACTGGATCGGTTCCTGCCGGTGTGGATCGGTGTTGCGATGATCGCCGGCCTGCTCCTCGGCCGGATGATCCCGGGACTCGGCGACGCGCTCGGTGCCGTCGAACTCGACGGCATCTCGCTGCCGATCGCGCTCGGTCTGCTGATCATGATGTATCCGGTGCTGGCGAAGGTCCGGTACGACCGTCTCGACGCCGTGACCGGCGATCGCAGGTTGCTGGCCGGTTCGCTGTTGCTCAACTGGGTCCTCGGCCCGGCGCTGATGTTCGCGCTCGCCTGGATCTTCCTGCCGGATCTGCCCGAGTACCGGACCGGTCTGATCATCGTCGGCCTCGCGCGCTGCATCGCGATGGTGATCATCTGGAACGACCTCGCGTGCGGCGACCGGGAGGCGGCCGCCGTGCTCGTGGCGATCAATTCGGTGTTCCAGGTGATCATGTTCGCGGTTCTGGGCTGGTTCTACCTCTCGGTGCTACCGGGTTGGCTCGGCCTCGAGCAGACCACGATCGACACCTCCCCGTGGCAGATCGCGAAGTCGGTGCTGATCTTCCTGGGGATCCCGCTGCTGGCTGGGTTTCTCACCCGCCACTTCGGGGAGAAGGCCAAGGGGCGCGAGTGGTACGAGTCGACGTTCCTGCCGAGGATCGGTCCGTGGGCGCTGTACGGGTTGCTGTTCACGATCGTGATTCTCTTCGCGCTGCAGGGTGAGCAGATCACCTCACGGCCAATGGATGTCGTGCGGATCGCGATCCCGCTGCTGGCGTACTTCGCGATCATGTGGGGTGGCGGCTACCTGCTCGGCGCGGTGATGGGTCTGGGCTACGAGCGCACCACCACTCTCGCGTTCACCGCGGCGGGCAACAACTTCGAGCTCGCGATCGCGGTCGCCATCGCCACCTACGGTGCCGCATCCGGGCAGGCGCTCGCCGGCGTCGTGGGTCCACTGATCGAAGTCCCCGTGCTCGTCGGGCTCGTCTACGTCTCGCTCGCGTTGCGCAAGCGCTTCGCCCGAATCGAGTCCGCGAATACCTTGGTGTCGAAAGAGGTTTGAAACCTTGCGCGTTCCCAGTGTGCTCTTCGTCTGCGTTCACAACGCCGGCCGGTCCCAGATGGCGGCCGGATACCTTGCTCATCAGGCGGGGGATCGAATCGAGGTCCGCTCCGCCGGCAGCGCGCCGGGCGACCAGGTGAACCCGGCGGCCGTCGTGGCGATGGCCGAGATCGGCATCGACATCTCGACGCAGTCACCGAAAATCCTCACCGTCGACGCGGTTCAGGCCGCCGACGTCGTGATCACGATGGGTTGCGGTGACACCTGCCCGGTCTTTCCCGGGAAGTCCTACCGCGACTGGGTTCTCGACGATCCCGCCGGGCAGGGGCTCGACGCCGTCCGGCCCATTCGTGACGAGATTCGCTCGCGGGTGGACGCGTTGATCGCCGAGCTCCTGCCGTAGCCGACAGGGAGGACTGTTCAGCAGCAGGACGATCCGGTCGATGCGGATTCGTCCGGAACGGCTGTGCCGCAACATGCCCCGTTCTCGGCTGCCGAGACCTCGAGGTGCTGTGGGCTGGAGCCGAACGTCTCGGAGTCGGCGAGCACGGTGTATACCTCCCACTTCTCACCGGCCGGGCCGGTGACCCACACCTTGTCCTGGGTCGCGAAGCAGCACGTGGTGCCGATCTCCTCGTCGGTGAACAGGCCCTCGTCGGTGAGGCGGGCGATCTCCGCGTGCACCTTCGCGCTCGATTCGACCTCGACGCCGAGATGGTTGATCGTGCCGCCCTTACCGGGATTCTCGAGCAGTACCAGTTTCAGCGGCGGTTCGGCGATCGCGAAGTTCGCGTAGCCGGGCTTCAGCTTGGCGGGCCGGGTTCCGAACAGCTTGGAGTAGAAGGTGACCGCCTCCTGCAGGTCGTCGACGTTGAGGGCGAGTTGGGCGCGTGACATGACTGCCTCCGGGCTATGTGACATATATCGAACTACTTGCGGACTTCAGGTTGCCACCTTTTCGACATAAGTCAAGGAGCTGGCTAGGATCGGCGGCATGCCCAAGGCCCTGCCCATCGTCGATGTCAGTGCACCGATCTGCTGCGCGCCGGTATCGGCGGCGCCCATGAGTGACGACGCCGCACTGCAGGTCGCGCTCCGCTTGAAGGCGCTCGCGGACCCGGTCCGGATCAAGCTCGTCTCGATTCTGCTCACCGCCGCCGGGGGAGAGGTCTGTACATGTGATCTGGCCACCAGCGTCGGACTGGCGGAGTCGACCGTCAGCCACCACCTCGGGCAACTCAGGAAGGCCGGCATGGTCGAATCGGAGCGGCGCGGCATGAATGTCTTCTATCGGGCGCGCGGCGACTCGTTGGACGCGCTTCGCGTGGTGCTCGACCCCAACTGCTGTGGTGGGGCGCGGTAGTTCCGTGGTTCCTCGGTGTCGCAGCCTTGGTGATCCACCGCTTCTGCTCGTACTGGATCACCTTGCTGTAGGCATTCGTTGTCTGTCCGAGTCGCAGTGCCGCTCCTGGTCTCAACACGCTAACGAATATCGCTATGTGTGTGAATCGGCCACCAGGGTGCGAAGACTGGTCGGGCAGCGCGGTTGAAATGCCGTGCGGTCGAAATCCCGGAGAGGACCCCTGGATGAGCCCGACGCCCGCCACGCCTTCGCGGGGCGCGAGGTAGATCGCCATGGTGACCGACGAAGTTCGCAAGCTGGGCGTCGAGGAGGAGTTCCACCTCATCGACGCGGAGACCCGTCGGCTCGTCACGCGCGCACCCGAGTTGCTCGAGCGCCTGCCGGGGGACGTCTACGTCGAGGAACTGCAGCGCTGCGTCGTGGAGGTCAACAGCGGAGTGTTCGCACACCTCGTCGATCTCCGTGCGGACCTGATCCGCCGGCGACAGGTCCTCGTCGAGGCCGCCGCCGACCTGGGCGTCGGGGTGGTGGCCGCGGGCGCGGTGCCGCTCGCGGTGCCCGCCGAGATGGCCGTCACCGAGACCCCGCGGTATCGCCGCATGCTCGCCGACTACCAACTCCTAGCCCGCGAGCAGCTGATCTGCGGCACCCAGGTGCACGTCGACGTCGCGGACCGTGACGAGGCCGTGCAGATCGCCAATCGCGTGGCGCCGTACCTGCCGATCTTCCTCGCCCTGAGCGCGAGTTCGCCGTTCTGGGCCGACGGCACCGACACCGGATACGCCAGCATGCGGTCCTTGGTGTGGACCCGCTGGCCCACCACCGGTCCCGCGGCGCCGGTGCAGTCCGCCGCGGAATACGACCGGCTGATCGCCGACCTCGTCGGCAGCGGCGTGATCAGCGGCCCCGGGATGGTCTACTTCGACCTGCGACCGTCCGATCGGTATTCGACGCTCGAGCTGCGGGTGTGCGACAGCTGCCCGTCGGTGGACACGATCGCGCTCGTCGCCGGGCTGTTCCGGGCCCTCGTCGATCGCGAGGCCGTCGCCCTCCACGAGGGGCGACCGCCACTGCAGGTTTCGCCGACGCTGGTGCGCGCGGCCATGTGGCGCGCCGCGCGTTCGGGCCTCGAGGGCGACCTCGTGGACGTGGAAGCCGTGGCGCCGCGACCCGCGTCGCAGGTGGTCGAGGGGCTGATCCGGTCGCTGCGGCCCCACCTCGAGTCCACCGGCGACTGGGACGTGGTCTCCGAACTGGCGGACGTCACCCTGCAGGTGGGGAGTTCGTCGGCGCGGCAGCGGCGGAGCCTGCGTAGGCGCGGGAGCCTGACCGACGTCGTGGACCTGCTGGCGGCCGAGACCCGAGGAGGAGTGGCCGAGTATGTGTGGCATCTGCGGTGAGGTTCGTTTCGACGGGGCGACGCCCGACGTCGCCGCGGTGGCACGGATGACCGACGCGATGGTGACCCGCGGGCCGGATGCGGCCGGCGCGTACGCACAGCAGTCGGTGGCGTTCGGCCACCGCCGCCTGTGCATCATCGACCTGTCGGCTCGGGGCGGTCAGCCGATGGTCGACAGCGAACTGCGGTTGTCGCTGGTGTTCAACGGTTGCATCTACAACTACAAGGAGTTGCGGGCGGAGCTGCAGCAGGCGGGTTACCGGTTCTTCTCGACCGCGGACAGTGAAGTGGTGCTCAAGAGCTTCCACCGCTGGGGGGCCGACTGCGTGCAGCGGTTCAAGGGAATGTTCGCCTTCGCCGTCCACGAGATCGATTCGGGTGTGGTGACGTTCGCGCGTGATCGGTTGGGGATCAAGCCCCTGTACTTCACCGAGCAGCCGGGGCGGTTGCGATTCGCGTCGACGCTGCCGGCGCTGCTGCACGGAGGTGGCGTCGACACCACGATCGATCGTGTCGCCCTGCACCACTATCTGAGCTTCGCCGCGGCCGTGCCGGCGCCGCACACCATGTTCGAGGGTGTCCGCAAGCTGCCGCCGGCGACGATCCGGGTGGTGCGTCCGGACGGAACGGCCACCGAAAGGCAGTACTGGGAACCGCTGTTCGAGCCGTCGCCCGAGCGGGTGTCGTGGACGGCGGAGCAGTGGCAGCACGCCCTGATGGACTCGCTGCGCACGGCGGTGTCCCGCCGGATGGTCGCCGACGTCCCAGTGGGGGTGCTGCTGTCGGGTGGCATCGATTCCAGTCTGCTCGTGGCCCTGCTGGCCGAACAGGGGCAGCGGGACCTGGCGACCTTCAGTATCGGATTCGACTCGGCCGGAGGAGAATCGGGAAACGAGTACGTCTACTCCGATCTCGTGGCCCGGACGTTCGGCACCGATCACCGGCAGATCCACATCGATCCGTCGCGGCTCCCGGCGGCGGTGCCGAAGGCGATCGAGGCGATGAGCGAGCCGATGCTCAGCCACGACTGCGTGGCGTTCTTCCTGCTGTCGGAGGAGGTCTCCAGATCCGTCAAGGTGGTCCAGTCCGGCCAGGGGGCGGACGAGATCCTCGGCGGCTACCACTGGTATCCCCCGCTGGTCGGGGTGGCGCGGGAACAGTCCGCGGAGGCCTACGCCAAGGTGTACTTCGACCGCACCCACGACGACATCGCGGCCCTGGTCGATCCCGACTACTGCCTCGATCGCGACGTCAGTACCGAATTCGTGGTCCGGCACCACCGGGCGCCGGGCGCCGACACCGCCGTCGACGCCGCACTGCGACTCGACACGACGGTGATGCTCGTGGAGGACCCGGTCAAGCGGGTCGACACGATGACGATGGCGTGGGGACTCGAGGCGCGGGTGCCGTTCCTCGACCACGAGTTCGTGGAGTTGGCGGCCACCTGCCCGACGGACCTCAAACTGGCGGGCGACGGCAAGGGTGTGCTGAAGGAGGCCAGTCGCGGCCTGCTCCCGAACGCGGTGATCGACCGGACCAAGGGCTACTTCCCGGTACCGGGCATACGGCACCTCGAGGGTGGTGTCCTCGCCCTCGTGCAGGACGCGCTGAGCAGTCGCGGCGCCCGGGAGCGACGGCTGTTCCGGCCCGAGGTGCTCGACGCACTGTTCGCCTCCCCCAACGAGATCCGCACCGCCCGTGGCGTGAACACCCTGTGGCAGGTGGGTCTGCTGGAGATGTGGCTGCAGGCGATGGAGCGGCTGTGACCGCCGGAGTCTCGACGGAACGCGAAGGCGGACAGCATATCCGCTTCACATCGGGTGCGTCGGTGTCGCCGGATGCGACCGGATTCGCCCACATCGTCGACGACGGGGGATACCCGTGGGCCGTGCAGCGGTTCCTGTCCGGCCGGCACGGCAGCACGGACCGTCGCGTCGAGTTGCCCGTGCCCGGCCCCGTCACGCGGATCGTGCATTCGGCGGACAGCGGGTGGCTCGCGTGCCAGGTCGCGCCGCACGGTGGCAACCGCACCCAGGTGTGGGTCGTGCAGACCGACCCGCAGGACCGCTCGGCCCGCCTGGTCGGGTCACAGCGCGCGGTCTCGACCGAGCTGATCGGCTGGGACGGGAACCTGGTGGTGCTCACCGCGACCGACGAGGACGGTGTGGCCGAGGCCAGGTTGGTGGATCCACAGAGCCAGGACATCGTCGTCCTCGACCGTCGTGTCGGCAGCTTCCTCGTCGACGCGTGGGACGGATCGGCGCTGCTGCGGGTGGGCCCGCGCGGGCATCGTGAACTGCTGCTGCAGCGCGCCGACGGAAGTCGGATCCCGCTGCTGCCCGCAGACTTCGGGTCGACCACCGATGCGGGGGTTCTCCTCGACGACCACCGCCTGCTGGGTGTGCTCGGCCAGCATCGGTCGCCCTGGGCATCGAGCGAGGGTGAGCCGGACAAGTACATCCGCGCGCTCGTGCGCAGCGACAACGGGGCCGAGTTCGCGCGACTGCTCGGTGTGGCGGCGTCCGAGCGTGGCGTCTCCTACCGGGTGCTGGCCGAGCGGGACAACTGCGGACTCGACGAATTCGTCGTCAGTGACGACCACAGCACCGTGGCACTGCTGTGGAACTACAAGGGCCTGAGCGAATTACAGATCCTGCATCTCGCGGACGGCACGTTCGATTCTCCGATCGGTCTGCCGGGACTGGTGGCGTCGGAGCTGAGCATCAGTGCCGACGGCTCGTTGCTCGCAGTCACGGTGGAGGGGCCCGGGATGCCGCCGTCGGTGGAGATCGTCGACCCGCGGACGGGTGAGTGGGGTCCGGTGGAGCCGGCCCGGACCCGGATCGCCCGGGCCGACGCCCCGCTGCTCGTCGAGCTCACCGCGCGCGACGGGCTGCCCCTGACCGGGTGGCTGTACCGCGCGCCGGGGAACGAACCCGGTCCGGTGATGCTGTGGTTCCACGGCGGACCGGAGCTCCAGGAACGCCCCGGATACAGCGACTACTTCCCGGCGCTGGTCGCGGCCGGGATCACCGTCTTCGCGCCGAACGTGCGCGGCTCGGGCGGATTCGGCCGCACCTTCATGCACGCCGACGAGCGGTACGGCCGATTCGCGGGCATCGACGACGTCGCGGACTGTGTCCGCCACGTCGTCGACAACGGCGTTGCCGACCCCGCGCGGATCGCGTGCGCCGGGCATTCGTACGGCGGCTATCTGACGTTGGCGGCCCTGACGTTCCACCCCGACCTGTTCGCGACCGGTATCGCCGTCTGCGGCATGAGCAACCTCGAGACCTTCTACGCCAACACCGAGCCGTGGATCGCGGCCGCCGCCTATCCCAAGTACGGGCACCCCGAGCACGACCGGGAACTGCTGGCGGAACTGTCGCCGATCCACCGCGTCGACGCCCTGCGGGCACCGGTGCTGGTGGTGCACGGCGCCCACGACACCAATGTGCCGGTCAGCGAGTCGGAACAGGTGGTGGCGTCGGTGCGGGCCCACGGCGGTGTCGCCGAACTGCTGCTGTTCGACGACGAGGGCCACGACATCGTCAAGCGGGAGAACCGGGACACGCTGGCGAAGACGATGGTGAAGTGGCTGACCAGCCGGCTGGCCCGGTCCGGCGCCCGGGTGTCGGCGATCTGACGGGGGTGCTGCCCATGCGTATCGACAACGACCGGCTCGTCGCGTGGCGGCGGGATCTGCACGCCCACCCCGAACTGTCCTTCGCCGAGTTCCGGACGACCGCGCTGGTGCGCGATCACCTGGCTTCGCTCGGGCTCGATCCGGTCGTCCTGCCGGCCGGCACCGGCCTGTGGTGCGACGTCGGGCCCGACACCCCGACGTGCGTCGCGTTGCGGGCCGACCTCGACGCGCTCCCGCTGACGGAGGCCACCGGTGCGCCGTACGCGTCCACGGTCGACGGCGTGAGCCACGCGTGCGGACACGACGCACACACCGCGATGCTTCTCGAGGCCGCGACCGCGCTCGTCGCCGAGCCACCGCGGCAGCGGGTGCGGTTGATCTTCCAGCCGGGGGAGGAGACGACCCCGGGAGGTTCGCTCGACGTCGTCGCGGCCGGTGCCCTCGAGGGTGTCTCGCGAATCTTCGCCCTGCACTGCGCACCTCAGCTCGAGGTCGGCCAACTCGCCACCCGCGCGGGCCCGATCACGTCGTCCGGTGCGATGCTCACGGTGCGACTCTCCTCCCCGGGCGGGCATTCGGCACGTCCGCACCTGACGGGCGATCTCATCCACGCTGCGGCCGTACTGGTGACCGGGCTGGCGTCGGTGCTCGATCGCCGACTCGACGCCCGCACAGCCACCGTGCTGACGTGGGGTCGCATCCGGGCCGGCCGGGTCGGCAACGCGATACCGGAGTCGGGGGAACTGGTGGGCACGCTGCGCAGTGCGTCGCACCAGACGTGGGCGACGGTGGAACCACTGGTGCGACGCGCCGTCTCGGACCTGCTCGCACCCTACGGGGTGGACCACGAACTGGACTACGTGCAGGGCGTACCGCCGGTGGTCAACGACCCCGAGGCGACCGGCGAACTGATCGCCGCGATCGCGTCCGTAGTGGGTCTCGAGAATCTGGCCGAGGCCGGACAGTCCAGCGGCGGTGAGGATTTCGCGTGGTACCTCGAACACGTTCCCGGTGCCATGGCGCGGCTGGGTGTCTGGGACGGCACCAGCCCGCGGCACGATCTTCACACGCCGAACTTCGACCTGGACGAGCGTGCCCTCGTGTACGGCGTGCGGACCCTCCTCGCGCTGGCGTACGCCTGAGCGTGCTCCGCGCGTCCGGCCGCGTCGAGGGTCAGGACGGGTGGTGTGGTCGGGTGGCGGCCAGCACGATTCCGACGATTCGGTCCAACTCCTCAGCGGATGCTCTGCGGCCGAGCATCATCGGGCCCATGAACAAGGGGGCGGCCAACGCATTCACCATGGCCTCGGGCGTGTGGTCGGCATTGGCCTCGCCTCGGTCGATCGCGCGCTGCGCCATCTGTCGCCACGCATCGAGAACGGGCTTGTACTGCTCGAGGACGAGCTGGTTGAAATCGGGGTAACGCCGGCTCGCCATGAGTGCCGCCGAGGCGACCTCGACGGGGCTGTCCGCGTACTCGGCGATCTGTTCTGCGAAGGCGCGGACGTCGGACTGCCACGACCCCGTGTCCGGCGGGTCGACCTGGCGGACGTGCATCGACACCGCCTCGACGAGTAGATCGTTGTGCGTGGGCCACCACCGGTAGATCGTCTTGCGGCTGACGCCGGCGCGGGCAGCGACCTCGACGGTGGTGAAGTCGAGGCGTCCTTCGGCAAGAAATCCCAGGCATGCCTCGCCGACCGCGGCACGTACCTTCTCGCTCCGGCCACCGGTTCGCACCCGCTCGGGCTTGTCGCTCAACGCCGTCTCCTTCTCCGCAACAAACTGTTAACGACACATGGTGTTGACTTAGCCTGGTCGGCGATGGATGATTTCCGTCACACGCAGCCGAACAGGCCGCTCCAGCCTCTCAGAGCATTGCGGCCGTGACGGCATCGCGATCGAGCCTTGCGCGTGGCGAAGTCGGAACCAGACCAGTCAACGAGGAGAATTGATGCACGATGAAGGTTGTTTCGATGTCGTCGTCGTCGGGGCGGGGCCCCTGGGTGCGGCCACCGCGCGGCACCTGACGGAACGTGGCGCCACGGTGCTCGTCGTCGGACCGGACGAGCCCTCGGGGTTCGCGGACCACGACGGAGTGTGGGCCGGCTACTACGACCAGGGGCGACTGGCGCACGTCCTCGAGGTTCCGCTCATGACCTCGATGCTGGCGATGAGGTCGATCCGGCGCTTCGCCGATCTGCAGGAACGTACCGGTGTGCAGTTCGCGACGCCGCGGCAGTCGCTGACGGTCATGCCCGACGACTCCGAGGGGGGCGGGCTCGCCGACTGGTTCAATCGAGGACTGCTCGCTGACAACGCCGCCGATCTGAACGTTGCCGTAGAGCAATTCAGCGCCGAAGAGTTGCGGCGGGAATACCCGGACCTGCGGTTCGCGCCCGGCCACGTCGGCATCGTGCAGCGTGACGCCTTCATCGTGAATCCGCGCGGGTTGGTGCAGGCCGAACTGGCCGCCGCGGTCGCCCAGGGCGCCGTGCTGGTCCGCGACGTGGTCGACAGCGTCGAACGCACGGAGCAGGGGGTTCGCGTCGTCTCCCGGTCGGGACCAGCCTGGCGTGCCGGAAAAGTGGTCATCGCAACGGGTGCCGCGACCAACGTCGGTGGTCTCCTTCCGAAGTCGCTGGACATGCGGACCTACGGTGCGACGGTCGTCCTCGTCGAGGTGTCGGATCCGGCCGAGTTCGACATTCCAGCCATGATGTACCTGAAGGCATCCGGTGAGGAGATGGTCTTCGGCGGAATCGTCATGTCGCCGCTGCAGTATCCGGATGGCCGGTGGTATCTGAAGTGTTCCGGTAGAAGCCTTCTCGACAACCCGCTCGATTCCGCCGAGGCGATCGCGCGCTGGGTGCGCACCGGCGGCCGCCGGCAGGACATCGACGAATCACTGGATCTGCTCGCCGAACTGCTCCCGGGAAAGACCCTCGGTGCCGCCCGTACGCGGCCGTGCATGGTGTGCGAGACGCCGACCGGACTGCCCTACATCGATCTGGTGGACGAGCGCACGGTTGTGGCGATCGAGGGCGAGCGGGGTGCAATGGCCGCCGACGAAATCGGCCGACTCACTGCAGGTCTCGCGATCGACGGGGCATGGACCGACGGGATACCGCACGCGGCCTTCCAGGCTCGGTGGGCAACGGACGTCGTGTCCCCGCTGCGGGAGGTCGCCACGGCCTGACCCGGTCAATGTACCCACCTAGAAAAGGACCCCCAGATGTTGTCTTCGAACGGCCCAATCGTGCCTCCGGAGTTGGACCACGTATACCGGCACTGGCATATCGCTCCTGCCGTCCGAGCCGGGGACTTCGTCATTTGCTCAGGAGTGCTCGGGCAGCATCCCGACGGCACCATCCCGAATGACCCCTCGACGCAGTTCACGCTGGCTTTCGAAAACCTCGAACGTATCCTCGCTGCCGCCGGCGCCGTGCTGGCCCATGTGGTCGAACTGGTGACCTTTCACACGGACCTGGAAGGCGACCTGCGCGCCTTCACGGCGGTCAAGGAACGGTTCATTCGCGAGCCGTACCCGGCGTGGACCGCGGTCGGAGTAGCCCATCTCGGAGCCGGCTCGGCCGGGAACCCGCGAGTCGAGATGAAGGCCACCGCCTATCTCGCAGACGCCTCCTGACTGCTCGAGCCTTCCACTTCTCGGCGATGCTCCACCGCCTCTCTGTGCCGGCACGCGTACCGGCACAGAGGGGAGGTCGCTGACTGCCCTTGTGCAGCAGTAATTGTCGGCGAACGATCCATGATTTCGCGATCGCGCCTACCCGCGCCTACCGATCTCTGATCGGCGGTTCCATCGCTCTGTCCCACGCTCGTGCCTTCCTGCACGAGTGGGGTTGCACCGATCCCTCATCAAGGTTGAAAGGCCCGCTTATGGATCCCGCATTCCACGGTGGTGACACTATCGTCGCGACCGGACACCCCGCAGCTTCCGGCATCGGAAGCTGGACACCACGACTCGTGCTCTCGTTCGTCTCCATGGTGCTGGTACTGGAGATGCTCGCCTGTAGCTACTTGATGGTTTCTGTTGCACTGCCGCAGATTTCGTCGCACTTCCACACCACGCAGGGGGTGTGGATCATCACGGCCTTCCTGTTGGTCGGGGCCGTGGCGTCGCCGCTGCTCGGAAAGCTGGCCGATACCCACGGGAAACGGAAGGTGCTGCTCGCCTGCGTTCTGCTCGCGGCTGTCGGTGCGCTGGTCGCCGCGGTGGCTCCGACGCTTCCGATTCTCGTGCTGGGCTGGGCCCTGACCGGACTCCTCAGCCCGTGCCTGTTCCTGGTGTATGCGCTGATCCGGGACGTGTACCCGCCGCGGACGGTCACGATGGCGGTGAGCATCTCCACCACCGGTATGGGACTGATCGCGGTACCTGCGCCCTTCCTCGCCGGTTGGATCATCGACAACTTCGGATTTCGTGGCGTCTTCTGGTTCTTCGTCATCGGGCTCTCGCTGTTGGCGGTGATCATCCGAGCCACCACGGAGGAGTCGCCGATCAGGCTTCCGGCGCGAATCGATTTGATCGGAGCGATGCTCCTCGGGATCGGCCTCGCCGGACTGCTGCTCGGCATCAGCTTCGGACCCGACTGGGGGTGGACCGCACCCGCCACGCTGGCCTGGCTGGCCGTCGGACTGATGTTCATGCTCGCCTGGTACATATCCGCCGGTAAGCTCCGCGACCCAATCATCGATCTCTCGATCCTGTCGCAGCGCCCCGTCGCGCTGACCTCGCTCAGCTCGGGTCTGTGCTGGGCCGCCATCGCAGCCTTCGTCATGTTGCTCCCGATGATGGTCATGACGCCGGGCGACATCGGTCTCGGCTACGGATTCGGCGCCGACGCAGGAGAATACGCGTGGTTCCACGCTCCCGAAGCAGCGATGACCTTGGTGGGTGGATTCATCGTCGGTGCTCTGGTCCCGCGAGTTCGCCCCAAATCGATGATGGTCACCGGACTCGTCCTGATCACTGCGGGAAGCGTGCTCCTCGCGGTCACGCACGACTCCAAGACCATTGTCATCCTGCTCGCCGCAGCCGTCGGGCTGGGTGGAGGGATGGGATACGCGGCCACCCCGAATCTGCTCATCGAGGCTGTCCCACCACAGCTTCTGGCCACGGCCGGCGCCATCTCGTCCACCGCGGGCAACCTGCTTCCCGCGATCCTGCCGGTACTCGTCTTCGCGATGTTGAACTCGCACATCGCGATCGCTGCCGAAGACGGCGTGCTGTACTCGAACGCCGGCATCTCCATCGGATTCGCGATGGTCGCCGGTGCGGCGCTACTCGGCGCCCTGGCTGCCATCGCGATTCCCCGATCGATCCGGCAGGCGGACGCGCCGTCTGCAGCCGTGGCCGACTGACCGCTAGCGTGGAGGTGCTCTGTCGGTAGAGGGGGTCGGCCGTGTCATCGTGGGACGGTCGAGACTGCGTCACAGGAGGCTGTCATGGGGTTCTATACCGATCGGATCGTCCCGCACCTGGTGGAGGCCTCGTGTGGGATGTCGCTGACCGAATCGTCGCGGAAGCGGGCGTGCGCGGGCCTGCACGGCCGCGTGCTCGAGATCGGTTTCGGGTCGGGACTCAACGTCCCGTTCTACCCGGCCGCCGTCGACTCGGTCAGCGCCGTCGAGCCGGCCGACGAGGCCTGGAAACTCGCCGGCCGGCGACTCGCCCGATCCGGTGTCCCTGTCGAGCGGTCCGGCCTCGACGGGCAGTCGCTGCCGTTCCCCGACAACACGTTCGACACCGCCCTGTCGACCTGGACGATGTGCACGATCCCCGACGTGGATGCTGCGCTGCACGAGGTGCGTCGAGTCCTGAAACCCGGGGGCACCCTGCACTTCGTCGAACACGGGCTCGCGCCGCATTCCAAGGTGCAGCGTTGGCAGCGCAGGTTCGAGCCGATCCAGAAGACTGTCGCCGGTGGCTGCCACCTGACCCGCGACATCCCTGCCCTGGTTCGCGCCGCAGGCTTCGAGATCGCCGATCTCGACAGCTTCTACGAGAAGGGCGCGCCGAAGATCATGGGCGCCCTCTCACTCGGTGTCACAGCGCCCGTTCCGGGCTGATCCGAAGCGTCGCGGCGGGGCCTCCGCCCTGCCGCGGCACTGCTGCGCGATGCCGATGCGTCGGCACTTCATCCGAAAGGTGTGAGTTCTCGGTCCGATTCAGCGCTTACGGTGCTGACAGGGCCGATCCGGCTCAAAACCTCGAGGAGATGATCATGGCAGGAACATTGACTGTCTGGAAGTTCGCATCCCCGACCGGAGCGGACACGGCGATCGCGACGTTGGAGGACCTGCAGAAGCAGGCATTGATCATCGTCCACGACGCGGCGGTCGTGAGCTGGCCGGAAGGGAAGAAGAAGCCGAGAACCCGCCAGCTCACCAACCTCGCCGGCGCGGGTGCCCTCGGCGGTGCCTTCTGGGGGTTGCTGTTCGGCATCCTGTTCTTCATCCCGCTGATCGGGGTTGCCGTCGGCGCCGCGGTCGGTGCGCTGAGTGGGGCACTGACCGACGTCGGAATCGACGACGACTTCATCAAGCGGCTGAAGGAACAGATCACCCCTGGTACGTCGGCGCTGTTCGTGCTCACCTCCGACGCGACCCTCGACCGGGTCCATGACGAGTTCCACGGTCAGCACGGGGAACTGATCTCCACGAACCTGTCCCACGAGCAGGAAGCGCACCTTCGTGAGGTGTTCGCGGACTGATAGGCAGCGGAATCTGCTCCGGGAGGAACGATGACGGGATCACACGAATTGCGAGCCGACCGGGTCACACCCGTGGTGCCGGTGCCTACGTTGACACCAGCACCCTGGGCGATACCCCGAGGCCTGATCGTGTTGCTCGCGGGTGCAGGGGCGGTGGTGTCGATCGCGGGGATCAAGGTCTTCGCCGGAATCCTCGGTCCGGTGTTCCTCGCGCTCATGCTCACCATCGCGGTGCAGCCGATTCAGTCCTGGGTGCAGCGTCGCAGGCTTCCCGCGTGGACCGGGATGATCACCGCACTGATCGTGGTGTACCTGATTCTCATCGGGCTGATCGGGGCGCTGGCGTTGTCTGCGGCGCAACTCGCCACCCAACTGCCGCAGTATGCCGACACCGTCGACGATCTCCTGGACGGTCTCCGGTCGGTGCTGGCCGGCGCGGGCGTGAGTTCCGAGCAGATCCACAACGCGCTCAGCAGCATCGACGTCGGCAAGGTCGTCGGGCTGATCGAATCCGCACTGCAGAGTCTTCTCGGGGTGTTCTCCAACCTCTTCTTCATCCTCGCTCTGCTGTTGTTCATGGCGTTCGACGGGATGAGTATCGGCAAGAAGATGCAGATCGTTGCGCGTAGCAGGCCCGAGATCGCCTATGCGCTTACGACTTTCGCCGCAGGAACACGTAAGTACCTGGTCGTGTCCACCGTGTTCGGCCTCATCGTTGCGGTACTCGACGGTGGCGCCCTGTGGCTGATGGGGGTGCCGCTGCCGGTGCTGTGGGCGCTGTTGTCGTTCATCACGAACTACATTCCCAACATCGGTTTCGTGATCGGGGTGATCCCGCCCGCGCTGCTCGCGCTGCTCGACGGCGGACCGGTCCTCATGATGTGGGTCATCGTGGTCTACTGCGTGATCAACTTCGTCATCCAGTCGATCATCCAGCCGAAGTTCGTCGGCGACGCCGTCGGTATCAGCGTGACGATGACCTTCCTGGCACTGGTGTTCTGGGCCTGGGTGCTCGGTCCGCTGGGTGCGCTGCTGGCGATTCCGATGACCCTGCTCGTCAAGGCGATGCTGCTCGACATCGACCCGGCCACTCGCTGGGTGAACGTCCTCATCGGCGAGAAGGCGGAGGACGTGCCGGATCCACCGGAGGTCGACATTCCGCCTCCCACGCCGGAAGCCGTCGACCGGAGTCCGGCACCGGAACCCGTCGTGCCGGCCACGTGAGACCCGGGGTGTCATCGCGGTGGTCCGGGTTCATCCCGAACGGGTGATGTGGAAGGCAGACGAAGGGCGCAGCCTGATCTCACACGGACGGAACGACATACGGAGCGAACAAGGAGATTTGTGATGCCGGATTCGAAGCCGAACATTCTGGTGATCTGGGGAGACGACATCGGGATCACCAATCTCAGTTGCTACAGCGACGGATTGATGGGTTACCGGACCCCGAACATCGACCGGCTCGCCGAGGAAGGCATGAAGTTCACCGACTCGTACGGCGAGCAGAGCTGCACCGCCGGCCGCGCGTCGTTCATCACCGGTCAGAGCGTGTACCGGACCGGCATGAGCAAGGTCGGGTTTCCCGGCGCCGACATCGGATTGTCCGCCGAGGACCCCACCATCGCGGAACTACTCAAGCCACTCGGCTACGCGACCGGGCAGTTCGGCAAGAACCACCTCGGTGATCTGAACAAGCACCTGCCGACCGTCCATGGGTTCGACGAATTCTTCGGTAACCTCTACCACCTCAACGTCGAGGAGGAGCCCGAGCTGCCGGATTACCCGCACGAGGAGCAGTTTCCACGGTTGTACAACCTCCAGAAGCCTCGTGGGGTCCTTCGTTCGTGGGCCACCGACGAGGACGATTCCGCCGAGGACCCGAAGTTCGGCCGGGTGGGACGACAGAGGATCGAGGACACCGGTCCGCTGACGAAGAAGCGGATGGAGACCGTCGACGACGAGATCGCCGATGCAGCTGTCGATTTCATCCGTCGCAAGCATGCCGAGGACGCGCCGTTCTTCATGTGGGTGAACTTCACCCACATGCACCTGCGCACGCATACCAAGCCCGAGAGCCTGGGGCAGTCGGGCATCTGGCAGTCGCCGTACCACGACACGATGATCGACCACGACAAGAACGTCGGCCAGGTCCTCGACGTCCTCGACGAACTCGGCCTGGCCGAGAACACGATCGTCATCTACAGCACCGACAACGGGCCGCACGCCAACACGTGGCCGGACGGGGCGACCACGCCGTTCCGCAGTGAGAAGGACACCAACTGGGAGGGCGCATTCCGGGTTCCGCAGGTGATCCGATGGCCCGGCAGGATCCCGGCGGGAGCGGTCTCCAACGACATCGTCCAGCATCACGACTGGCTGCCCACGTTCCTCGCCGCAGCCGGCGACGCGGACATCGTGGACAAGCTGAAGGCCGGGCACACCGTCGACGACAAGACGTTCAAGGTGCACATCGACGGCTACAACCTGCTGCCGTACCTCACCGGCGAGGTCGACACGAGCCCACGCCGCGGGATGGTCTACTTCTCCGACGACTGTGATGTCCTCGGCATCAGGTTCGAGAACTGGAAGATCGTCTTCATGGAGCAGCGGGCCCAGGGAACCCTCGGTATCTGGGCGGAGCCGTTCACTCAACTACGCGTCCCCAAGCTGTTCAACCTGCGAACCGATCCGTACGAGCGCGCCGACGCCACCTCGAACACCTACTGGGACTGGTTCCTCGACCACGACTACATCGCCTTCTACGGAACCGCGATCACCACCGCATTCCTCGAGACGTTCAAGGAATTCCCGCCCCGGCAGGAAGCGGCCAGCTTCACGATCGATCATGCAGTGAAGAAGCTGCACACCTTCCTCACTCGGGACTGAACGCAATGGCAGACTTTCTTGCGTCCTGGTCCGACGGGAAAACCCGCACCGCGATAGTGGATTTCGTCGAACGGGTCGTCGACCCGGCCGGACCCGACTATGTGGAACCCGAAGGCCGCGTTGCCGTGTTCGACAACGACGGCACCCTGTGGTGCGAGAAGCCCATGCCGATCCAGCTCGACTTCACCATCCGACGGTTGGCGGAGATGGCGGAGGGTGACGCGTCACTGCGGTCGCAACAGCCGTGGAAGGCGGCGTACGAGAACGACATGCAGTGGCTCGGTGCCGCGATGGTCAAGCACTATCACGGCGACGACGGCGATCTGAAGTTGTTGATGGGAGCGATCACTCAGGCATTCGGAGAGGTCACGGTCGAGGATTACGACGCCCGGGTGACGGCGTTCTTCGGTGACGCCGACCATCCGACGCTGGCCCGGCCGTACCGCGGGTGCGGTTACCCCCCGATGGTCGAGTTGCTGCGCTACCTCGAGGCGAACGGATTCACCACCTACATCGCGTCCGGTGGCGACCGGGACTTCATGCGTCCGGTCGCCGGGCAGCTGTACGGGGTTCCGCCGGAGCGGATCATCGGCAGTGCCCTGGGGCTCGAGTACCGGGAGGGGGAGGGCGCGACCGACCTGCTCTACAAGGCCGCGATGGACTTCTTCGACGACGGCCCGGAGAAGCCGATCCGGATCTGGAGCCGGATCGGACGCCGGCCGATCCTGTCCGTCGGCAACTCCAACGGAGACCTTCCGATGCTCTCGTTCTCCGGGCAACCCGACCGCGCGTCCCTGCGGATGCTGCTCCTGCACGACGACGGGGAGCGAGAGTTCGACTACGTCGCCGGCGCGGAGGACGTCCTCGAACACGCGCGTCGAAACGACTGGACCGTGGTGAGCATGAAGGATGATTGGCTCGAGGTGTTCGCGCCCGGCACCGCCTGAGCAGGAAGGAATCTCGTGACGACCGGTACCGTCATCCTGACCGAACTCCGAAACATCCCCGCCCAGACCTTCACGATGGGCTCCGACACCCACTATCCGGAGGAGCGGCCGGCGCATCGCGTCGAGGTCGAGGCGTTCGCCATCGAGACCCGGCAGGTCACCAACGCCCAGTACGCGTCCTTCGTCGCGGGCACCGGGTACCGGACGGTCGCCGAACGTCCCCTGGACCCCGCAGACTTCCCGGGCGCACCCGCCGAGAACCTGCAGCCGGGGTCGATGGTGTTCGTGGGGACGCCGGGCCCGGTCGATCTCCGCCACATCGACCAGTGGTGGCGGTGGACGCCGGGGGCGTCGTGGCGCCGGCCGGAGGGTCCGCGGTCCACGCTCACCGGTCGCGGCGAGCACCCCGTTGTGCACATCGCGCACGAGGATGCGCAGGCTTACGCCGAGTGGGCCGGGCGGGCGCTGCCCACCGAGGCCCAGTGGGAGGCGGCGGCCCGCGGTGGGCTCGATCATGTCGAGTTCACGTGGGGTGGCGAACCCGAACCTGCCGGCGAGCGCCTGGCGAACTTCTGGCACGGCGACTTCCCCTGGCGCGCGGCACCGGGATACGGCAGCACGACGCCGGTCGCGTCGTACCCGCCGAATCCGTACGGGCTGTACGACATGGCCGGCAACGTCTGGGAATGGACCGACGACTGGTACGCCGACGGGCACGACACCGGACACTCGTGCTGCGCGCCGCGGAACCCGCGCGGCCCCGGCATCGAGGACAGCTACGATCCGCGGCAACCGCAGTTCCGGGTGCCCCGCAAGGTGATCAAGGGCGGCTCGTTCCTGTGCGCCGACAGCTACTGCCGCCGCTACCGGCCCGCCGCCCGCCGGCCGCACATGGTCGACACGGGCATGAGCCACATCGGGTTTCGGTGCATCGCGCGGTGAAAGCGTGCGGGGTGCAGACGACGCTCGTGCGCCTCGACGCGGTGTAGGCCGCCCTATACTCGGCGGGTGGACAACGCAGGGCACGAGTCCGACTTCACCGGCCGGCTGACGTTCCGGACCGTGTACGGAGGCCCGGACATACCGGGGGAGTGGATTGCCGCCGTCACCAGGGTGAAGCGCCGGCTGGGCGTGCTCCGTTTCGCCTACGATCTCGACGTGCTGCTGCACGTCGGGGGATCCATCTCGTCGACGGACGGGCCGCCCGGATTGCGGCACCCGCGCGTGTCGGTCGCGAAACGCTCCATGACCGCGCAGATCCACATCGGTCGCGCCGATGTCCGGACGGCGTCGGATCCCGATGCGTTCGTGCGCGAGACGATCACGCGTGCGGTCCGCCAGATGATCGAGCGCATCGCAGCCAAGGATCGCGGGGTGGATGCGGCGACGGAGGACTCGAAGCTGGGAATCGTGTTCGAGGCCGAGGAGGCGTAGCCCGCCCGGTGGCGGCCTGTGGGCCTGCGCGTCGACCGGTTCAGCGAGTCGGCACGTGCTCGTCGAGGAACTGCTGCGTCGACTCGGCGATCGCCGCCGCGTGGGCGTGGAACAGGTAGTGATGACCCTCCATGACCGTGACCTCCTGGATCTCCGGGTTGCTGATCGCGGCGCGGTGCGAGGGCTCCCATTCCGGTTCCACTTCGAGTGACGACGCGGCGAGGATCGACAGGGCCGGCAGGTTCGGCGGGAACACGGCGCCCTCGGCCGCCTGCACGTTTTGTGCCCCGCGGGCCATCTCGTCGAGCACGGTCGGGTTCAGCACCCACGAGTACGCACGCAGGTAGAGATCCTGCTGGTCGGAGGTGTATTCGGCGGCGTCGCCGAGACTCTGTCGGTAGTCGGCGACAAGTCCCAGGTAGTCGGTGCTCTCGTCCAGTGCGATGAGGTCTCGGGTGCCCCCGACGGCGTTGACGATCGCCATCCAACTCGGCCAGTCCGGGGAGCCCTGGGCGCCGTCGTCGGTATAGCGCTCGTCGTCGAGTCCCACCACGGCGGCGACCTCCTGCGGGTGGTGAGTGGTCCACCACATCGCATACAGGCCCGAAACGGAATGCGGCATGAGGACGTACGGGCCCTCGATGCCCAGTGTCGCCAGCGCGGTGCGGATCTCGCCGACGATCGCCTCGCTGGTGCGGGGGGAGTCGGTGCCGTCGCTGAGGCCCAGCCCGAAGGGTTCGACGGTGACGACCGTGTTCTGCTCTGCCAGACGTCCTGCGAGAGGAGCGAAGCCGAGGATCGGCTCCGGCGTGGCCAGGCCGGGCACCAGGACGATGGTCCGCGGTCCCGAACCTTGCACCGCCACGCTCATCCGGTGCCCGTCCACCTCGACATACCGGTGTTCGGCGCCGATCAGTTGTTCGATGGCCTGCTTGTCGTGTGGCGTCTTCCACCAGTGGTAGGCCGCCGAAAATGATACTGCCGCAACGAGACCGGCGGAAATCCATCGCACCGCGCGAAGCAGCCGGCACCGCGGCTTCCGGGTCTGCGATTCGCCTGTTCCGCTTGGTGGTTCACTGTCGCTCCGCCCGTCTGGTGCCCCGCCCACGGTAATCGGACCAGTCCTCCCCGGTGTCCCCATGAGGTCAACCTATCCCTCGTCGGTCTCACGGCGGAGTCTTTTTACTACATTGCGTAGTAGTGGGGCGCCGGCGACCGGCTCGCACACCGGGTGCCAGTACGTGCCACAACGGCAGATCGTGTCATCCTGCTACTGTGCGCCAGGACACATTCAGGGGTGGCTGGCGGAACGCCTCCGGTACGGGTCGGCCGAGTGGCCGCGCTGTCGGTGCGGCGCCTGGATGTCGACCGAAATGCTTGATTATCAAGAACATCGGAAGAAACTCGAAGGTAGAAACGGAGACACGCATGACCCGGTCACTCGTACGCAGCATCGTCGTCGCGGCCGACGCGGACAGCGTCTGGTCCCACATCGGCGACTTCGACGGCCTGGGCGCCTGGCATCCCAGCGTCCCGCCGTCCGAAATCGAGGGCGACCCGACGCATGTCGGCTCGATTCGTACCTTCTCGGTCGACGGCCGCGTCGTCGCGCGGGAGGAACTCGTCGCCCGCGATCCCGCGGCCCGCAGCTACAGCTACGAGGTGCTCGACCCGATGCTGCCGATCCGCGACTACGTCGCCACCCTCGCGGTGACCCCGCAGGGCGACAAGTCCGAGATCCTCTGGAGCGCACGGTACGAATCCGAGGACGACGCGGTCGCCACCGTGGAACAGATCTTCGGCGACGGCGTCTACGTCGCGGGCCTGCAAGCGGTGCAGGCGCGCTTCGCCTGACCTGCCCCGGCCATCAGCTGAAGGGTCCCTTCACGCGCTGACAGCGCATGAAGGGACCCTTCAGCTCTACTCGGGGTCCGGGGCGGCGGCGGGAATCGGCATGCAGAGGAACGGGACGAGGGCCCGGTTCGCCGGATCGGCGTAGGGGTCGGGTTGGATCCAGTGGACGCGGCCGCGGGTGCGGGTGTCGAGGTTCACCGATTCGCGTGTGCCGCTGGGGGATTGTGCGGTGAGCCCGCCGTGGGCGATCCATTCCGTGCCGCCGGCGCCACGGGCGATGTCGGCGCGGGTGGCGGCGGCACGTACCCGTGCGACGGTGGTGGGATCGTCGACCGGGATCAGTCGGCGCGCGTCGTCGAGCACGCGGACGGGATGGGGTGGTGGGTCGACGCGCACCGTCCCGTACCGGCGGTCGTGTCGCATGTGCGGCTCGGTCGTGTCGAGTAGATACAGGTGTCCGTCGTCGACGACGCTGCGCCCGCCCTCGGTGCACAGGCGCTCGACGGTCACCGACCCATCCGCGCCCAGATCGCAGCGGAACACGTCGTGCTCGGACGTGATCCAGCAGCCGTTCGCGTCGGCGTGGACGGCGCGGGTCCAGTGGTCACGCGGCCGCTCGGCGGTCATCGGCAGCAGGTATTCGACCACCCGCGGCGGTATGGCCGCGGTATCGGCATGCAGCAGAACGGGATCGGCTCGGTCCATCACCCACACGTCGGTCCCGGAGATCGACACCGCACCCGCCACGAACTCGGAATCGGTTGCGGGGACGTCGTCGAGGTCCAGGTCGACGAGTACGCCCGTCAAGACGTACGGGTCGTCCTCCGATGCGGGCTCCTGGCTCGACCAGAAGATGCGCGGCGTCGCCTCGACGTCGGTCAGGCGCTCGCTGCCGTGGACGAGGCGGGTGCCGGTCGGTGTCCGTTCCCGTCGGTGGCTCACTACGCGCACCCGCCGTACACGTCCGCGCACCGGCAGGGGATCGCCGGATCCCATATCGAAATCGGCGAAGAGGGCCCCGTGGACCTCGACCCGGCTGGTGGTCGGCCGATCCGCGTACCACTTCGCGGCCCAGCCGTCACCGGACAACTCGTGCAGCCAGTGCAGGCCGCTCTCCGGATCGCCTCCGGGCATGTGTCCGTACGCCGGACGCGCGGTGGCGCGGAAGGTCTGCGCATACGACGCGGGTGGGGTCTCCGCCTCGCCGAACGTGAGGTGCGTTTCGACGAGGTCGCCCACTGCCGGCGGGGCGAGGGAACGGTCGTCGAGGATCCAGCCGGGAACGAACATGGTGAGCGTGCGATGGGCCGATGCGGTTGTCATCGAAAGAACCCCGCGCACTCGGAAGACCGACGGGCGACGCCGTCGGGCGCGGGGCTACCTTGCGTGCGAGCGTAGCGGAACGGTGGTCTCTCCGAAACCCGTCACGGGCGGCGGCCCGAGCAGTCGATGCACGTCGTGGCGGCGGGGAGTGCGTCCAGGCGTGCCTCGGCGATCGGTGTCCCGCAGTGCACGCAGACTCCGTAGGCGCCGTCCTCGAGGCGCTGCGCCGCCTCCGCCAGGTCGTCCAGATCTCGTCGAGCCTCCGCGAGCAGCGCCGAGACCTGGGCCCGCTCGAAGGCGATGGTCGACCCTTCTGGGTCGTGCTCGTCGTCGTCCGTCGTGAACTCGGACCCCTCCACTATTCCGGTGAACCGCGCGGTGAGCGCCGCGATCCGGCGCTGGGTGTCGGCGCGTTCCCGGTCGATCCGGGCGCGGTGCCGGACAGCACTCGCTTCGGCGTCCGATTCCGGGGTGGTGTCGTCCTTCATGGGAGCCCATCTATCTGGATCTCATCGTTCTTTTGACTTATTCCAGAAAAGTGGCATGCTGGAGCCATGCAACAAGGAGAGCACGACTTCGACCCCCGCGCCCGGCTACGGGACGCGGGTCTGCGGGTCACGGCTCCACGCGTTGCGGTCCTGAACACCGTTGCCGCCAATCCGCATTCGGGTGCGGACGAGATCGCCACCGAGGTGCGCCGTCAGCTCGGGGCGGTCTCGACCCAGGCGATCTACGACGTGCTCGGGGCCTGCGTCCGGGTGGGGTTGCTGCGCCGGATCGAGCCTGCGGGCTCGCCGGCGCGGTACGAGACCCGCACCGCGGACAACCATCACCACCTGGTGTGCCGCTCGTGCGGCACGGTCGTCGACGTCGACTGCGTCGTCGGCCACGCTCCCTGCCTGGAGCCCTCGAGCAGCCACGGCTTCGAGATCGACGAGGCCGAGGTCGTGTTCTGGGGTTTGTGTCCCGATTGCCGAGACGATTCGGCGAAAACCGGGGCGCAGGCCGTTACCAGCTCACAGAATCAAGACGATGTGCCCGGATCGGGTGGGTCGATCACTTCGAAGACAGCCACAGCCCAGTAGTGCCAAGGAGGCTTCGCAAAATGACGTCCGCACAATCACGTCCGACGACGAACAACTTCGGAATCCCCGTTGCCAGTGACGACGAGTCGCTCACCGCGGGGACGCAGGGCCCGATTCTTCTGCACGACCACTACCTGATCGAGAAGCTCGCGCAGTTCAACCGCGAGCGGGTGCCGGAGCGGATCGTGCACGCCAAGGGCGGTGGCGCGTTCGGCGAACTGGTCATCACCGGCGACGTCAGCAAGTACACCAAGGCGAAGTTCCTGCAGCCCGGCAAGAAGACCGAGTCGCTGGTGCGCTTCTCCACCGTCGCCGGCGAGCAGGGCAGCCCCGACACCTGGCGCGACCCGCGCGGTTTCGCGATGAAGTTCTACACCGAGGAAGGCAACTACGACCTCGTCGGCAACAACACGCCGATCTTCTTCATCAAGGACCCCATCAAGTTCCCCGACTTCATCCGCTCGCAGAAGCGGCTCCCGGGCTCGGGCCTGCGCGACCACGACATGCAGTGGGACTTCTGGACGCTGCGTCCGGAGACCGCGCACCAGGTGACGTGGCTGATGGGTGACCGCGGCATCCCGAAGACGTGGCGTCACATGGACGGTTTCGGCTCGCACACCTACCAGTGGGTGAACGCGGCCGGTGAGCGCTTCTGGGTCAAGTACCACTTCAAGACCGACCAGGGCATCGAGTTCCTCACCCAGTCCGAGGCCGACACCCTCGCCGGCACCGACCCGGACTACCACCGCGCCGATCTGTACGACGCGATCGACCGCGGCGAGTTCCCGAGCTGGACCATGAAGGTTCAGGTCATGCCGGTCGCGGAGGCGGAGGGCTACCGCTTCAACCCGTTCGACCTGACGAAGGTGTGGTCGCAGAAGGACTACCCGCTCATCGAGGTCGGCAAGTGGACGCTCAACCGCAATCCGGAGAACTTCTTCGCGCAGATCGAGCAGGCGTCGTTCGAGCCGTCGAACGTGGTGCCCGGCATCGGGTTCAGCCCCGACAAGATGCTGCTGGGCCGCGTCTTCTCGTACGCCGACGCCCACCGCTACCGCATCGGCACCAACTACGCCGATCTGCCGGTGAACGCGCCGAAGTGCCCCGTGAACTCCTACTCCAAGGAGGGCGCGATGCGGTACAGCTTCAACTCCGCCGACACCCCGGTGTACGCGCCCAACTCGTACGGCGGTCCGCACGCGGATCCGTCGGCCGCCGGCGACGAGGGCCTGTGGGCGTTCGACGGCGAGGCGGTGCGAGCCGGGTACATCCAGCACCCGGAGGACGGCGACTTCACGCAGGCCGGAACCCTGGTCCGCGAGGTGCTCGACGACGCAGCCCGCGAGCGTCTGGTGAGCAACATCGTCGGCCACGCGCTCGGCGGTGTCAGTGAGCCCGTGCTGCAGCGGGTGTTCGAGTACTGGAAGAACGTGGACGCCGAACTCGGCAAGAAGGTCGAGGTAGGCGTGCGCGCCGGCCAGAAGTAGCCCGACGCACCCGATGGGCCCGTTCCGGACAATTCCGGAACGGGCCCATCGGCATTGGCGAACCTGCCGGCGTCACCGACTCGTCAGGGGAGCAGGCCCCACCAGTAGATGACCGTTGCTGCCAGCCATAGAAGCACCGTGTCCATAACCGCCTCCCAAGCACTCGAGGACTGCCTTCATCATGCCCCTCGGCGTCGGGTCTGAACAAACACGGCAAAGCCGTACACGCGTGGGCCGTCGGGCGACACCCCGCTGGTGCTCGGCCTGCCGTGCGCGACGCTGTGCGGGTGACGGTCACGGCTCGAGGAACCGTGCCAGGAACTCGATCAGCAGTCGTTGGGCGACCGCCGCCGGCAACGCCTCGATCAGGGCGAGGACGTCCGCCTGGGGGCCCGTCAGCCCGGCCTTCGGGTCGAGTCCGGCGAGCCCGAGGACGGCGGCGCTGACCTCGCTGGTGAGGTCGGCGGGATCGATCTGTGCGGCGGCCGCGACCAGGTCGGCGGGGGCCTGCGCGCCCGGGACCCCGCGGGTGTGGTCCGCCGCCTTCTCCAGCGCCGCGATCAGGTCGTCGACGACCCGTTCGGTCACCGGCGTGATCGTCAGGTGCGTGGTGCGCGGCAGCACGGTGCCGTCCGACTGGGTGTGCTGGGGCTGCGGTTGCAGCGCCCACCCGTCGTTGCTCGCGGCGTCGGACCAGCGGTGCGGGTCGACGCGGCGCTCCGGGGGTACCGCACCGTCCGCCGCGATCGCCAGCAGTGGGCCGACGGGATCGCCGACGACCCGCAACCCCTCGATGCCCGCGACCGCGTCACGGATCCGAGCGGTCGCCCGCGCGATCGGCCCGACCAGTTCCGCGAACCCCTCCTCGCCGAGGGCCTGCGTCACCGCCCAACCGGCCGCGATCGGCATGACGCTGCGCGAGCCCAGCAGCGTCGGATTGACCACCGAGTAGCCGGGCCACGACGTGGTGGCGAACCAGTGCGCGCGGTGCCGGTCCCGGTCGCGGTAGAGCAGCAGAGACACCCCCTTGGGGGCGTACCCGTACTTGTGCAGGTCCACCGACAGGCTGGCCACTCCCGGCACCGTCAGGTCCCACGGCGGCGTCGGTCCCGGCCACCACGGCAGCACCCAGCCGCCGATGCAGCCGTCCACGTGCAGCGGGACGTCCTGGGCTGCACACAGTTCGGCGATCTGCGCGACGGGATCGAGGGCTCCGTGCGCATACGACGGCGTGCTCGCGACGACCAGTGCCACGTCGGGCGACAGGGCCGCCGCGACATCCTCGGGACGCAGGCGCGCGGTGACGGGATCCACCGGCAGCACCTCGAGTCGCAGATCCAGGTGCTGGGCCGCCTTGTGGAAGGCCGCGTGCGCCGTCGCGCCGATCAGCAGCGTCGGACGATGCTCGGCCCCGGTTCGCCGTCGCCACGTGTCCCGCGCGGATTTCACCGCGAGCATGCAACTTTCGGTGCCACCGCTCGTGACGGAGCCGACGACGTCGGGATCGCCGCCCGCGAGCACACGGCGGCCCAGGTCGACGAGATCACGCTCCATCGCCGCGATCGACGGAAACGTGGTGGGGTCCAGACCGTTCAGTGACTGCACCCGCAGCGCCGCGGCCCCCGCCAGGTCCGCGAGTTCGGCGACACCCGGGTCGTACACGTACGACAGCAGGCGCCCGCCCGACGTCGGGGCGTCGGCTGCGCGGAGGGCGTCGAGGCGTGCGAGGACGTCGGCGGGATCGTGGCGGAACTGCATCAGTGGCTTCCGTTCTGGGAGTTGGTGGTCTCGGCGGCGAGGCGGTACCGCGCGAGCGCGACGATGCTCAGTGCGGTGAGGATCGCCGGGGCCGCCGAGATCGCCAGCGCGATACCGTCGATCGCGGTCTGGGACTGCGTCACCTGCGTGTCACCGGTGGACGAGACGAAGCCGGTGAGCGCGAGGATCGCGAGCACGAGAGCAGGACCGAGAGCCAGGCCGATGGTCTCGACGGCCGTCCACACCCCGCTGAACGCTCCGGCGCGAACGGTGCCGCCCTCGCGCCGCTCGTGGTCGCTGATGACGTCGGGCAGCATCGACATGCCCAGCATCTGCATGCCCGCGTAGCCGACGCCGGCCACCGCGACCACCGCGTACACCCACCACCCGGTACCCACCAGCAGGCTCAGCAGTGCGACGTTCGCGGCGAGGAACAGGCTCGACGCCAGCAGGTAGGCGCGTCGCTTGCCCCATGCCCGGACCGAGCGCGACCACAACGGCATCACCGCGACGGCCGGACCGACCAGCGCGGCGAACAGGATCGACACCGACCGCTCGTTGCCGAGTACGTAGGTGGCGGCGTACTGCGCGGCAGCCAGCATCGTGCCTGTCGCGAAGGCCTGCAGGGCCGACGCCGTCAGCAGCATCCGGAACGGACGGCTGGACCGGACGACACGCAACGACGCCGCGAACGACGTGTCCTCACCGAGCGACGGTTCCGACACGGGTCGGCGCGGGGCTACGCGGGACGCCGCGAACATGCCCAGTCCCAGCAACGCGCCGGCGACGACGCCCATCACGAGATAGCCCCAGCGGCCGCCGCCGCCCAGTTCACGCAGTTCCGGTCCGCCCGCCCCGAAGAGGAGGATCGCGATGCCGAGAACCGCGA
This sequence comes from Prescottella defluvii, assembly GCF_000738775.1. Classification (GTDB taxonomy): domain Bacteria; phylum Actinomycetota; class Actinomycetes; order Mycobacteriales; family Mycobacteriaceae; genus Prescottella; species Prescottella defluvii. The sequence goes on from NZ_JPOC01000040.1 coordinate 75,636, forward strand.
CACGCCACGCCATCAGGCGTGCCCGCTCGTGGTAGTCGTCGGTGAGTTCGGCGGGCATCGCGATGTACGGAACCTGGAACATGCTGAACGCCATCGCGGACGCGATGAACGCGATCGCGACCCACACCGCACCGCCCGCGGCACCGACACCGTTGGGCACCGCGAAGGTGAGGGCGAAGAATATCGGCAGCAGCACGGCGCCGACAGTGAGGAACCGCCGTCGGCTCCCGGTCCGCCGGGCCCAGGAGTCGCTCCACGAGCCGATCGCCGGATTGAGCACCACGTCCAGTGCCTTCGGCGCGAACACCACGAAGGTGGCCACGGCCGCGGCGACCCCCAGCGTGTCGGTCAGGTAGTAGGCGAGCACCAGCCCCGGCAGGGTGGAGAAGCCGCCGGTTCCGACCGAGCCCAGCGCGTAGCCCCGAATGGTGGCGGCGCTGAGCCGGCCCGGCACGGTGGACGAGACATTCGTGGCCGTCATGCGCGTCAATCTAGGCCAGCCCCGGGCCGATGGTGGGCCGGTCGCGGTCGCCGGAGCGGCGTGTCGGAGGTCGTTGCTAGCGTTCCCGGCAAGGGGTCCGAGGCTGCCGCCTCGGGCCCCTTCGCTGTCGGTGACCTGCTGTACTGCTCGAAAGGTGCTGTATCCCATGGTTATGGGTGCTACCCATGCAATGTCCGGTGCCGTCGTCGGCCTCGCCGTCGCGGACCTGCTCCCGACCGACTGGGGTGGACCCACGTCCACCGCGGAGACCTTTGCGTTCGCGGGCGTGTGCGCCGGGGCCGCGCTGCTGCCGGACCTGGACACCAACCAGTCCACCGTCGCGCGGTCGTTCGGTCCGATCAGCAGAACCCTCGCCGCGGGCGTCGACGCCCTGTCCGTCGGGGTGTACCGGGTGACGAAGGGGCGCAAGGACCCCAACCGGCGCGGTGGGCACCGCACCCTCACCCACACCGCCCTGTTCGCGGTGGGTCTGGGCATGGGGATATCGGCGTTGGTCGGACAGTTCGGCCGGCCCGCCATCATCGTCACGTTGTTCTTCACGCTCGGGTTGGCACTGCGTGGCCTGGTGGGGGACTGGGCGCGGGACAAGGGATGGCTCGTCGTCACCGGCGTGGCGGCGTTCCTGTCGATCCTGACGTGGCAGTTCTTCCCGGACCAGGTGGGGTCGACCGGACTCGGCGTCGCGGTCGCCCTCGGCTGCGCCACGCACTGCCTCGGCGACATGATCACCAAGGAGGGGGTGCCGTTCCTCGCACCGTTCGTGCCGTGGCGGGGGCGGAGATGGTGGGAGTTGCGATTGCCGTCGTTCCTCGCGATCCGCGCGGGCGGTGGTTTCGAGAAGGCCGTGCTGGGCCCGGCGCTGACGATCCTGGCCGTCGGTCTCGCGGTCTGGTCGGTCGACGGGGCGCCCGAGGCGATCACCGATGCGTTGCGGACGTCGGTGCAGATGACCGAGAAGTAGCGGCACCCACCCATGTTCCCCGCAGCCGGAATTAGGGAACCACTGGCATCGGAACGCGATTTGTTCTAGTTTGACTCGAGATCGTGCGCGGCGGAGTCGGCGGAGTCGGCGGTGCCGTCACCCCGACGAGTGGATCGGAGCCGAACCGGTGAGTGTGGACGATGATGCGAAGGCTGCGGATCGATCGCGTAACGACATGTCGCGCAGAGGGTTCCTCGGCAGGGCCGCCGGGGCGGCGGCAGGTGCCGCCGCGCTGACGGGCATGGGTTGGTCCCCGGCGTTCGCACTACCGGCAGCGGGCTCGACCGGTTCCGGTGGCGGCCCGGTGTCGCCCCTGCCGGTACCGCCCGCGTTCCCTCAGGACATTCCGCTGGCCCAGCAGGGCTACGTCAACTGGGCGAAGGACATCCGCTTCGACGCCGTCTGGACCGCGACCGCGCGCACCCCCGACGACGTGGTCCGGATCGCGAACTGGGCCAAGGACAACGGCTATCGCGTCCGTGCGAAGGGCACCATGCACGGCTGGAGTCCGCTCACCGTCGTGCCCGGCGAGAACATCGAGAAGATGCTGCTGGTCGACACGATGACGCACCTGAATGCGGTGAGCGTCGACCCGAACGGCACGCCGGCCACGGTGACCGCCGGTGGCGGTGCGAGCCTCGAGGCGATCCTGACCGCACTGCAACAGCAGGGTCTCGGGTGGGCGAACTCGCCGGCGATCGGTGACCTCTCCATCGCCGGGGTCCTCGCGATCGGCGCGCACGGCGCTACCTACCCGGCGGCGGGGGAGACGGTCACCCCCGGTCAGTCGTTCGGATCGCTGTCGAATCTCGTGACCGCGATGACGGCCGTGGTGTGGGACGGCGCCACCGACCGGTTCGTGCTGCAGGACTTCACTCGCGCCGATCCCGAGATCACCGCGCTGCTCACCCATCTGGGCCGCAGCTTCGTCATCTCGGTGACGCTCCAGGCCGGCGCCAACGCCCGCCTGCGCTGCCAGAGCATCATGGACATCCCGTGGCAGGAAATGTTCGCGCCCACCGGATCCCCCGGCCGGACGTACGAACGATTCGTCGAGCAGTCGGGCCGCGTCGAGGCGATCTGGTTCCCGTTCACCGACAAGCCGTGGCTCAAGATCTGGAGCCCGACGCCGGTGAAGCCGGCGGAATCCCGGGAAGTGTTCGGGCCCTACAACTACTTCTTCACCGACAACCTCCCCGAGCCGCTCACCGACCTGCTGGGCCAGGTGGCGGGCGGTATCCAGGGTGCCACGCCGGCATTCGGCGTCGGACAGTTGGCGGCGGTGCAGGCCGGACTCGCGCTCACCGACACCGACGACCTCTGGGGCTGGTCCAAGGACGTGCTGTTCTACCTGCGGCACACCACGATGCGGGTCACCGCGGGCGGTGGTGTCGTCGTCACGAAGCGGTCGAACATTCAGCGGGTGATCAACGAGTTCACGACGTGGCACAACGGACGCATGTCCGAACTGGCCGCGCAGGGCCAGTATCCGATCAACGGGCCCTTCGAGGTCCGCATGTGCAAGGTCGACGACGACGCCGAGGTGCTCGTCGAATCGGCCGGCCCGCCGAACCTGTCCGCGGTGCGCCCGCGCCCCGACCATCCCGAGTGGGACACCTGCATCTGGATGAACGTCGTGACCCTGCCCGGCACCCACGGGGCTGCGGAGTACTTCCGCGAGATGGAACGCTGGATGGCGCAGCACTATTCGGGCGACTACGCGACGTTCCGCTCCGAGTGGGCCAAGGGTTGGGGCTTCACCGACCAGGGCGGCTACCGCGATCCCGAGTGGCTCGACCAGACCCTCCCGGCCACCTACACCACCGGGATCCCGGCGTCGGGCAACTTCGCGGCGGCGAAGGCGTCCCTCAACGCGCACGACCCGCACCGCGTCTTCGCCAACAGCTTCCACGACCGTTTCCTGCCGTAGTCCGCTGTCGCGCAGAACAACTGAAGAACGGGCATGCCGACGTCCACCACGGACGTCGGCATGCCCCACGTTGTCGGCAGGGCGCGGGCCGGCTCCCGAGTGTCCACGAAACGGCATTTCCGAATCCACCGGCATCGAAATGCTCCGTGGGCTACGTTGACTGCCGGGCGGGAACCGTCCTGCCGCTTGTTTGATTCCCGTCGACATGATCGGAGCTCGATTCGTGGAACCACGCGATAACAGACTGTCCCGCAGGGGATTTCTCGCCGCGACGGCCGGCGCCGCCGCACTGGCCGCGACCGGATGGACCCCCGCTCTCGCCCTGCCGGCGGGGGATCCGCGGGTCACCATCGCGTTGCCGCCGGCCTTCCCTCAGGACATCCCGCTGTCGCAGCAGGGCTACGTCAACTGGGCCAAGGACATCACCTTCGACGCCGTCTGGACCGCGACGGCGCGCACCCCCGACGACGTGGTCCGGATCGCGAACTGGGCCAAGGACAACGGCTATCGCGTCCGTGCGAAGGGCACCATGCACGGCTGGAGTCCGCTCACCGTCGTGCCCGGCGAGAACATCGAGAAGATGCTGCTGGTCGACACGATGACGCACCTGAATGCGGTGAGCGTCGACCCGAACGGCACGCCGGCCACGGTGACCGCCGGTGGCGGTGCGAGCCTCGAGGCGATCCTGACCGCACTGCAACAGCAGGGTCTCGGGTGGGCGAACTCGCCGGCGATCGGTGACCTCTCGATCGCCGGGGTCCTCGCGATCGGCGCGCACGGCGCTACCTACCCGGCGGCGGGGGAGACGGTCACCCCCGGTCAGTCGTTCGGATCGTTGTCGAATCTCGTGACCGCGATGACGGCCGTGGTGTGGGACGGCGCCACCGACCGGTTCGTGCTGCGTGAGTTCACCCGGGCGGATCCCGAGATCACCGCACTGCTCACCCATCTGGGCCGCAGCTTCGTCACCTCGGTGACGCTCCAGGCCGGCGCCGACACCCGGTTGCGGTGCCAGAGCTTCCTCGACATTCCCGCACGGGAGATGTTCGGGACGCCGGGATCGCGGGGCCGCACCTACGAGAGTTTCGTCGAGCAGTCGGGCCGCGTCGAGGCGATCTGGTTCCCGTTCACCGAGCACCCGTGGCTGAAGGTGTGGACCCCGACACCGGTGAAGCCGTCCCAGTCTCGGGAGGTGACCGGGCCCTACAACTACTCGTTCTCCGACACCATCCCCGAATCGATCACCAAGCTGCTCGGAAAGGGTGCGGCGGGATTGGGGGTCGGGACGCCGGGATTCGGGATCGCACAGTTGACGGCCGTCTCCGCGGGCCTGGCGGCCACCGACACCGACGACCTGTGGGGCTGGTCGAAGGACCTGCTCTTCTACCTCCGTGCCTCGACCTTGCGAGTGACCGCCGGCGGTGGCGTCGTCGTCACCAAGCGCTCCAACATTCAGCGCGTGATCAACGAGTTCACGACGTGGCACCGCAAGCGCATGAGCGACCTGGCCTGGCGCGGCAAGTATCCGATCAACGGGCCCTTCGAAGTCCGCATGTGCAAGATCGACGATCAGGCGGAAGTGCTGGTCGAGTCGGCCGGCCCGCCGAATCTGTCCGCGGTGCGTCCGCGCCCCGACCATCCCGAGTGGGACACCTGCATCTGGATGAACGTCGTGACGCTGCCCGGCACGCCCGGGGCTGCGGAGTACTTCCGCGAGATGGAACGTTGGATGGCGCAGCACTATTCGGGTGACTACGCGACGTTCCGCTCGGAGTGGGCCAAGGGTTGGGGATTCGACCGTCAGGGAGGCCACCGCGATCCCGAGTGGCTCGGGCAGACCCTGCCCGCCGCCTACACGACCGGAATCCCGGCCTCGGGGAACTGGGAGGCGGCGCGGGCGTCCCTCAACGCGCACGACCCGCACCGCGTCTTCGCCAACAGCTTCCACGACCGACTGCTGCCGTAGCGGGGCGTCCGGTAGCTTCGGGCGGGGGAAAATTCGCTTGGAGTTGTCGTGGTTTCTGATGCCGTCCACCCGGACGTCGCGCATGTGATCGGTCTCGTCGACGGTCTCGGCTGGAGGTGCTCACCCGCCCTGGCCGAGCCCGACAACGCCGACTACGGGGCGGCGGTGTCCGATGTCGGCCGAACGGCGATCCGGTTCCGGGTCGGCAAGCTCACCCCGACGAAGGTGGGGCTGTTCGTCTCCGTGTGGCGTCGCGCTGTCGGCGGGTCGACCGAACCGTTCCCGGCGGAGGATGGCGTGGGCGGCCTGGTCGTCACGGCCCGGGAGGGGGAGCGCTTCGGGGCGTTCGCCTTCCCGGCCGGCGTTCTCGCGAGCCGCGGCATCGTGTCGGTCGACGGTGTCGGCGGCAAGCGTGGATTTCGGGTGTATCCACTCTGGTCGGCCACGAGCAATCCACAGGCGAAGCGGTCCCAGGCCTGGCAGTGCGACTGGTTCCTCGACCTGAGCGACGAAGATGCCGTCGATCTGCAGCGGGCCGGTCGGTTCCTCGAGGTGATCGAGAAGCCCGGCGCGGGTTCGAGCAACCGCTAGACGTCGCCGACATCGAGTCGGTGCGCGCCCCATCCGTCCGCTACGGAACGCGCGCACTGCGCAGGTTCGTCGCCCGCGTCGATCAACAGCGCGGTCAACATCGTCGCGCCGTAGTCGAGCACATCCCCTGAGAGAGGTCCGGTCGCAACCAACGAGGTCAGCCCATGGCCGATGATCCAACACTGGGTCGCGAGGTCGGACGCAACGACCGCATCGGACAAACGTCCGGCGAGCTTTGCTCGTTCCACAGCACGTACGAGATACCTCAAGGTTTCATCTGCGGCCAGGGGATCCGCGAGTTCGATGGTGTCGTCGAACATGACGCGATAGAGGTCAGGATTCGCCAGCGCATTGGATACGTAGGCGGAACCCAGGGCAACCAAGTCCCGAACGGGATCGTCGGAGACCTGGGACTCCTCGAGAATTGCCGCCAGGCGTGTGAATCCTTCCTGTCGTACCGCCATCCACAGGCCGTCCATGCCGCCGAAGTACGTGTAGACGGCCATCGTGGATACGCCGGTCCCGGCAACGAGAGCGCGAATCGTGATCGGCTCCCGACCGCGGAGCATCCGGGCCGCTCGCTCCACCAACAGTTCCCGGACCGCTGGATCCTTCGCTCTAACCACGACGAAACCATATATAACGCTGCTATGTTTTCTCGTGACCGCCCGCCCGATCCGGACAGAGACGAGAGCTGACATGCCAGTTACCTTGATCAACCCGGAGGGCCTGCCGAAGCCTGACGCCTACCGGCAACTGTCAATCTCGACGGGCTCGCGGATCGTTTTCCTCGCAGGACAGGTCGCTCGTGATGCGGACGGAAGGCCGGTCGGTGAGGGCGACTTCGCCGCACAGGTCGAGCAGGCGTACCTCAACATCGGAACGGCCCTAACCGAGATCGGCGGGTCGTTCGCCGACGTGGCGAAGCTGACCATCTACGTTGTCGACTGGACCCCGGACAAGATGCCACTTCTGGGTGAGGGGGTGACTCGGGCGGCCGAGAAGATGGGGATCGATCCGGTCAAGCCGATCACTCTCCTGGGAGTCGCGTCCCTGGGGGAACCGGATCTCATGGTCGAGGTCGAAGCGACCGCAGTACTTCCCTAGCCTGCCGGATTCGGCGTCGCAGGGAGCTTCTCGGAAGGAAGGCGGACCGGCGGCTCGGTCGCCTCACGGCGAAAGGCGCAACGCAGCTCCAGCCGAACGGAACTCTGCGGAGGCGGTGAAATTGAGCCCGGGGGACACGGAGCCGCCGATCCGAACCATTCAACCACGACCCTGCCGAGGTTATTCCGGGGCCATCCCAAGGAGGTCCCGGGCCCGTTCCAGCTCCATGTCGAGCAGGTCGTCGACATCGAGTTCCGGGGCTTCCCGCAGTGCGGACTCTAGGAGCGCGGTCGCCTTGTCTGCCCGTCCCAGCTGGTGCAGAAGGTCGCCGTAGACGACGAGCGCGCGTATCCGGACCACGCCGGGCTGGGAGCGCTCGAGCAGCTCACGCAGCGTGACCTCCGCCTTCTCGACCCGACCGTGGTCGAGCTGGAGCAGGGCCTTCTGCAGGGTCAGCGACTCGTCCATGCGGCCACGATAACCGCGAGGCCCGGCACCGAATCGGTGCCGGGCCTCGCCGCGGGTCGGAGGTCTACTGCTTGCCGCCGAGCAGGTTGTCCAGGTCGTCGAGCACGATCATCGCGCCCGTCGGGCCCAGCGCCAGGAACCACGTCTCGTCGGACACCGGCACGGCCTGGCCGTTCTTCACCGCGCTCATGCTCGACCACAGCGGGCCGCCCAGCACCTGGCCCTCGGCGGTGGTGTCGGGCTTGCCGTACGTGGAGTAGAAGATCCAGTCGCCGTCGGCCTGCGTGATGGTCTCGGGGCTGACCTCGACGGCCAGTTCCTCGATGTTCTGGATGTCGGGGCGACGCAGTCCGACGTCCTGCAGGATCACGCCGATGAACGACAGGTTGCCGTACAGACGGGTCTTGCCGGACATGAAGCGCACCAGCGAGATCGACGGATCGCCCTGGATGCTGTCGCGGACCTCGTCGGCGCGGGTCTGGTAGTCGTTGAGCACCGACTCGGCCTTCGTCTCCTCGCCGACCGCGTCGGCTACGAGCAGGAAGTTCTCTTTCCACGGGAAGCCGGGACGGATGCTGAACACCGTCGGCGCGATCTCCGCCAGACGCGGGTACGTCTTGTCGGCACGCAGCTTGCTGCCCAGGATCAGATCGGGCTGCAGCGCGACGATGGCCTCGAGGTTGAGGTTGTTGGTGGTGCCCACGTCGGGGACGCCCGCCAGCTTGTCCGCCAGGTACGACGGCTGCCCTGCGGCGCCCTCGGGGCTCGCGATGCCGACCGGCGTGATGCCGAGCGACAGGACGTCGTCGAGCTCGCCGCCGTCGAGCACGACGACGCGCTCCGGCTTCTTCTCGATGACGGTCTCGCCCAGAGCATGCGTGACGGTGCGCGGGAACTGACCGGGCTGCGCGTCGCTGCCGAGTGCGGCGGTCGCGGTGTCGGCGGTGGCGAACAGGCGGCCACCGGTTGCGACGTCGGTGTTGCCGGCCGGGGCGTCGGTGGCGCCGTCGGAGGAGCCGCACGCGGTGGCGGCGAACACGGTCGCGAGGGCGACCATCGCGACGCGGACGGAGGTCCGCTTACGCAGAGACGATCGTATGAACATTAGGTCAGGCTAGCCTGCAGATTCGGCCGGTTCGATGGCGGGGCCACCCGGGCGGGTGCCGGGATTCGAAGTCCCCGTCGAGTGCTAATTTTTGTGACGACGTGTCGTCATAAAAGGAGACTGCTGTGGAACCATCGAGGTCAACCCCTGTCCCGTCCATGACCTACGACCCGCTCACGGCGGGCCGGCGGGCGGCCACCGTGGGAATGGGAGTGTCGGCGCTGGTCGCCGCAGCGGTCGGTGCCGCGCAACTCGTCGTCGCCGGTTCGGTGTCGATCACCTCGGAGACGCTGTCGATGCTCGGCTACACCGCCCAGTTCGCGGTGCTGACCCTGCTGGCGCTCGTGCTCGTCGCCCGCCCGGCAGGGCACGTGGTCGGATGGTCGACGGCACTGTTCGCGGCGACGATGTTCATGCCGGTGTTGCACAAGCACAGCGCCGGCATCCCACTGGTCGGTGCGACCTATGTGGCGAACATGTTGCTCGTGACCGTCCTCGCGCTCGCCGTGGTGAGGGCCGCGTCCGCTCGGCTGCGCGGAGCGGAGCTCTGACCGTGCAACCGCCGCGGCGGGGAGTCGCCGCCGCGGTGCGCGGAGAGTCGGCCCGACTGGTCGCGGCGGAGATGGACCGATTGTCGCGGCGGGCGCAGTTGACGGAGCGCGAACAGGCCGAGGTGGCCGAGACGCTGAGCAGGCTGTCGTCCCTGCTGGTGCTCGAGCCTCTGGCCGAGTGGCAGGGTGATCCTCGGGTGGTGGCCGAACTGTTCGGCCTGCCGCCGAGTCGAGCACCGCGAGAGGACAACGCATGCCCAAGCTGACCGGGGGCGCCACGCTGGCCGAACACAAGGCCGCCACCCGAGAGGCGATGCTCGACGCCTTCGCCGTCGAACTGCACGAGAAGGCATGGCAGGACCTGAAACTGCAGTCGATCGCCGAGAAGGCGGGCGTCGCGCGCACCGCGGTCTACAACTACTTCCCCGACAAGACCGCCCTGCTGCTGGCGTGGTCGGAGCGGGAGATGACGCGCTTCATCGCATTGGCGCACCGCGAACTGGGCGACCGCACCGACCCGGTCGATCGATTGCAGGTGCTGATCAAGCTGGTGCTCATCGAGTTCTCCCTGCAGCGAGTGGCCGGCGCGTCCGTCGCTGCGGTCCTACCTCCCGAGGATCGCGCAGAGTTCTTCGCGCACATCGCCCCGCTCGCCGAACTGGTGGAACAACTGCTGCAGGACGGAATGGATGCCGGCGCATTCGCCGTCGCCGACCCGGCCGCAACCGGACAACTGGTGATGGCGTGCCTGGAGTCGCAGCGGCCCGCGCTGATCGCCGGGGACCGCACGGACGCCGCCGTCGCCCGCACCCTGCCGTTCGTCCTGCGTGCGCTCAGCGCCACCGCCTGATGTGAGCCGTCGGCGCGACGAGCTGTGACTTGCACCGTCGGAGGCAGGCAAAGAAAAAGACCCGGTCCGAGTGAATCGGACCGGGTCTTTCTGTTCTTCACTGTCGGGGTGGCGGGATTTGAACCCACGACCTCTTCGTCCCGAACGAAGCGCGCTACCAAGCTGCGCCACACCCCGTGTTGAACCTCGGTTAGCTTACATGACCGATTCGTCAGGGGTTAAATCGCCTGGTCAACGCCCCAAAACGGCACTTTCCACGGCGGCTGATCCGCGTGCTTCCGTCGTCGTGTCACGCGGTGCGGGGACGAGGGTGAGCAGTGTCGCCTCGGGGCGGCAGCAGAACCGGGCCGGCGCGTACGGTGACGTGCCGACGCCCGCCGACACGTGCAGCTGGGTGTGCGCACCCCAGCGCGACGGACCCTTGACCCGGGACCGGTCCAGCTGGCAGTTGGTGACCAGGGCGCCGTAGAACGGCAGGCACAACTGGCCGCCGTGCGTGTGCCCGGCGAGGACCAGGTCGTAGCCGTCGTCGGCGAAGCGATCCAGCACGCGCGGCTCCGGGGAGTGCGTGATGCCGAGCTTGAGGTGGGCGAGGGGGTTCGGCGGGCCCGCGATGGTGTCGTACCGGTCGCGCTTGAGGTGCGGGTCATCGACACCGGCCGCGGCGATCCGCACGCCCCCGACCTCGAGTTCGCGATGCACGTGGGTGGCGTCCAGCCAGCCACGCTCGGTGAACGCCGCCCGCAGATCGGCCCACGGCAACGGATCCCCGAGCACCCGCCGGTGCTCCTTCTTGAAGTACTTGAACGGGTTCTTCGGCTTGGGCGCGAAGTAGTCGTTGCTGCCGAAGACGAACAGGCCCGGGCGGGCCAGTAGGCCGCCCATCGACTGCACCACGGCCGGCACCGACTTCTGGTGCGAGAGGTTGTCGCCGGTGTTGACCACCAGATCCGGCTCGAGCCGATCGAGCTCCCGCAACCAGTTCTGCTTGAGCTTCTGGTTCGGCATCATGTGCAGATCGCTGATGTGCAGCACCCGCAGCGTCGACGATCCCGGCGCCAGGACCGGCATCGTCGCCTCTCTCAGTGCGAACGCGTTGCGCTCGATCAGGGAGGCGTAACCGACGCCCAGCGCGGCGGCGCCGGCGGTGGCCAGCGCGGCCCGGTTCAGGGTGCTGCGGTTCGGGAAGTGGCGAGAGGGGTCAGACACCATTTCAGAATACGGGTGTGCGCAATGAAGGTGCAGGACACCGCGTCGGGCGCGTACCGTTCGGCGCATGGCCGATTCCGCACCCACGCTCAAGTCCAGGCTCCGTACCGACCTCACCGCCGCGATGAAGGCCAAGGATCCGCTGCGCCTGTCCACGCTGCGGATGCTCCTGGCCGCGGTACAGACGGAGGAGACGTCCGGTAAGGAGGCCCGCGAACTCACCGACGACGAGGTCGTCAAGGTGCTGGCCAAGGAATCGAAGAAGCGCGGCGAGGCCGCCGAGGTCTACACCGAGGCCGGCCGTGGCGAGCTGGCCGCCAACGAGCGCGCCGAGGCCCAGGTCATCGACGAGTACCTGCCCACCCCGCTCACCGATGCCGAACTCGCCGACGTCGCCGACACCGCGATCGCGCAGGTCGCCGAGGAGATCGGCGAGCGCCCCGGCATGCGGCAGATGGGACAGGTCATGAAGGCTGCCACCGCGCTCGCCGCCGGCAAGGCCGACGGATCCCGCGTCTCCAAGGCCGTCAAGGACCGCCTGTAGGCGTCGACGGATCCCCGTTCGGTCGTTTCTGTCCGTAACGACCGAATCCCCGTGCAAGATCAACTCCATGTCGAGGGCTGCAAAGCCCTCCACCGGGAGGAGATCGGCATGGGGTGGATCGGTTCGAGGACGGCACGTTCGCTCGCGGTGGCGTTCGGGGTGGCCGCCGCCGTCGCGGTGGCCACACCGGCGACCGCGTCGGCCACCGTGGTTCCCGGTGAGCTGGTCCAGATCGACTGGCTCGCCACCAACGGCGGCACCAAGGGCATCTCCGAGTTCGCGTTCCCGCTGACGATCGACGAGATCGGCGTGACCGGTCCGGGGCAACCCCTCTCGGTCGGACAGCACTTCCGATACCAGAACTGGCAGACCGGCTACATCGGACTCGAGATCGAACGTCCGACCGCCGACGGCCCCCTCGTCGCCCGCACCGTCCTCAGCTACTTCGGCCCCGATGTGCAGCAGGCCGGATGCGGCCCCATCTTTCCCGGCACCGGCGGGATGACCTGTCGCGGTGAGATCTTCGACTTCGCACTCGGCAGGACCTACACGATGCGGGTCGAACAGACTGGATCGAACTACTGGCACGCCTACGCCGAGGACGGCACCGTCCAGCGGTCGATCGGTGGCGTGTCGATCAAGAACGAACTGCGCCGGATGATGCCGTTCGGGCACCAGTCGGTCGGGTACTACGGCCCGGCGGGATCGTGCGCGGAGGTTCCGTACGCCCGCGTCCGGCTCGGCACGCCGATGGCATATTCGACGCCGGTCGACCACACGGGCGCACCGGTCCTCGTCGCGCCGCGCCGGCCGAACCTCACGTGCTTCGGCGGCATCGTCAACGACGCCGTCGCCGTGCCGGGGGGTGTCGCGGTGACCGTCGGCCGCGGGTAGCCCCGCCGGTCACGGATGCTCGCGCCGGTGCAGTCCGATGTGCGCCAGATGGCCGTTCGTGGATTCCGGTTCGACACTGGCGTCGACCTCGGCGAGAACCGGGTCGAACGCCGGGCCGTCGTTGGCCGGGGTCATCGCCAAGCCGGCGCCCTGCCCGAAGACGAGGTGCCCGCCGAGCGCGCCGCCCGCACCGACCGCGCCGAGAGCGGCCACGGAAAGTCCCATCGCCAGCGCGTCGGACGCGGCGGGATCGTGCCGGCGACGACGGAACGACGCCAGCATCAACGTGATCCCGACCGCGTTGGCCCCGGCATGAAGCAGTCCGACCCGACGCTGCCGGACATCGCGTTCGCTCCAGTCCGCCCAACCGCTCGCCAGGGCCGGGGGAAGAGCGAGCAACCCGACACCGATGAGGCGGCGCGCGCTCCGGTGGTCACGCAGCACCGTGTCGAAGATCAGCGAACTGGTCCAGGCCCCGATCGGAATCGCGACCAGCCCGGGATGCAGTGGATGCCCGAGCCAGTCGCCCCGTAATCGGTCGCCGACCGGCGTGCGACCCAGCCCGTCCTGCAGTCGGTGCTGCAGCGCGGCGCTGACACCGTCGAGGAACGACGCGGACTCGGCCTTGTTGTACAGATGACGAAGGTTCATCCCGCCCGGCTACCCGGGAAGCGGGACCGGCAAACCCGGGACCTTGGGGAGCGGTCGGTCAGTACCAGTAGCGCCGACCGCCGACGGCACGCCCGGTCGCCCCCAGAATCGCCAGGATCACGCCGACCACCAGCAGGACGATCCCGATGGTCCACAGGATCGAGATGCCTGTCAGGAAGCCGATCAGCAGCAGAATCAAGCCGAGAACGATCATGGCGGAACCTCGATCCGGTCGAGGGGACTCGGAGGGCCCCCGCGCACTCCGGTTACCCGGTGCGCGGGGAGCGCAAACAGTCGCCGTGCCGGCCGCTCAGCCGCCCGGAGTCGGCCGCGGCGCCGCAGTGCCGGGTGCCGCCCCCTTCACCGAGCCGTCGCTGACGTAGATCGTCACCGCGGAGCCGGGTACCGCCAGTCCCGCCGGCGCACTGCCGGTGACACTGCCCTGGGGCGCGTCCGACTTGGTGCCGACCGCGTTCACGGTGAAACCGGCCGCCTTCAGGGCCGCCGTGGCGGCGTCCTGGGTCATGCCGGCGACGTCGGGCACCTGCGCGTTCTGTGATCCCTTGACGTACTTGTCGTCGACGGGCGGCAGTGTCGTGGGACCGAAGTTCCCGACGACGGGCATCATCGCCTGGAACCACGTCCGGGCCGGTTCGGTACCGCCGTACAGGTTGCCGTCACCGCACGGGCGCAGCGGCGCCGAGCAGATCTCGCCCGGCGTCGTCGAGTCGCCGTAGACCAGGACGCTGGCCGCGAGGCTGTTGGTGAAGCCGAGGAATCCCGACGACATGTGGGACTCCGTGGTGCCGGTCTTGCCCGACATCGGCAGCTTCCAGCCCGCCGCGTTGGCGGCACCGAAGGACGTACCGCCCGGCGCGTCGTCCTTGCTCATCGCGACGGACAGGGTGTCGGCCAGACCCGGCGCGACCACCTGCTCGCACGCGTCCTGCGTGATGGAGACCGGCTTGCCCTCCCGGTCGGTGATCGAGTCGATCGGCGTCGGCGGGCACCACTTGCCGCTCGACGCGAGGGTCGCGGCGACGTTCGCGAGTTCGAGCGGATTGACCCAGGTGGGGCCGAGGGTGAAGGAGCCGAGGTTCTGCGACTTCTGCATCTCCGCCATGCTCTGGTCACCGAAGCCGGACGACCCGGTTGCGGTGTAGGAGCGCAGGCCCAGTCGGACCGCCATGTCCACCGTCGGCGTGACGCCGGTGGATTCGATCAGCTTGACGAATGCGGTGTTCGGAGACTGCGCGAGCGCATCGGTCACCGACATCTTCGCCGGGTAGTTGTTGCTGGCGTTCTCGACGCAGTAGGTGGCGGCGGGACAGCCCCGTGCGCCGCCGTTACCCATGCCGCGTGCCTCGAACCGTTGTGGGACGTCGAGGACCGCGTTGGTGCCGAGTCCCTGTTCCATCGCCGCGGCCGTCGTGAAGATCTTGAAGATCGAGCCGGCGCCGTGGCCGACGAGGGTGTAGGGCTGCGGCTGCACGGTCTGCTCCGCCGAGGCGTCCAGGCCGTAGTTGCGGCTCGACCCCATCGCCAGGACACGATGCTGGTCCTGGCCGGGCTGGACCACGTTCATGACGTTCGCGATGCCGTCGAGCTTGGGATCGGCGTTCGCCACCAGCGCGGAATGGACCGAGTTCTGGACGACGGGGTCGAGCGTCGTCTTGATCGTGTAGCCGCCCTTGTTGATCTGCTCGCGGCTGATACCGGCCTTGGCGAGGTACTGCAGCGCGTAGTCGCAGAAGAAGCCACGGTCGCCGGCCGCGATGCAGCCACGCGGCAGCGCCTGGGGCTCGGGCAGCACCCCGAGCGGCGTGTCCTTGGCCGCCCGGATCTCGTTCGCCCGATCCGGGATGTTGGCGATCATCGTGTCGAGGACCGTGTTCCGGCGCTCGAGGACGCCCTCCTCGTTGGTGTACGGATTGAGCGCCGAACTGGACTGCACCATGCCCGCGAGCATCGCGGCCTGCGTCAGGCTCAGGTCCTTGGCGTCGACGCCGAAGTAGGTCTGCGCGGCGTCCTGCACACCGAACGAGCCGTTCCCGAACGGCACCAGGTTGAGGTACCGGGTGAGGATCTCGTCCTTCGTGAGCTTCTTGTCCAGCGTCAGCGCCATCCGGATCTCCCGGATCTTGCGGGCCGGCGTGGTCTCGATCGCGGCGCGGCGCTCGGCGTCGTTCCGGGCGACGACCAGGAGTTGGTAGTTCTTCACGTACTGCTGGTCGATCGTCGACGCGCCCTGCTGGACCTCACCGCTGGTCGTGTTCGTCATGAACGCGCGCAGCGTGCCCTGCCAGTCGACACCGTGATGATCGGCGAAGCGCTTGTCCTCGATCGAGACGATCGCCAACTTCATCTCGTTGGAGATCTGATCGCTGGGTACCTCGAACCGGCGTTGCTCGTAGAGCCACGCGATCGGATTGCCGGCGACGTCGGTCATCGTCGAGACGGCGGGAACAGTGCCCTCCACCAGTTCCGCCGAGACGTTGTTGACGGCGTCCGCGGCGCGGTTGGACGCGAATCCGAAGCCTCCTGCCAGCGGAAACATCAATCCGGCGAGCAGGACACCTGCGAGCGCGGAGCACCCCGCGAGCTTGGCGATCGTTTTGGCTCTCGACACGCCCTACAGAGTACGTCGAACGAACCGATTGCCCCGGTGGGCGGCCGCTCGGTCGCAGGAGTCGTGGGGTGAAGCCGCAGATCGACTCGGGCAATTGCGGCGAAGCATGCACGGTCGTACCAGAAATTTGGTAGCTGATCTTGCGCACGGCGCGTTCTTTACCTAAATTGGCTGAAGTCAGTGTGATACAGCTAACACTGGATTAGGAATGTGGTGCAGTCCTCGCGTGCTACCGAGAGCGATTGCGTGAACATCCTGGACGCCGTGGGGAACGGCGTTCGGACTGAAGGGGAACCGAATGCAGATGACCGCCACAGCCACACGGCTCGACTACGAGGAAGCAGAAGCCCGTAT
This sequence comes from Prescottella defluvii, assembly GCF_000738775.1. Classification (GTDB taxonomy): domain Bacteria; phylum Actinomycetota; class Actinomycetes; order Mycobacteriales; family Mycobacteriaceae; genus Prescottella; species Prescottella defluvii. The sequence goes on from NZ_JPOC01000040.1 coordinate 91,969, forward strand.
CCAGTGGGTCGCACAGGCCCGATGCCGCGAGGTGGACCCCGATCAGCTCTTCGTTCGTGGCGCAGCGCAGCGCAAAGCGGCCACCATCTGCCGCCACTGCCCGGTCCTCATGCAATGCGGTGCCGACGCGCTCGACAATCGTGTCGAGTTCGGTGTGTGGGGTGGCATGACCGAGCGTCAGCGGCGCGCACTGCTCAAGCAGCATCCCGAGGTCGAGTCGTGGGCCGACTTCTTCGAGGCGCAGCGCCAGCACCAGTCGGCGGTCTGATCCTCCGCCCTAGCAGTTCGGTCCTCGTCGGGGAGTAGGTCCGATCCGTCACCACTACTCGTTCGCGAGCAGCGGCCCCTGGACGCCGCTGCTCGCATCTGTCTGTACCGAGTTCTGACTGGATCGGGTCCGATCCGGTTCTGTCAGCCCTGTCGCGCGAGTTGATCGCCGACAGCGCGCAGTGCCTCGAGATCGGACACCTCGAACGGCAGTGACGGCACCCCGACGATCGGCACCCGAGGATGCGCTGCGGTGAATCGGCCCAGCAACCGGATCTCCCGCTTCGCCGTCACGGCACGATGCGCGTGCACCCGCAGGACGGCCGAGGTCAGTTCGTTCGCCGGCTCGACGGGCTCGACGTCGTCCAGCAGATCGGCGCCGGTGAGGGCGTGATCGGACGGCAGCGAGCACAACGTCGGATGCGTCCGGTTCAACACCAGGCCCGCGAGCGGCATGTCGTCGCCGGACAGGCGGTCGACGAAGAAGGCCGCCTCCCGCAATGCGTCCGGTTCCGCAGCGGCGATCACCACGAACTGGGTGCCCTCCTGGCGCAGCAGTTCGTACGTGCGGCTCGCACGTTCCCGGAAGCCCCCGAACATCGAATCGAGAGACTGCACGAACGCGGACGCGTCGGACAGCATCTGACTACCCACGACCGTCGACACGCCCTTGAGTGCCAGGCCCATCGCGCCCGTGACGAGACGGCCGATGCCGCGCCCCGGCGCCGTGAGCAGCCGGATCATCCGGCCGTCGAGGAATGCACCCAACCGCTGCGGGGCATCCAGGAAGTCCAGAGCATTGCGCGACGGCGGGGTGTCCACGATCACCAGGTCCCACCGGTCGTCGGCGGCCAGCTGGCCCAGCTTCTCCATCGCCATGTACTCCTGCGTTCCCGAGAACGAGGTCGCGACGGTCTGATAGAAGGGATTCGCCAGGATCTGCTGCGCCTTGTCCGGGGCGGAATGCTCGAGCACCATCTCGTCGAACGTGCGGCGCATGTTCAGCATCATCGCGTGCAACTCGCCCGTCGAGCCGGGCGCGAGCTGCACCAGCTGGGGCTCGTTGTCGAGGTCCTGCACCCCGAGCGCCTGGGCGAGACGTCGTGCAGGATCGATCGTCAGCACGGCCACCCGGCGGCCCTGTTCGGCGGCCCGCAACGCCATCGACGCGGCCGTCGTGGTCTTGCCGACACCGCCGGCGCCGCAGCAGACCACGATCCGGGTCTTCGGATCGGTCAGGACGCCGGCTAGGTCGAGGGCCGGGGCCGTCCGCGGCGGGGTCATCGCACACCCTGCTCGGTGAGGCACTCGGACAGCTCGTAGAGCCCACCGAGGTCGACGCCGTCCACCAGCGCGGGCAGATACATGCGGGTCACCTTCACCTCGTCGAGTTGGGCGGCGCTCTCGTCCTGCGCGGCCAGCGTGGCCGCGTGCTCGATGGTCTCGGTCAGCAGCCCGGCGAAGTCGTCCTCGGACAGGTCGATGCCGGCCTTCGCCAGCCCGCTGCGGATCGCGTCCGCGTCGATCCGGCCCTTCGCGGCGTCGGCGAGAGCGTCGTCCGGCAGGAACTGGGTGTTGGTGCGATTGACGATGACGGTCCCCAGATGCAGGTCCGCGGCCTCCAACTCGGCGACCGCGTCCGCGGTCTCCTGCACCGGCAACGCCTCGAGCAGCGTCACCAGATGCACCACCGTCTCCTCCGAGTGCAGCAACCGCACCACACCCTGACTCTGCGAGTGGATGGGCCCGCCCTTCGCCAGATCCGACATCGCGCGGGTCACGTCGAGGAACTTCCCGATCCGTCCGGTGGGCGGGGCGTCGACCACGACCGCGTCGTACACGCGCCGACCGGACTTGTCGGTGCGGACCACGCACTCCTTGATCTTGCCGGTGAGCAGGACGTCGCGTAGGCCCGGCGCCAGAGTGGTCGCGAACTCGACCGCCCCGATCTTCTTCATCGCGCGCCCCGCGAACCCGAGGTTGTAGAACATGTCGAGGTACTCGAGGAACGCCGTCTCCAGGTCGATCGCGAGCGCCACGACCTCGCCGCCGCCGTCCGCGGTCGCGATCTTGGTTTCCTGCGGCGGCAACGGTGGCACGTCGAACAGCTGCGCGATGCCCTGCCGGCCCTCGACCTCGATCAGCAGCACGCGTCGTCCGCCGGCTGCCAGCGAGAGCGCCAGAGCGGCAGCGACGGTGGACTTGCCGGTGCCGCCCTTGCCGGAGACGAAGTGCAGGCGTGCCGTCTCGGCACTGGGAGGCCATCCCGGCTCGCCGGGGTGCGACCGCTCCTGCGCGGCTGTGTCTGTCGGTGCTGCCACGGCACGAGCCTATATATCGAGGAGCCCGTACGTGCGGGGGATAGGCTCACCGGTATGAGTGAATTGACTACCTGGGAGTACGCGACCGTGCCGCTGCTCACGCACGCGACCAAGGCGATCCTCGACCAGTGGGGTGGCGACGGCTGGGAGCTGGTGTCGGTCCTGCCCGGTCCGACGGGTGAGCAGCACGTCGCGTACCTCAAGCGTCCGAAGGGCTGAGTCCCGTGGCAGAGACCGCACAGTCCTGGACCGCGCGCCTGGCCGAGCTCGGTATCGAGCTGCCTCCGGTCGCCGCTCCCGTCGCGGCGTACGTGCCGGCCGTCCGCACCGGCGACCACGTCTACACCTCGGGTCAGTTGCCGTTCGTGGACGGAGCGCTGCCGCTCACCGGCAAGCTGGGGGCGGACGTGTCCGACGCGGATGCGAAGGCGGCCGCCCGCACGTGCGCCCTCAACGCGCTCGCCGCGATCGATGCGCTCGTCGGTCTCGACTCGATCGTGCGGATCGTCAAGGTCGTCGGCTTCGTGGCCTCGGCCGAGGGATTCACCGGTCAGCCGGGCGTGATCAACGGTGCGTCGGAGTTCCTCGGTGAGGTCTTCGGCGACGCCGGCATCCACGCCCGCTCGGCCGTCGGCGTGGCGGAACTGCCGCTGGGCGCACCCGTCGAGGTGGAACTCATCGCCGAGGTGCGCTGACCACCTCCCGTGCCCACTGAGCCGCATCCCGGAAAGGGGATGCGGCTCAGTCGTTTCCGGCCGCGAGCGCGGGGTGGTCGAGCAGCGTGCGCATGCACCGCTCGGCGAGTTCGGCGGGACCGCCCGGACCGGTCGTGGGCGCATCCGTCGCCGCCCACGTCTCGACGGCGATCCGCATCGCCGCATTCACGGACGCGGCCGTGAGCCGGACGATCATCGGGTCGGCGTCCGGGCCCATCAACGACGCAAGGGCGTCGACGAGACCTTCCTCCGAATCGTGTTGCACCCGAAGCCACACCGCGAGCAGGCCCGGTTCGTCGCGCACGGTCCGCAGCAGCCCGCGTGTTCGGCCCAGCTTCTCCCCGGCGACGCCGTCGGTCGGTGTGAGTGCGCGCCGGGTGGCATGTTCGATGGCGTCGCGCACCGACGTTCCGGGCGCGGAGACCGGGACCTCGGTGAGATACGCGATCCACTCGGTGACCCCGCCCGCGAGCATCGGGGCGACCGCTTCCTCCTTGGTGCGGAAGTAGCGGTAGAAGGTGCGCAGCCCGATCCCGGCCGCGGCCGCGATCTCCTCGGCGGTCACCGCCGAGGCGCCCCGCGCCGAGAAGAGTTCGGCCGCGCGCCGGGAGATCTCGAGTTGTGTCTCCGCCTTCCGACGCTCGGTCAGTGACGTGACGGGCTGTGCGCCGGGCATGTTCTGGGCTCCTCCGCTGATGTCGGATCGCAGACTACCGCCCACATTTCCGGAAAATGCGTGACACAACGTGCCATCTAGGCCTACTGTGCCGGGAGAGCTACATCACAACCGTATGCGAACAGGAGAGTTCATGAAGCGATTCGACGGACGCCGAGTACTCGTCACCGGCGCCGGATCCGGTATCGGACAGGCCACGGTCGCCCGCATCCTCGAGGAGGGTGGCATCGTCGTCGCCGCCGACGTGTCCGAAGCCGGACTCGACGTGACGCGTGAACGGGCCACCGAGGCCGGCACCGCGGACCGGCTGACCACCACCGTCGTGGACATCTCCGACGAGAACTCGGTCCGCGAGAACATCGGCGGCGCGATCGAGGGCCTCGGCGGCCTCGACGTGCTCGTCAACGCCGCCGGCATCCTCCGGTCGTCGCACACCGACAAGACCACGCTGGAGTTCTGGAACACCGTGATCGGGGTCAACCTGACCGGCACGTTCCTGGTCACCCGCGAGGCGCTGCCGGCGCTGCTCGAGTCGGGCAAGGGTGTCGTGGTGAACTTCAGTTCCACCTCCGCGCACTTCGCGCATCCCTACATGGCCGCGTACGCCGCCAGCAAGGGCGGCATCCGTTCGTTCACCCACGCGATCGCGCTCGAGTACGCCAAGCAGGGCCTGCGCGCCGTCGCCGTCGAACCGGGCAGCATCGCCTCCGGTATGACCAGCGCCCCGGGCTTCCCGGAGGGTGTCGACCCGAGCCTGATCGGCAAGCTCTACCCGTGGATCGGCGAGGGCTTCGCGCCGCCGGAGGACGTGGCCGGTGTGATCGCGATGCTCGCGTCCGACGACGGCAAGTTCGTCACCGGCACCGAGATCCGCATCGACGGCGGCACCCACATGTGAGTGCGGTTGCCGCGCAGCAGGTGTCATCCGGGACGACCGCGGTGCGGTGGGAGTCGTACAGTGATGCTCGGTCTCCCCGAACACGCTGTCGGCCCGTCAGGAAGGTGCGTCGATGACGCTTCAGCACCCCGCGTACGCCCAGTTGCGCCAGGTCACGCCCGTCGCGGCGGTGATGCTCGAGAACAACCCGGGCATGTACTCGCTCGACGGCACCAACACCTGGATCCTGCGGGCACCCGGTCGCGACGACTGCATCGTCGTCGACCCGGGTGACGACGACCCCGAGCACCTGGCGCGGGTGGCGGGCGTCGGGTCGGTGGCGCTGACGCTCGTCTCGCACCGCCACCACGACCACACCGGTGGCCTCGATCGGTTCTTCGAACTGACCGGAGCCCCGGTGCGCGCCGTGCGCGAGGAGTTCCGTCGCGGCGGTGGCGGCGGCCTCGACCACGACGAACTGATCGAGGCTGCCGGGCTGACACTGCGGGTGCTGCGCACCCCGGGGCACACCGCGGACTCGGTGTCGTTCGTGATCGAGGGGGAGGGATCGGTGCTCACCGCCGACACCATCCTCGGCCGCGGCACCACCGTCCTCGATGCCGCAGACGGCAACCTGCGCGACTACCTGGAGTCGATGCGGACCCTCATCGCACTCGGTCCCGGCCGGACGGTCCTGCCCGGGCACGGACCCGAACTGCCCGACCTCGAGACCGTGGCGCGCTACTACCTGGCGCACCGCGAGGAACGGCTCGCGCAGGTGCGCGGGGCTCTCGCGCTGCTCGGCGCCGACGCCGACGTCCGCGCCGTGGTCGAGCACGTCTACACCGACGTCGACGAGATCCTGTGGCCCGCCGCGGAGCAGTCGGTGCGGGTGCAGTTGGAGTACCTGCGCGGCTGACGATTCGCCGGGAAGCCTCTCACTCGGCGCCGCAGCGGCACTGAGCGACTCCGAGTGGTGGCAGGTGCTGCAGTCTGAACGGCCGCTGCGCCGGTCGTATGCCCGTGAGGGCATGGGGGGAAGCTATTTTGGCATTTGTTCGGCATGGATCGGGGCTCGACCATTGATCCATGACTTCTACCCTCGACGGCTGGATCCGTAACTTCGTCGACGGCGCATTCGTCGATCCCGACCCGCAACGCGGCTTCGACAAAGTCGACCCCGCGACCGGGCGGGTCCTCGCCCAGGTGCACGAGGCTGATCAGGTGCTGGTCGACCGGGCCGTGACGGCTGCCCGTCGCGCGCTCGACAACGGCTGGGCCGACACCCCGGTCCGGGAGCGGACGGCACTGCTGCGCCGGGCCGCGGACCGCATCGAGGAGCGCTTCGAGGAATTCGTCGCCGCCGAGATGGCCGATACCGGGAAGCCGATCACGCAGGCCCGTGAGCTGGACGTCGCCCGGGCGCTCACCAACTTCCGGACCTTCGCCGACGTCGCGGCCGCCGCCGGTCAGGAATCGTTCATGACCGACCTCGCGGGCGGTCGACAGGCGCTCAACTACGCGGTGCGCAAGCCGCTCGGCGTGGTCGCGGTGATCGTGCCGTGGAACCTGCCGCTGCTGCTGCTCACCTGGAAGGTGGCGCCCGCGCTGGCGTGCGGCAACGCCGTGGTGGTCAAGCCCAGTGAGGAGACGCCCGCGACGGCGACGCTGCTGGCCGAGGTGCTCGCCGAGGTGGGTCTGCCCGCCGGCGTGTACAACGTGGTGCACGGCTTCGGCGGCAACTCGGCCGGCGAGTACCTCACCACCCACCCTGGCATCGACGGCGTCACCTTCACCGGGTCCTCCGCGACCGGCTCGCACGTCATGAAAACCGTTGCGCCGCGAGTTCGTCCGGTCTCGTTCGAACTCGGCGGCAAGAACGCTGCGATCGTGTTCGACGACGTCGACCTCGACGAGGCGCTCACCGGGCTCACCAAGTCGGTGTTCACCAACACCGGGCAGGTGTGCCTGTGCACCGAGCGGGTGTATGTGCACCGCAACATCTTCGACGATATCGCCTCCGGTCTGGCCGAACGCGCGGAACAGTTGCGTCTGGGTGACCCGACCGACCCGGCCACCACCACCGGGCCGCTGATCTCGCAGGGGCATCGCGACAAGGTGATGAGCTTCTTCAGGATGGCCGAACAGTCCGGCGCCAAGGTCCTCACCGGCGGCGGGATCCCGGACCTGGGTCAGGAGTTCGCCTTCGGTTCGTGGGTGGAGCCCACGTTGTGGACCGGACTGACCCACGACGATCCCGTCCTCCGCGAAGAGATCTTCGGGCCCGTGGCGGCGCTGGTGCCGTTCGATACCGAAGCGGAAGCGATCGCGCTCGCCAACGACACCAAGTACGGCCTGGCCGCGTCGGTGTGGACCAACGACCTGCGCCGCGGGCACCGAGTCGCGCAGAAGATGAACGTCGGCATCTCGTGGGTCAACACGTGGTTCACCCGCGAACTGCGTTCGCCCTTCGGTGGTGTCGGACTCTCCGGCATCGGGCGCGAAGGCGGCGAATCCTCGTTGCACTTCTACACCGAGCCGACCAACGTGTGCGTGGCGCTGTAACCCCTCAGGAGCGAGAACCGTGACATCGAAGACATTGAGTGACAACGAGATCGAGGCGCTCGCGCAGCGACTCGACGAGGCACAGACGGGGGTGCACGACATCCTCAGCCTCGCCGACGAAATCGAGGTGGACATCGACGACGCATACCGCATCCAGGAGACGCTCGTCGGACGTCGCCTGGACCGCGGCGAGACGCTCGTCGGCGTCAAGCTCGGCTTCACGAGCAAGGCGAAGATGGCACAGATGGGAGTCTCCGACGTGATCGTCGGCCGGCTCACCGACGCGATGTGCGTCGCGGACGGTGGAGGCGTGGACCTGCGCCGGTTCATCCACCCCAAGATCGAACCGGAGGTCGCATATCGCCTGTCGCGGGATGTGGACCTCGACGATCCGACCGTCGACATCGAATCCTGCATCGACGCGGTCGCCCCCGCGATGGAGATCATCGACTCCCGCTACCGGGACTTCCGCTTCACCTACACCGACGTGGTCGCCGACAACACGTCCGCGGCTGCGTACGTGATCGGACCGTGGCAGCCCATGCGGGGTGTCGGCGATCTCGCGGTTCACCTCGAGGCGGGCGGGCAGACCGTCGACGGCTCGACCGCCGCGATCCTCGACGATCCCGTCAACGCCCTGCACGCACTGCTCGACATGAGCCGACGCCGCCGGATCCCGCTACGGGCTGGTGACGTCGTCCTTGCGGGCGCCGCGACGGCGGCGATCCCGCTCACCCCGGGGGTCGCACGGTGCGACATCGACGGTCTGGGCAGTGTGACGGTGGAGGGAATCGCATGAGCGACAACGCAGCCAAGGTGATCGAGCGCCTCGCGACCCCGCGCGGACGTTTCCCGCACGTGAAGAAGGCGGGCGACTTCGTGTACGTCTCGGGCACCAGTTCGCGGAGGCCGGACAACACGTTCGTCGGCGTCGAGGTGGACGAGATGGGCACCACCACGCTTGACATCCGGGCGCAGACCCGCGCGGTGATCGAGAACATCGCGGCGATCCTCGCCGAGGTCGGCGCCGAGCTGAGCGACCTCGTCCAGGTCACCTCGTACCTGGTGTCGATGAACGACTTCGGCGGATACAACGAGGTGTACGCCGAGATGTTCGACGAGACCGGGCCTACTCGCACCACCGTTGCGGTGCATCAGCTTCCGCATCCGCACCTGCTGATCGAAATTCAGGGTGTGGCGTACCTGCCCGCCGACCGACGCACGAACTCTGCCGACACGAAGGATCACTCATGACCAGTATCCCGCCCGTCATCGACTTCCAGAAGTGGATCGCCGAGAACCGACACCTGCTGGCGCCGCCGGTGAACAACCAGACGATGGCGCTCGGCGACGACTTCATCGTCCAGGTCGTCGGCGGACCCAACCAGCGCACCGATTACCACCTCGACCCGTACGAGGAGTGGTTCTACCAGCTCGAGGGCGACATCTACGTCGATGTCATGACCGAGGACGGCCCTCAGCGGGTCCACATCCGTGAGGGCGAGACGTGGCTGCTCCCCGGCAATCTGCCGCACTCGCCGCAGCGGCCAATCGCGGGCTCGATCGGTCTGGTCATCGAACGAGTGCGTCGCGAGGGCACCCTCGAGCAGTTCCAGTGGTACTGCCTCGACTGCAATCACCTCATCCATGAAATCGAACTGCAGGTGCGCGACATCGTCGCCGACCTGCCGCCGGTGTTCGTGCAGTTCTACGAGGACGAGCAGGCGCGTACGTGCGACAACTGCGGCGCCCTGCACCCCGGAAAGGGCTGACGTGAGCGGCATCATCGACATACACACCCACTACGTGCCCAAGGGCTGGCCCGATCTCACCGCGGACGCTGGGCCGGAGGCGCCGTGGCTGCGGGTCGAGAGCGAGTCGGAGGCCGTCATCATGATGGGCTCCAAGGAGTTCCGTCGTATCCAGGCCGACGCCTGGGATGCGGAGACCCGGCTGCGGGACATGGACGCCGACGGTGTCCGGACCCAGGTGGTCTCCCCGACCCCGGCCTTCTTCAACTACGGCCGCACCGGCGACCAGGCCACCCGCATCTCGCGGATCTTCAACGACCTCGCGCTCGACATCGTCGCCCCCGCCCCGGACCGGCTGATCCCGTTCTGTCAGGTGCCGCTGCAGGACGCCGACGCGGCCTGTCGTGAGGTGGAACGCTGCGTCGCCAATGGGCATCGCGGCGTCGAGATCGGCAACCACGTCGGTGACCGCGACCTCGACAGCGAGGGTGTGGTGACGTTCCTGCAGCACTGCGCGTCGCTCGACGTCCCGGTGTTCGTGCATCCCTGGGACATGGACTCGTCGCCGCGCCTGGACCGGTGGATGGCGCAGTGGCTCACCGCGATGCCGGCCGAGACACACCTGTCGATCCTCGCCCTGATCCTCGGCGGCGTCTTCGACCGGATCGACGACCGGCTGAAGATCGGGTTCGCCCACGGCGGTGGATCGTTCGCGTTCTGGCTCGGCAGGATGGAGAACGCCTGGCACCGGCGCAACGACATCATCGGTACCTCCGAGATGCCGCCGTCGCACTACCTCGGCCGGTTCTACGTGGACTCCGTCGTTTTCGACGACCGCGCACTGCGCCTGCTGGTCGACACCGTCGGCGCGGACCGCGTCATGGTGGGCAGCGACTACCCGTACCCGCTGGGAGAGCGCCCGGTCGGGGAGGTCGTGCGCAAGAGCGAGTTCCTGGACGCGTCCGCACGGGATCTGATCCAGCGCGGGAATGCTGTGCGGTTCCTCGGGCTCGACTGACAAGAGTGGACACGAGACGTCTCCCTCCGGAGTTATGTCGTAAAGGTATGGCACAGAAGGGAACAGGCATTTGTGTGTAATACGTCACTCCGGTCACGCTTGTATCCAGTAGTCGCCGGAATTCCTTTCCGGCGTCGGAGTACTTGCTACCGAATCAGTGAGGAAATGGTATGAGCACTACAACGAGTCAACCGCCGGCGTTGCGAGTTCGCTGGATGGTAATTCTTGCGGGATTTCTAGCCGTGCTGGTCGACGGATTCGACACGGCGGCTCTCGCAGCCACGGTCCCCGCTCTGGCCAAGGAATGGGGCCTGCCGTCGGCCGAGTTCACACTTCCGCTCGTGCTGACGAACGCGGGAGTGGTTGCGGGATATATGTCGGCGGGTTCTCTGGGGGCTCGGTATTCTCCGCGCAGGGTTCTGGTGGCCGGGGTCGCGGGTACGTCGATCTTCTCCCTGCTCAGCGCCGCTGTTCTCGCCACCCAGTCGATTCCGCTCCTCGGCATCGTCCGGCTGGCCACGGGAATCGCGATCGGAATCGTGCTGCCCGTCGCGGTGTCCCTGACGACGAGTCTGAACCCGGAACGCATCCGTCAGAGGATCTCGGTGGGTGTCACATTGGGGTTGGCCGCGGGCCTGACCCTGGGTGGTGTGTTCGGTCGGTACCTCATCGAGAACGCGGGGACCGGAGGAATGCTCTGGGCCGGCGGTCTCGCGGCGATCCCGGTGGCCGTCCTCGTCGCGTCGGCGATGAATGGGCAGGCCGAGCCCGGGGCCCCGGCGGACACTGCGGCCTCCGCGAAGGTCTCGCGACTCTTCGATGAGCGCGTCCGTCCGAAGACGATCTACCTGTGGTGCTTCTCCTTCCTCGTTTTCATCGCCGCCTACACTCTCACCTCGTGGACCCCCACCCTTCTGGTCGAATTCGGTTTCGATGCCTCGGAGGCCCCGATCGGGTTGGCATTCATGAGCTTCGGAGGAATCATCGGTGGGCTCGTACTGCTGCCCCTCACTGCTCGGGTCGGTATTGCCCGGGCGCTGATGGTGATGCCTGTCATCGGGGTTGTCTGCACTGCGGCGATTGCGTTCTCCGACCCGGGTCGGATGATGGTTCTCTTCCTTCTGCTGGGGGCAGGCGCCGGAATCACATCCGGCCAGATCGGACAACTCACGATGGCTGTTTCGGTGTATCCGGCCGGTTCGCGCACGACGGGGGTCGGATGGTCGGCAGCTATCGGACGAATCGGGTCCATCGTCGGCCCCGCTATCGCCGGCGTCCTGATTTCTCTCGCGGTGTCCGCTCAGAACATCGTGCTGTTCCTCGCCGCGGTCCCCGTGCTGGTCGCAGTGTTCTGCGCAGCGGCCCTCGACCGGTCGAGTAAGGCGTCCGAGGCGGCCTCCACCATTCGTTCCACGAGCGCGGACGGCGACGTGAAGGTCGGCCAGTGACCGACACTGGGCCTGCCCGGAAGACTCTCATGACCTGGAGTGGACTCGACGATGTGTAATTTCCCCGACCGACATACGCCGTCTTCGCGGTCCGCGCCTGCCAACCTGAACCCGCACTGGTTGGACCTCGGTGATGTGGTCGTCGTGCCGCTGGTGGAGAACCCCAGGCTCCTGATCGACGTCGAGGAGTTCTTCCCCGGACTGGATCTGCCCCGTTCCGTTTGGTGCTTCGAAGACCAGTGGTTCGACGCGCAGACAAGGCAGTTGATCTACGCGATCCAGGCCTTCCTGGTCGTCACGCCGGACGAGGTGGTGTTGGTCGACGGTTGCGTGGGATCGGGCAAGGACCGGGCCCGGCGCCAGTTCGACCACCTCGACGAGTCGTGGTTCGGTGAGTTCGCTGCCACCGGCTTCGCCCCGCAAGACGTCTCGACGGTGGTGCTCTCCCATCTGCACGTGGACCACGTCGGGTGGACGACGCGGCCCGCGGAGGGGGAATGGGCGCCGGTGTTCGATCGGGCGCGACATCTCGTCTCGAAGCGGGAGCTGGACTATTGGTCCGGTCCGGACGGGCAGGCCGCCATGACGCGGACCGGCGACTACCTTCGCGACAGCGTTCACCCGCTGGTCGCACACGATCTCCTCGAGTTCGCCCACGGTGGGCGCAAGATCGGCAGGTACATCGAGCTCGTCGATGCGCCTGGACACACCCCGGGAAACCTGTGTGTGCGGGTCCTGGGGAGGAATGTCGAGCTGCTCCTCGCCGGCGACCTGCTGCACCACCCACTCCAGCTGGTGTCTCCCGAGACGAGTACGCGCTATTGCGTCGACCCGGCGCGCGCGGCCGCCACCCGGCAGCAGATTCTCACGGATGTGGTGGATCGGGGTGTGGTCCTGCAAACGGCGCACTTCGCCGGAACATCGGCGAGCCGGGTATCCCGGCGCGGCTCGCGGTACTCGCTTGATCCGGCCTCCGACGTCGTGCGCTCGGGCCGGTACCGTCGCGACTGACCGGGAGCCCCCGAACTGTATCGGGAAACGGGAGCCGTCCACCATCTCGGTGGGCGGCTCCGGCTCGTTCCAAGTCAGGTCCGGTCGGGCGCGATCTCGGACGCGAACTCGGCGAGGAAATCCACCAGCGCGGACGTGGACGGACTGAGGGTGCGCCCCGCCGAGAGCGTTATGCCGACGCTGTGCCCGATCGGATCCAGCGTGATCGGCAGCGTGGTGAGCCGGGCGTCGTCCCGCGGGATCAGGCTGGGGAGCACCGCGACCATGTCGGTCTCGAGCAGCAATTGGCGCACCGTCAGGAACGATGTGGCCTCCACACGGTTCTCGGGCAGTGCGAGGCTGTTGCGGGCGAAGAACTCCTCGAGTTCACGGCGCAGCGCCGTCTCGACACCGGGGAGGATCCACGGGTACTCCGTGAGATCGCTCAGTTGGATTCCGCTGCGGTCCGCGAGCGGGTGTCCCCGCCGTGTTACGAGTTCCACCGATTCGGCGTACAGCGTGCGCCGCACGGCCATGTCGTCGGTGGGGGAGGTGAGCCTGCCGACGATGAGATCGATGCGCCCGGACTGCAGTTCGGTGAGCAGCATCTCGGGCGTGCCCTCTCGGACCACGACGGTCAACAGCGGTCGCTCGGCTTTGAGTCGGGCGATGGCGCCGGGTAGAAGAACGTTCGAGCCGGCGAGATGTGTTCCTACGACGACCGTTCCGCGGTCGGCGTCCGCGAGTTCGACGACGTGCCGACCGGCCTGCGTGAGCTGCGCGATCACCGCGCGGGCATGTGCGGTGAACGCCTCGCCGAAGATCGTCGGAGTGATTCCACGAGGCCCCCGGTCGTACAGGGAGACGCCGAGAATGGACTCGATGTCGTGCAGGCTCCGCGTCGCGACCGGCTGGGTGACATGGAGTGCCGCGGCCGCGGCGACGACGCTGCCCTGACTGGTCAGTGCGTCGACGAGGAGCAGGTGGCGGAGCTTGAGGCGCCCGTCCAGCAGTTTGGGCATGTCCATGAGGGAATCCTAGCGACGTCCCTGTCCCGCGTATACCGTCAGCGATTTGGTGGTTGCGATGCGCAACTGTATTGCGGTGAAGCAGCTTTCGCGTACCGCCATCGTGTCAGGACGGGTCGTCGAGACCGGCGAACAACCCCAGCAGTGCGCGACTGAGTGCAGAGTCCGGTTCGGCGAGATCGAGGAAGATGTCGTAGTGGTTGCGGTCGGGCACAACCAGCAGTTCGCTCTCCGACCGACGCGCCCACGCGCCGTGGAACATCCGGCTCTGCTCGAGGAAGCCGACGCCGTCGTGCTCCGCGACCGCGATCACCGCGCGCGGGCCCACACGATCGGTCTGCAGCATCGGGCTCAGGGCGCTCGCACGGGCGTCGTCCAGACCCAGCCACTCGTTGGCGAACGAGTTCACGAGCGGGCGGATGTCGAACAGTCCACTGATCGGCATCGCGGCGCGCACGACGTCGTCGGGCAGTCCGAAATCGGCCTGCCACCCGGACACCATCGTGGTGGCGGTCAGGTGACCGCCGGCGGAGCTGCCCCCCACCACGATCCGGTCCCGGTCGAGTCCGTGCTCGGCACCGTGGTGGTACACCCAGGCGACCGCCGCCCGGACCTGCCGGACGATCTCCTCGAGCGGCGTGTGGGGTGCTAGTCCGTAGTCGACCGCGACGGTGGCGATCCCGGCGTCGTCGAGCATGCGCGCCATGAACGCGGTGTGGTGCCGCGACAGCGCCCGCCAGTACCCGCCGTGGACGGCCACGAACACCGGACGAAGTCCCGGTCCGGTTCCCCAGACGTCGAGGCGTTCGGTGCTGTCGGGATCGAAGCGAAGATCGGCGAATCCGTCGAGTCCGTCGACGGTCTCCCGCGAGCGCCGTCGATACTCCTCCACGGTCGCGTCGAACAGTTGAGGGGAGACGGTGTTGCGGACGTTGTAGTCCGCGTCGATCTGCGGGTCGGTCACCGTCCCATCCTCGGGCGCGTGCGAATGCCTGTCGAATGCGAAATCGGACTCGAGATATGTCCTTCCTGCTATATCGGACGTGGCCGGGAAGCAGCGAAGCCGCCCTGTCCGGTGTGGGACAGGGCGGCTTCGATTGTTCAGGTGCCGACGCCGGAGGCGATCAGCGAGCGCGACGCGCCAGACGCTCCGAGTCGGAGATCAGGACGCTCTTGCCCTCGAGGCGCAGCCAGCCGCGGTGCGCGAAGTCGGCCAGGGCCTTGTTCACGGTCTCGCGGGAGGCGCCGACGAGCTGGGCGATCTCTTCCTGCGTCAGGTCGTGCGTGACGCGGAGCGAACCGGCCTCCTGGGTGCCGAAGCGCTGCGCGAGCTGCAGCAGTGCCTTCGCGACACGACCGGGGACGTCGGTGAAGATCAGGTCCGCGAGGTTGTTGTTGGTCCGACGCAGGCGACGCGCGAGGACGCGCAGCAGCTGCTCCGCGATCTCCGGGCGCTGGTCGATCCACGACTTGAGGGCGTCGCGGTCCATGCTCACGGCGCGAACCTCGGTGACCGTGGTCGCGGTCGACGTGCGCGGGCCCGGGTCGAAGATCGACAGCTCGCCGAACATGTCCGACGGACCCATGATCGTCAGCAGGTTCTCGCGGCCGTCCGGGGAACGGCGTCCGAGCTTCACCTTGCCGGAAACGATGATGTAGAGGCGATCGCCGGGCTCGCCCTCGTTGAAGATGACGTGCCCGCGCGGGAAATCGACAGGCTGGAGCTGCTTGACCAGCGCAGCCACCGCCGAGGGCTCGACTCCTTGGAAGATGCCGGCTCTGGCCAGGACCTCGTCCACGTGCGCTCCTTTGGAAAAACTGTTCATCAATGCAAATTGCTGCACGTCGACGGGAGTCTCATGCAACGAGTACGAGTACAAAGTCTACTTGCCATCGCTGTGGGACGAGTCACGGACACCACGTAGAGTTCTACAACTTTGCGAAAATCCCGTCCCGCACTGTTCACGGAGGGGCTCTCGAATAGGAATCGGACCGGTCGTCCGGCGTGGGGATCAGCTGGCGCGGCGGGTGCTCTCCGTGTTCTCCAACTCGTCCGTGTCGTCGGCGGCGTCGCCGTCGGCTCGGCCGCCCCGCTTCCGGCGACGGTTGAACCGGGCCAACGCGTGCGGGAACCCCTCGTTCGCCAGGGTCGCCACCTCGTCCTGGCTGGCCTGGTCGAGGAACTCCTCGACCTCCTGCTCGCGGACGGTGAGACGTCGGAGCCGGAACTCGACGCGCTCCATCGCCAATGCGAACAACATGAGCAGCACCGGGAACAGCACCACAGCCAGACCTTGCATACCGGGAAGTAAACACTGCGAAGGTCTCAGAATCGACACAGTCCGGAATCCGATCGAATGCCGGGTACGTAGAGTTGTCGAGGTGCATGCGACCTCAACTGACGACCCGGATCAGGGCACGGGTGCCGCCGCGACGGGCGAGTCCCGGCTCGCCCTCGTGCGCCGCGCACGGCGGATGAACCGTCGTCTGAAGGTGGCGTTTCCGCACGTCTACTGCGAGCTCGACTTCACGACCCCGCTCGAGCTGACGGTCGCGACGATCCTGTCGGCCCAGTGCACGGATGTGCGGGTCAACCAGGTCACTCCCGCGTTGTTCGCGCGCTACCCGGACGCCCGCGCCTACGCCGAGGCCGACCGGATCGAGCTCGAGGAGTACATCCGGTCGACCGGTTTCTATCGCAACAAAGCGAACTCGATCATCGGCCTCGGACAGGCGCTGCTCGAGCGCTACGACGGCGAGGTTCCCGATAAGTTGAAGGACCTCGTGACGCTGCCGGGGATCGGCCGCAAGACGGCCAACGTCGTCCTCGGGAACGCGTTCGGCGTGCCGGGAATCACAGTCGATACGCACTTCGGACGCCTCGTCCGGCGATGGAAGTGGACCGAGGAGACCGACCCGGTGAAGGTCGAGCACGCGGTCGGGGCCCTCTTCGAACGCAAGGAGTGGACCGATCTGTCGCACCGCGTGATCTTCCACGGGCGCCGGGTCTGTCACTCGCGCAAACCCGCGTGCGGTGTGTGCGTGCTCGCGAAGGACTGCCCGTCCTTCGGTGCCGGTCCCACGGATCCGGTGGCGGCGGCCGCACTGGTGAAGGGGCCCGAGACCGAGCACCTTCTGGAACTGGCAGGTATGTGAGCAGTATGCGGATCTCGAATGCCGCGCGGTGGAGCCTCGCCGCGCTCGTGGTGGTGGCGGCGCTCATCGTGGCGATCTGGCCACGCGGGGGCAACGACGAGCAGCAGATCGGGGACTACCCCGGTGCGAATCGTCCGGCCACGCAGCAGGAGCGTCGGAGTGCAGACACCCCCGAGGCCCTCGCCCCCCTCCGCGCCGAGGCCGCACTCGCGGCGTGCCCCACAGCCACCGGTCCCGCACCGGACGGTTCCGTCCTGAAGGGCATCACACTCGAGTGCCTCGGTGACGGCAGTCGCGTCGACCTCGGCGGCGCACTCGCCGGCAAGCCCGTGTTGCTGAACATCTGGGCCTACTGGTGCGGGCCGTGCCGGGAGGAACTGCCGTATCTCCAGCAATATGCGGACCGCGCGGGCGACGCGGTTACCGTTCTGACGGTGCACACCGATTCCAACGAGGCCAACGCGCTCGCACGACTCGCCGAATACGACGTGCACCTGCCCGGCGTCCAGGACGGCGCGGTGCGGGTGCAGGCGGCCGTCGGCTCCCCGGCCGTGCTGCCGGTGTCCGTACTGATCCGACCGGACGGCACCGTCGCGAAGATCCTGCCCCAGCCGTTCCGGAGCACCGATGAGATCGCCGACGTCGTCGAGCAGTACCTCGGCGTCGCCGCATGAGCCCGAGTTCCCTGAGCCCGCAGCCCGGTGCGGCACCCGAATGGCTCCGCGCGGTGACCAGCACCCTCCCCGCCGACCCCAACCGCGTCAACCCGATCCTGAACCGGCGAGCGCCGAAGGGCGCGCCGGTGCGGCCCGCGGCGGTGCTGGTGCTGTTCGGCGGTTCGCACGAGTCCGATCCGCTCGCCGTGGGCGGGTTGCCCGCCGACGCCGACGTCCTGCTCACCCAGCGGGCGTCGACCATGCGGCAGCACAGCGGGCAGGTCGCGTTCCCCGGTGGTGCGGCCGACCCGGAGGACGACGGCCCCGTCGACACCGCGCTGCGGGAGGCGGAGGAGGAGACCGGCCTCGTGCGCAGCGGCGTCCAACCGCTCGCGATGCTGCCGGAGATCTTCATCCCGCCGTCCGGGTTCGACGTCACCCCCGTGCTCGCCTTCTGGCGTGACCCCAGCCCCGTCGGTGTCGTCGACCCCGCCGAGGCCGAGCGGGTGGTGCGGGTGCCGGTGCGGGACCTGATCGACCCGGACAACCGGTTCCAGGTCCGGCACCGCGCCGGCTACCAGGGTCCCGCGTTCGAGGTCGACGGAATGCTCGTGTGGGGATTCACTGCGGGCGTGCTCGCCGGACTCCTGGCCGTGTCCGGCTGGGAACTCGAGTGGGACCATCGCGACATCCGAGACCTCGATGCCACGCTCACTCAGGTGGACAGCGGGCTGGACAACACCGATCCCGGGCATCTCCGTCCGGGGCGAGGAATGGGGGAGCGTTGAGCGGGTCGGGTTGGATCGATCTGGCCGTGATCCTGGTGGCGCTGCTTGCGGCGTCGTCGGGGTGGCGGCAGGGTGCGGTCGCGTCGGCGCTCGCGTTCCTCGGCGTCGTGCTCGGTGCCGTGGCCGGCATCCTCATCGCCCCACACGTCCTGGTCCACGTGGACGAGGGCCGGATGCGGGTCCTGGCCGGCATCGCGCTGATCGTCGCGCTCGTCGTGATCGGCGAGGTCGCGGGCATGGTGCTGGGGCGGGCGGCCCGCAGCGGCATGCACAGCCCCGTCGCCCGGTCGGTGGACAGTTTCGTCGGTGCCGGCCTGCAGCTGACGGCGGTGCTGGTCGCGGCCTGGCTGCTCGCGATCCCGCTCACGTCGTCGAACCAGTCCAACGTCGCCGGCGCGGTCCGCGGATCGAAGGTGCTCACCGCCGTCGACGACGTCGCCCCGGACTGGCTGCGCCAGGTCCCCAGCGAGTTCTCGGCACTGCTCGACACCTCCGGTCTGCCCGACGTCATCGGTCCGTTCGGCCGTACACCGATCACGAACGTCGAGCCGCCGGACGCGAGTGTGCTCGCGAGCCCGGTGGCGCAGCGCCTGCAGTCGAGTGTGCTGCGGATCCGGGGTGTCGCACCGAGCTGCCAGAAGGCGCTCGAAGGTTCCGGATTCGTGGTGGGCCCCGAGCGGGTCATGACCAACGCGCACGTCGTCGCCGGAACGTCGGCGGTCACCGTCGACACCGTCGACGGGCCCCTCGACGCCAGCGTCGTGGTGTTCGATCCGGCAGTGGACGTCGCGGTCCTCGACGTGCCCGGGCTGCGCGCCGCGCCGCTCACCTTCGCTCCGGAGCAGGCGCGGACCGGCGACAGCGCCATCGTCCTCGGCTACCCGGGAGGTGGGCCGTACACCGCCAGCGCCGCCCGGATCCGTGAGGTCCTGGATCTGCGCGGGCCCGACATCTACCGGTCCGGCACCGTCGAGCGCGAGGTCTACACCGTGCGTGGGTCGATCCGGCAGGGCAACTCGGGTGGCCCGCTGGTCGACGAGCAGGGGCAGGTCCTGGGTGTGGTGTTCGGTGCCGCCGTCGACGACAGCGACACCGGGTTCGTGCTCACCGCCGACGAGGTGTCCCGTCAGCTCGAGCAGGCGAACGGATCGACCGCCGCGGTCGGGACCGGGGTGTGCATCGTCTGAGACCGGTGGCGGGAGCCGCCGGTCTCAGCGGGTCGCGAGCGCGAAACGTGTCAGTTCCGCGGTGACCTCGTCGGGGCACTCCTGGTGGGCGAAGTGGCCGGCGTCCGCGATGCGGTGCAACTGCTGGCCGGGTGCGTGGTCGGTGGAGCGTTCGACGGTCCGGGCGAGGACGTAGGGGTCGAGGGCGCCGTGGATCTGCAGGACCGGGATCTCCACCTGCTGATCCATCGCCGCCATGAAGCGGTGGCCGTCGGGGCGGAACTGGCTGCGGAAGGCCCACCGCTGGTACTCCAGCGCCGAATGCGCGACCCGGGGGATCTGGATCGCGGATCGGAGGCGTCGGGCGACGTCGGGGAACTCGTCCGACTGCGGCCACGCCGGACCGGATCGGGCACGCAGGAGACGTTCGACCTCGGCGCCGTCGTCGCGGACCAGTCGCCGCTCCGGGCGCCACGGCACCTGGTAGTCGAGGAATGTCGGCAGCAACGCCGACCGCTGGCGCCGGTCCTTCCGGACGGACTGCTCGAGCGCGATCGGGTGTGGCGAGCTGATCAGGCCGATCGACCGCACGAGCCGCGGATGCAGCAGGGCGGTGGCCCAGCAGACCAGTCCACCGTCGGCGTGGCCGATGAGGGTGGCGTCGGTGTGGCCCATCGCCCGGATCAGTCCCGCGATGTCCCCGGCGAGGGTCCAGCCGTCGTATCCGCGGGGAGGGGTGTCGGTGTCGCCGTAGCCACGCAGGTCGACCGCGACGGTGCGGAAACCGGCGTCGGCG